>JAFGFO010000404.1 GCA_016931085.1 Thermoflexales bacterium
TGGGTTCGGCAGCCTTGCGCTTGCCCCCGACGTTATATGTCATCAGCCTGAGCTGTACGTGTTCCATAGTTACCGATTGGGTGCCTGAGTCGAGGTCGTTTCACCAGGGACCTTTGGCGCGTATGTCGTGGCATATGTCGATGAATAACATCCTCTTAGAGTTGTCATCTTCTCAATGTCGTCACCTTCTTAGGGTCATCACCTTCTTAGGGTCATCACCTTCTTAGGGTCGTCATCTCGGTTACGTCGGGAAAGCGCTCGCCGCGTTCGAGCGCCTGGATGTCCGCCTCGACCATCATGCGGATCAGGGCTTGAAAGTCCACCGCCGGTTCCCAGCCCAGCTCTTGCCTGGCCAGGCTCGGGTCACCCACCAGCAAATCTACCTCAGCCGGGCGGAAAAAGCGCTTGTCGATCACCACATAGTCCTGGTAGTCCAGTCCAACGTGCCCAAAAGCCACTTCACACATCTCGCGGATCGAGTGTGTTTCACCGGTGGCGATCACGTAATCCTTGGGTTGATCTTGCTGTAACATGAGCCACATGGCCTGCACGTAATCGCCGGCAAAGCCCAGGTCGCGTTTAGATTCCAGGTTCCCTAGGCGCAGTTCTTGGGCGCGGCCGGTCTTGATCGCCGCCACGCCCAGTGCGATCTTGCGCTCGACAAACTCGATCCCACGCCGGGGTGAGCCGTGATTGAACAGGATGCCCGAAGTGGCGTGCAGATCGTAGCTTTCACGATAGTTGACCGTGATCCAGTGACCGTATAATTTCGCCACGCCATACGGGCTGCGCGGGTAAAACGGCGTTTTTTCTGTCTGAGGCACCTGTTGGACCTTACCAAACATCTCGCTGCTCGACGCCTGGTACAAGCGAATGTCTTTGTCCACCATCATGATGGCGTCTAGCAGGCGGGTTACGCCGAGGGCCGTTATCTCGCCGGTCAGCACCGGCTGTTGCCACGAAGTGGGCACGAAGGACTGCGCTGCCAGGTTATAGACTTCTGCCGGCCGGAACTCGCGCAAGAGGCCAATGAGTGAGGCCTCGTCCAGCAAATCACCTTGTACCAGCGTGATTTTGTCCTGGATGTGGCGGATGCGGTTGATGTTGATGACCGAGCTTCGCCGCACCATGCCGATGACTTGGTAGCCTTGATCGAGGAGAAACTCGGCCAGGTAACTGCCGTCTTGACCGGTGATCCCGGTGACCAGGGCGCGTTTAGTATTTGTCATGTGTGTACTCCATAAAGGTTTCAGGTTTCAGGTTTTCACCCTCGTGCGCCAATAGTCGAGCGTGTCGCGCAGCGTTTGCTCGAACGGAATGCGAGGTGTCCAGCCTGTTGTTGCGCACACTTTGCTGGCGTCGCAATAGCTCAGGGGCGTATCGGACGGGCGCAAACGCGCTGGGTCGATTTCGACCCGAATGGGCACTTGGCTCAAGGATAACAGGATGTCCAGGAGCGACTGTACGCTGCGGGGCTGGCCGGAGCCGATGTTATACACCTCGCCGGCTTCCCCTTGGGTCACAACCAGGTGGTAGGCGCGCACCATATCCCGTACGTCGCTAAAGTCGCGTTGTGCGTTCAAATTGCCAACACGGATGACGGCCTCTTGTTGGCCAGCCTCTATCTGCGCGATTTGCCTGGCAAAGGCCGAGGCGACAAATCTGTCTGACTGGCGTGGACCAATGTGATTGAACGGGCGCACGCGCACGCACGGGATCTGGTGGCTGAGAAAATACTGCAGCCCGAGGTAATCTTGGGCGATCTTGCTGACGGCATACGGACTCTCGGGGCGCAGCGGCGTGTCTTCGCGCAGCGGCATGGCACTTGCCGGTGCGCGCCCATATTCCTCGTTGGAGCCAATGACCAGCACACGAGCCTTGGCGCCTAGCTTGACCAGGGCGTTGAGAATGTTGGTTTGGGCGCGGATATTATTCTCCAGCGTGTCCCATGGATCGTCCCAAGACACGGGGACGTAGGCCTGGGCCGCCAGGTGAAAAATCACGTCCGGGGTGTGCCGCTCAAGCATGGCTTGGGTCGCCTCGAGGTCACGCAAATCGACTTCCAGGCAGTCCACCCGGCGGTCGAGCAGCGAACGGTCCCAGCCGGGCAAGATACAGCCACTTACCTGCCAGGTGCTTTGTTCCAAAAGATAATCGGCAAGATGGCTGCCGGCAAAACCGGCAGCGCCTGTGATCAAAGCGCGCAATGCTTGTTCCTTCTATCTATGGTGTCTGATGTGAATTATACCTCAGAAGCTGGGTTTTTGGAAAAAAACGGTTTCTAACAACTACTCGTTTTCGCCTATGATCGAGCGCAGATAAGCTTCCATAAACTTGTCGAGCTGCCCGTCCAACACCGCCGTTGTATTGCCTGTTTCGTGCTCGGTGCGGTGATCTTTGACCATCTGGTAGGGGTGCAGTACGTAGGAGCGAATTTGGCTACCCCATTCGGCGCTGACGTGAACGCCCTTTAACTCGGCTAATTCTTGGCGGTGCTTACGTTCCTCCAGTTCGGCCAGGCGCGCGCGCAGTACCTTGAGCGCGTTTTCGCGGTTTTGGGTTTGGCTGCGCTCGTTTTGGCAGCTCACCACCAGCCCGCTGGGTAGGTGCGTGATGCGCACAGCCGTCTCGTTCTTTTGCACGTGTTGACCCCCGGCGCTGGAGGCACGAAAAGTATCTATCCTGAGATCGTCTGGCTGGATGACGATCTCGCTGTTTTCGCCAATGTCTGGCCAAAGCTCGACCAGGGCGAACGAGGTGTGGCGGCGATGGGCGGCGTCAAACGGGCTGAGTCGCACCAGGCGATGGACGCCCCGTTCGGCGCGCAAGTAGCCGTAGGCGTATTCGCCTTCGATAGCGATGGTCACGCTTTTGATACCGGCCTCGTCGCCGCCCATCTGATCCAGGATACTGCTTTTGTAAGCGTGTTGTTCGGCCCAGCGCAGATACATGCGCATCAACATCTCGGTCCAATCTTGGGCGTCTACACCGCCGGCGCCGGCGTGAATCGCCAGGATGGCATCACCGCGATCGCGCCGCCCGGAAAGCAGCAGGGTGAATTCACGCTGTTCCAGCTCGGCCTCCAGCCGGCCGGTTTCAGCTAGCACGTCATCAAGCAGAGTCTCATCTGATTCAAGTTGAGCCAGTTCCAACAGATCCAATGCGTCGCGGGCTCGGCTTTGCAGCCCGGTCCAATTATCTACCTCAGCACGCAAGGCGGTCAATTGGCGCATGTCCGCTTGGGCTGTTTCTGGATCGTCCCAAAAACATGGGCTTGAAGCGTGTTTCTCTAGCTTGACTAGCTCTTGCTGCTTGCCGGCTATGTCAAAGACGCTCCAGTAGATTGGCAATTCTTGCATTCAACTCGACCAGGCGTGAGCGTGATTCTTCCATCTTTTTTTACTCCTCGAAAATAGATGGTAGGGGCGGGGTTACCCTGCCCCTACTAATCGAACAAACCATCCACAAAGGCTTGCGCGTCAAATTCAGCCATGTCCCCCATTTTCTCGCCCGTGCCGATAAAGCGCACCGGCAGCCCCAAGCCATTCGTGATCGAGAAAATCATCCCGCCTTTGGCTGTGCCATCCAGCTTGGTCACGATCACGCCGCTGGCTTTTACCGCGTCGCGAAACAGGCGAGCCTGGGTCAGCGCGTTCTGGCCGGTGGTGGCATCGATGACCACCAGGGTCTCGTGCGGCGCGCCGGGCAAAGCCTTGGCCGCCACGCTGCAGACCTTGGCGAGTTCTTGCATCAGGTTATACTTGGTGTGCAACCGCCCAGCCGTGTCGGCGATGACCAGATCGACCTTGCGGGCCTGAGCAGCCTTGATGGCGTCGAACACGATCGCGGCCGGGTCCGCCCCCGGCGTGCCGCCGACTAGTGGCACACCGGCTCGCTCGGCCCAGATGTCGATCTGTTCGCCGGCCGCCGCGCGGAAGGTGTCGGCCCCGGCCAGCAGCACGCTGCGCCCGCGCTGCTTGTAATAGGCCGCCAGCTTGGCGATGCTGGTCGTCTTACCTGAGCCGTTCACACCGATGATGACGATGACAGACAAGGGACGCGCTTCATCGCTGCTCATAGGAGTCGCCTCTCCCAGCAGGACGCGCAATTCGACCTTGAGCACGTCTTGAAGCTGACCGGTTTGGGTCAGCCCCTTGCTTTTGACGTGCGCTTGCAGGCGCTCCAGCAAGAATAAGGTGGTGTCCACTCCCATGTCGGCCTGGATCAGCAAAGCCTCTAACTCGTCCCAGGTCTCGGGCGTGATTTCAGTTTGCCCCAGCAGCGTGGCCACGCGGCCAAAGACAGTCTGGCGCGTTCGGGTCAAACTGTCGCGTATCGAAGCGATTTTTCCAAGCATGCGTTTTCCCTCACCAAGAAAAAAAGATGGCGCACTATTCAGGAATGGCGACATCGTGGGTCTCGCACCCGAGACCTTGAACCTGAAACTGTTTTAACAACCCCCTGATTATACCGTTATCTGGAATTGACGCAAGTAGAGACGTAGCATGCTACGTCTCTACTATGCCAGCCCATCCCTATGTTGTAGGACCGGCATCTCTATACCAGCTCGCCTCAAGTCATAACCCGCGTTCAACTGCTTAAAAACCTGGCCCGCGCGGGCCAAGTGCTCTTGGCCTTTGGCGCCGCTGGTGTGTTGGGCCAGCTCGTAATGCGCCAGGCCTTGTTCGTAGGGCATCCCCAAGCGCCCGGCTGTCTCCAGGCACTTGCCCCACAGAGCTTGCGCACGGTGCGGGCGACCAGATATCTGCTCGTATAGCCCCTGCCATAGCCAGGCGCTGGGTTGGCCGATGGGAAACACGCGGGCAAATTGTCCCAAGGCCCTACAGGCTTGCTTGGCCCTGGATTTGAAATTCGATGCGGCTGCCTCCGGCTCGGCGGACGCCCACAGGTTGAGGCAGACTTGGGCCACGTGTGAGTAAGCCAGGAGCAGTGTGTAAGAAATGGGTCGAGACTGGCTAATCAAGTCCAAAGCCGTTTCGGCGGCCCGTCCAGCCAGGTCGAGCTCTTCCTGGTAACTATAAGCCAGGGCCATTAACCCGTGAGCGTGAACCTCCTCTAAACGCCCAAGGTGTTCGGCCAGCAAAAAGTCTAACTCTGCCAAGGGGACGGTGGCCGCCCCAACTTGCCCTAGCGAGAGCATGCATCGAATTTGCCCAAGCACGCCATAAGCGCGGTATTGGACATCGCCGCGCTCGCGAGCCGAGGTGTAGAGATCGGCGAACAATCTGGCGCTTTTCGCGAAATTACCTTGGAGGTAAGTGATGGTTGCCAGGGTGTTCATGCCTTGTTCCCAACGGCGGCGATCTCCCAACTGAGCGGATATCTCGATGGCTTCCTTGAGGGATTTTTGAGCTTCTTCCCACTGGCCGCTGCCAGCATCGTAAACGGCGGTCAACAGCAGCACCCAGGCTAACGAGGGAAGATGGTTCACGCTGCGGGCGATCTCCCGCGCGCGGCGGCTGTAAGCTCGGGCGATGGGATGTAGTGGAATGAGGCCAGCGGCGACACTGACGTTGGCGTGGCTTAGCGCTAGCTCTGGAGAGGGGCCGGCCGCCTCGGCCAGGTTGAGCGAGCGCAGATTGGCGTTGATGTTCAACGTCGCCTCATTGGCGTAAAAGTAGACCTGGCCCAGCACCCAGTAGGCACGGGCCGCTTCCATCGAAACGATAGCTGCTCGTGTCTTTTCCTCGCTTGCCTGGGGGGAGCGGGCAAATCTGGCCAGCCAGGCGCGGTGCACTATTTGGCGCACGACTTGGTCCCCCAGGCTCAGGACCAGGCCCTGGCGCGAGCTTGGCGCCGCCTGGCCTAGCAGCATCAGCGCTTGCTCCAGGTGTTGGCGGCTTTCCCGCAGTTGGCCCAGGCCCAGATAAGCTTCTCCCAATTGCCGTTCCCAACGGGCTCGCTGTTCTGACAACGCCCCTGCTGACTGATCAGCGAGCTGAGGCCCTACCAGCTCGAGAGCCTGGCTGAAGAAATTGACCGCTTCCCGGTTGGCATAGCTGTGCAGAGCTTGCTCGCCAGCTTTTTCCAGGTAAGCAATGGCTTTGGCCGGCACCTGGGCCTTGCTCCAGTGATGCGCCAGCAGGGGGTAGGACGAGCTGAGGTCGTCGGCGTAGGTGCGCTCGTACCACTCGGCCACGGCGCGGTGCAACTGCTGCCGCTGCGAAAAGAGCATCAAGTTATAGGCCACTTCCTGGGTGATGATGTGTTTGAAGGTATAGCCCAAGTCGGGCTGAGATGGGTCCAGCGGCGTGAGATCGAGCTGGCGTAGAACGTCGAGGTAATCGCCCAAGTGCTCCTTGTCGGCTTCGAGGGGATAAATGTCGCGCAGGATGCGAAAAGCAAAGGCGCGCCCGATCACACTGGCCACTTTGAGCGCCAGTTGCTGCGAGGGGGGCAGGCGATCGATGCGGCTGGTGATAATGCCCTGGACCGTGTCTGGTAAACTCAGCTCGTTCAGGTTGCCGGCGCCAGTCGCGATGTGACATTCGCCCTCGTCGATGAGGATCAGCCCTGAATCGCGCAGGGCGTAGGCCATTTCTTCGCTGAAAAAGGGGTTGCCCTGGGCCTTGTCGCGAATGAGAGCCGCCACCGCTTCCGGCAGTGACTTGACGCCCAACTGCTGACGCACGAGCGCCAGCGTATCTTCCAACGACAGCGCTTCCAGGTTCAGCCATTGCGCGTTGTCCGCGCTGAATAACATCTGGCAGTATTCCTCGGGTAGCGCACCGAGCAATGGCCGCGCGACAATGACCAGCAGGAGCGAGTGGCTGCCTTGGCCGATGAACAGCGTCAACAGCCACGAGGCTGAATCCATCCAATGAGCGTCTTCCAGAACGAGCAAGGTGGGTGACTGGGCAGTGGCCGTTTGCAGCAGTTGCAGCAGGAGCGTGCGCGTGTTGTCAGCCCGCACTTGCCCGTCCATCTGCCGCGTGATGTCGTTTTCCGGCAGGTCCAATGGCAGGACCGCGTTGAGCAAAGGCGCCAGGCGCATCAAGTTGGGATAAGCTTGCAGCCGCTCCAACACCCGCTTCCGGCGCTCGTCTGCGTCGGTCAGCGTGTCCAGGCTGAAGAACTGCCGGAACACGGGCCGCCAGGCGTGGTAAGGTGTAGACTTTTCGATGGCGTCTCCGGCGCCGCTCAGGGTCGGAATGCCCAGGCCCTTGGCCCGTTCGAGCAGGTCGCTGACCAGCCGCGACTTGCCGATACCGGCCTCGCCCTCGATGACGATGGTGCCCCCTTGACTGTCCTTCAGCAGTGTTTGGAGTTTGGCCTCCAACATCGCGCGTTCTTTCGCACGCCCGACTATTGTGGACTTGTGGTCGACGGCTGTCGTCTTTGGTTGAGTGGTGTGTTTGGCGGCGGCCTCAGCCGGCGAGAGGGGACGGTAGACGGCAATGGGGTCTTTTTTACCTTTGACCGTCATGTGGGGCAGCGTCTCAAAGCCAAGCCGCGAGCAGGCGGTATGGTAGGTGGCCTCATCGCACAGGATGCTGTCGGGTGCGGCGACCATCAGCCGGGCCGATAGGTTGACATTGTCTCCGATCATGGCGTACTCGCGCCGCCGCTCGCTCCCTCGCCGGCCACAAAACACCCGCCCGCTGGTGATGCCGATCGCGCTGCGCAGCCCCAAACGGCCCAGCTCGGCTTGCATTTCTATGGCAGCCTGCACGCCGCGCAGCGGATCGTCTTCGTGGGTCAGCGGCGGCAGTCCGAAGGCTGCCAGCAGTGTCGTGCCTTTGTCATCCACGATGAACTGGTTGACGCTGCCTTCATAATGGTACAGGATGGTCTGTAGATGGTGCATCACGGTTTGCATTTGCTGCAATGCATCCGGCGCTTCGAAATCGATGCCGGTCAGGTTGAGGAACACCACGGTCACGTGGCGGAGTTCGGCCAGCCAGCCGGTTTGCCCGGCGTCCAGGCGGGTCAGGATGGCGCCGGGGATATAGCCCTTGAGGGCAGTTTCCATTTCAGGCGCCAGTTTTATCGGTGCGGGTGAGCGAAGGGGAAGGGGGTTGATCACGTCCTCCAGGCGCACGCTGTTTTTCCCCACCTGCCTGTCCTTGTTGGGAATGGCGATGCCGGCGCAATTGTCACGCACAAGCTCCCAGGCTTCGGGCGACAGGACGACGTCGCCAGGTTTGGCTTGTTTGTTGGCTATACCCATTTGAACGAGCGGCTCGCCAGCTACCAGGAATTCCCATCGCCCGCGCTGGCCACCCACACTGGCTGCCAGTATCTCGCCGGCCCCGATCCCCAATCGCATGGATAGACGCACGTCTTCTGTGGGTTCATAGTTGTGCAAGATCATTTGCAAGGCCAGGCTGGCCTGCGCGGCCCGCAAGGTGGCGGTAGCCAGGGCTTGCTCGCCATTAGAGCCTTCTGGGTTCTCACCACCAGCCGGCCACAACGCCAACGCGGCGTCACCCGCGAACTTGATGACGTCGCCGCCCAAGGTGGTCACCAGCTCGATGAGCTGCCCAAAGTAGGCATTGAGAATGATGGTCAATTCTTCCGCCCCGGATGGGCCGCGTTGGGCCATGCGTTCGGCCAGCGGCGTAAAGCCCGAGATGTCGGCAAACAGCACCGCAGCCGGGAAACGCTCGCCGTGGGGCGCCGTCAGGGGAGCGGGATTGGCAGCCAGGCGGCGCACAATCAAATTTGGCACATAACTGGCCAGTGTCTCTAGCATGATGGACATATCACACCTTGTGCTTAATGCATATCATACCATATAAAGCGCCATTAGGAAATGGCGGCGCTAGAATGCCGTAGAGAAATATCCTCTCTCTAGCTTAACGCCAGATGGCGGGCTTGTTTTTTCCAGTCTGCTCACACAGATTTCCACTTTTTGGAAAAAGAAACCCGCACTTGACAATCGCGTTATTGTGACTACACTATAGAGAAGAATCCATGTCACAAAAAGGAGGTGATTTGTGCATCACTTGGAGTTTGTCTGGAAAACAGAGGGTCACGGACGATTCTATGCCCAGGTTTGGCAGCCTGAGGCCGAGCCTAAGGCTGTCGTTTGCCTGGTGCATGGCCTGGGAGAACACAGCGGGCGTTACGCGCACTTGGGAACTTTTTTGGCCCAGGCCGGTTATGCGCTGTTAGCCTTTGATTTGCGCGGGCACGGTAAATCGGACGGGCAACGCGGCCACGCGCCCAGCTACGAGTGCCTATTGGACGACATCGCTCATTTTCTGAGCTTGGCAACTGAGCGTCACCCCGATTGTCCTCGTTTCCTGTATGGCCACAGTCTGGGCGGCACCCTGGTGCTCAGCTATGCTTTGCAGCGCCGGCCTCAACTGTCTGGCGTGATTGCCACTGGGCCGTTGCTGCGAGTAGCCTCCGAGCCGCCGGCTTGGAAACTTGCCCTTGGGAAAGCGATGTATGCTTTGCGGCCAACCTTTTCTATGTCCAATGACCTGGACGCTCTTGGTCTCTCGCACGACCCGGTGGTGGTGCGCGCCTACCAGGACGATCCCTTGGTTCACGACCGCATCACGGCTCGCCTGGCGTTGGACATGTTCAGCGCCGGCTCGTGGGCCTTGGAGCATGCCGCCGAGTTGCCGCTGTCCCTGCTGCTGATGCACGGCGGCGCGGACCCGATCTGCTCTGTGCAGGCCAGCCGCGACTTTGCCGCCGCCGCAGGCTCCCGCTGTACGCTCAAGATATGGGACGAGCTGTATCACGAGATCCACAACGAGCCGGAACAGGGCCAGGTGTTTGCCTATCTGCTGGACTGGCTAAACAACACCGGATGAAACTTGAGCCCACTTTTATCGTTCGCGATATCCCGATCTACGGCGATCTGATCCTGGCCCCCATGGCTGGCTTTTCGGACCAGCCCTACCGCCGGCTGTGCCGCGAGTTCGGCTCGGCTGTGTCTTGCACCGAGTTTGTCCTCGACACCAGTCTCTCTTACGGCAGCCGGCGCTCTGAGCAAATATTGAGCTTTGACCCCATTGAAAGGCCGGTGTCGGTCCAAATCTTTGGCCGAGACGAAGATACGCTGGAGCAGGCCGCCCGCCAGGTGGAGCAGTTGGGCGTGGATATCGTGGACCTGAACCTGGGCTGCTCGGTGCCCAAGGTGCTCAAGCGCGGCGCCGGCGCCTGCCTGCTCCAAGATCCGGCCAGGATCGGGCGCATTATGGCTCGGCTTTGCCGCACGCTGTCCGCGCCGGTCACCGCCAAGATGCGGCTGGGTTGGGACGAGAGCTCACTCAACTACCTGGAGGTGGCCAAGATATTGGAGGATAACGGCGCTGCGTTAATCGCCGTCCACGGGCGGACGCAGTCACAGAATTACGACAGCCCGGCCAACTGGGACGCCATTGCCGAGGTCAAGCAGGCTGCCCACGTCCCCGTTATCGGCAACGGCGACGTGGTACGCGTGGCCGATATCGAGCGCATCAAGCGCCACACCGGCTGCGATGGGGTGATGATCGCCCGCGCGGCGATTGGCAATCCGTGGATCTTTCAGCGCCGGGATCTGGAGCAGGTGCCGCTGGGCGAGAGGGTGGCGGTGATGGGCCGCCACCTGGACTTGATGGTCGACTTTTACGGCGATGAGTGGGGGGCGCTCCGCTTTCGCAAGCACGTTGCGAAATACATACGCAGCGTGCCTGACGCCGCCAGGTGGAGGCACCAACTGATGGCTTGCACCTGCCGCCAGGAGTTTATGGCGATCCTGTCCTCGATGGCGCAAGCGGCTCAATAACCGCCCGATGCGCTCGTTTTGGCGCTGAGCGCCGTTATGGCCGGCAGCCCCAGGCGCTGCCGACATTCGTCAAGGATGGCCGCCGTCCCGGAGGCCCCGGCGCGGCTCGCGCCCAGGGCGCGCATTTCAAGCAGTTGGTCCAGCGTGCGCACGCCGCCGGCCGCCTTGACCTGGATGTGGGCCGGTGTGTGCCGGCGCATCAACTCCACGTCTTTGGGCGTGGCCCCACCTGTGCCGTAGCCGGTCGAAGTCTTGACCCAGTCGGCCCTCAGTTCGCTGCAAATCTCACACAAGCGGATCTTGTGCTCGTCACTCAGATAGCAGTTTTCGAAAATGACCTTGACCTTTTGCTCACGGGCGTGGGTCACGTCGACGACGGCCTCGATGTCGTTTCGCACATAGTCCCACTGGCCGCTGAGGACCTGGCTGATGTTGACCACCATGTCCAGCTCTTGGCCGCCATCAGCCAACGCTTGTTGGGCCTCGGCGACCTTGGCCGCCGTCGTATGCCCTCCGTGGGGAAAGCCGATCGTCGTGCTGGCTTTGACCGTGCTGCCGGCCAGGATCTCGGCGCAGCGCTTGAGGAAGTATGGCATGAGGCATACACTGGCTACGTCATAAGCCAACGCCAGCCGGCAGCCTTTTTCCAAATCCTCGACTGTTGTGGTGGGATTCAACAGCGAATGATCGATCATCTTGGCGATTTGTGTGTAGGTATAGTCCATTGTGCCCTCTCGAGTTGCTTTTTGATAACTTGTTCTTTGTCCTCTCCATTATACTTCTTCGTGAGCTTTTTTGCCAAATCTACTCGAACTCCTCGGATTCTTCGTCGGGGTAGAAGAGGAACATGTCCTCCCTACGCAAGCCCTGTTCATCGGTGGCGAGCATCTGCCGCTCCCGCTGCTCCCGCATGCAGATGGCAGACTGCTCCATCGCCCGCAGCCGGTCGATGATCCCGCGCTCGCGCAGCAGAGCTTTTCCGTCCGCGAAGAGCTTCCCGCTGCCGTATAGCAAGACCGCCTCGTCCAATATCTTGCATGCCACCATCCGCTGGAAGGTGTCGAACTCGGCCTGTTCGCACAACTTGCTAAAACGCTTGACGATGTAGTCGATCTCCTCACGGAAGGCCGGATGCTTGAGGTACTGGTACTTCTTCCGGTAGATGGCGTCATCCAGTTGGTTGACTAGTTCGCCAGGCGCCTCGTCGCTTACGATCACCACGATGTCCAGGTCGGAGCCATGCACCATCTTGCCGGTGCTGCGCTCCGGTCGATTCACATCGTGTGCCATCTCGTAGACGATGTCGCCGGCCACGACTACACAGAACGGATTCTCCTCTTCGCCGCCAGCGGTGAACGGTGCAGCAATGTCAGTCATGATACGCGTTGCCAGTTCTAGCTTTTTCCGGCTGACGCCCTTGATATGAGCCTCGAGTTCCTTCTGCCACAGGTCCATCGCGGCGGGATCGTCCGCGAGCCCCACCACCGTGTATGTGAGAAACTCCCTCAGGATGGATGGAGATAAGCGAGCGTAGCCATCGACCCGCCGGTCGAGCCTGACGTAGCGCCGTCCTACCCTGCGAATCGCCAGCCGGGGCGACAGCATGCACGTCTTCCACAACGCGAACCTCTCGCCGCCTAGTGCCTTATGGATCTCGGCGCCCGTCCGCGGCCCTGTCTGTTCTAGCAGGTCGATGATTCGCTCCTGCATCCGGTCCTCCTAGCACACGCAGCCGGTGTTCGGGTCACGGCTAAATGCCAGGTCCGACACCCGCTTGCAGGGTTGGTCGCGCACGTCAACGATCTCGTACCCTCGGGCCTCGACCTCGGACCGGCGAGCCAGTAATTCCGCGGCAGCCGGCTCGTCGAGGACGTAGACCAGTGTGCCGCCCTTGTCCACGAATGTCTGGCCGTAAGAGACCGGGACGTCACAGGTGACGGGGCCCAGGACGGATTCGCAGATCGGGCCGGTCTTGCGGGCACCGTTAGCGAGCAGGACGACGGTTCGCGCCTGATAGACCAGTTCTGCACCCATGGAGATGGCGTATCGCGGGCTCTCTTCGATGGCCGCAAAGTGCCCGTCGACGACGGCGTTCTCCACGGTGTTGTCGTCCAGTTTCACGAGCAGCACGGGGTAGGCGTCGAAGGGGATCCCGCTCTCGTGGAAGGCTACGTGACCTCGGCCGCCGACGCCGATCACGTGCAGGTCGATGCCGCCGAAGGATGCGATCTTGTTCGCGTACGCGTCCAGGATCTCCTCCTTGACCAGGCGCAAGACGCCCTTGGCGTGGTCCTTGACGACGACTGCCTTACCCTTGTCTGTCCCCCGCATCTCGTAGTAGTCTGGGTATCGCTCAAGCGCCTCGATCAGTTCCGCTTGATCCACCAGCGTCCCCCACGGCACGTTTGTCTCGCGGAACTTGCGCTTCAAGAAGGCGAACAGCTCGGACACCATAAAGTAGCTGTACGACTCTGGGTGGAGCGCGCGTTGCTGGGCGTTCTCCCCGGGGAGGCCCACGTACTCGTCCAGGTTGAACGAGCGGACCCGGCTCGAGTCGATCCGGCCGGCATTGAACGCCTTGGCCAGGTGTTTGTAAAGCCCGGTGGGCGAGTTGCCCGTTGCCAGGCCGAGCACGTATTTGTCCTTGACTGACTGCTTCTCGCGAATGTCGGCCTCGACGAGGTCGGCGGCCACCTTGCTCATTTGGTCAAAGTCGCGTGTGACATAGATTGTGAAAGACATCTCATTTACTCTTGTTCAGTTGATTCCAATTGATAGCTTTTCCACTGCAGCGTGTATTCTCCTCGTCTGACCTGGCCAAGCACAGGATGCGCTCGATGAAGGCGGCTTTCCCGTCGGTGTAGGCCCCCCGGTCGCGGGGGAATCGCTCGGCCAACGCCAGCTTGAGGGCCGTGTACTCCTCGACGGCGGCCGGGTGCTTGCGCATGTAATCCCGAAACAGGATGTGATTCCCCCAGGCCGGATTGCTCTCCTCAAACATGTGCACGTGATGGGTCGTGTCTGGGACCCTTTTCACAAAATAGTGCCGGCGCGGTATCCCGTTTTCGCCTCCGTACTCGTAGCCCAGCCGCTCCATGGGGCCCACGCACACAAAGGCGCCCTCGAAACTCTCGACGGCTATTCCGATGTCGATGATCGGCTTGGCCACGCCGCCGGGGATGGAGGTGCTCCCTATGGGCTGGATGTCCAGGACATAAGCGCCCACAGCCGCCTGCAGGCGTGCCTTCTCCTCTTCGAAGAGGCGTGGCCAGCCGGGGTGATAGGAAACCAACCTGACGACGTCTCTTTCCAGGCCGATGATGGTCATTTTACAGTTGATAGCTCACGATGCGGTGCGCACGCTGCACCATCTTGAAAGCCCCGGCCAGTTTGTAAGCCAGGCGATACCCCAAGTTGAGGCGGATGCTACGGAATATGCCGAGTGGCGACGAGTGATTATGTTTCATTATACCAGGAAATAATCACCTGCAATCCTCAGAATGGCCCCACCACCAAAGCTGCTCAAGCAAGCTCCGACACGCTCCAACGCCTCGCCAAGATTTTTCCGCCCCAGGCCCAGCCGGAAGTGATTGCCCGGAAAATCAAAAAGGCTCCCCGGCACGATCATTACGCTCTGCTGTTCCAGCACGGCCTGGCAAAATTGCTCCACCGAGATATCGCCTGTCCAGCGCGGGAAAGTGATTGGACCGGCTTGAGGCTCGATCCAGGCAAGCCAGTCGGCGTGTTCTGCAAAGAACCGCTCGGCGATTTTTAGATTCCCCTGAATGATGCCGAGGTTGCGAGCCACGATGCCTTCTTTGGCCCGCAGCGCCATGATGCCCAGAATCTCACTCGGCGCGCTATGGCAAATGGTCGTATAGTCCTTGAAGGTCAGCCAACGTTCCAGCAATGCTCGTTCTTGTGTGGCAAGCCAACCCAGGCGCAGCCCCGGCAAGGCAAAAGACTTGGACAAACCCGACAGGGAAATCCCTTTCTCATATAGATCGCACATCGCCGGCAGGCGGCGGGCCGGGTCATATTCCAGAAAGCGGTACATCTCATCGCAAAAGATATACAGACCGCGCTTGCGGGCCGCTTCCACGATTGAATCCAATTCTGAGCGAGACGGCAAGTAGCCGGTAGGGTTGTGGGGAAAGTTGAGGACGAGCAGCCGTGTGTGGTCGGTGAGCAAGCCCTCTAAATGATCCAGGTCAAGCCGCCAACCACTCGGGCCTAACTCGAATGTCCAGGGTGTCACCTCGCAGCCGATCGCACGCGCGATTTCGTATAGAGACTGGTAGGCGGGAAAGACAGAGACAATATGATCGCCAGGCTTGAGCAGCGTGTGCATGGCGATGAAAATCGCTTCTTCAGGCGCTGCAATCATCACATGATCAGCATCGATGGTTTGGTAGAGGCAGGCCGCTTCGGCCCTCAAGAGTGGATGCCCCGGCGACTCGGTGTACCCCAATCTTAGCTCATTCCATAGCGATAGACTTGCCGGGTCGGCCATTTGCAATAGTTCACTCATCGGCATGCTTTCGCAATCTGAGGGGCTGAGCAAATACTTGACGTTGAACTCGTAGCGGGCGAAATATCGCTCCAGCTTGAA
The DNA here is from genome assembly GCA_016931085.1 of Thermoflexales bacterium. The sequence goes on from JAFGFO010000404.1 coordinate 15,360, forward strand.
AGGATTGATCTGCATAGAGTCTCCCAAAGCAAGTATTGTCAGTTTCTCAAGGCCAGCGGCAGGTAGAGGTGAAATCCATAGTACTCGTCGGCGCCGATGTCGTAGCCTGCCCCGGCTGGCCGCCCCTGCCCACCGATGTCCACGCTGACGCCGGCGTTCGCGCCGCGATTGGGGTGGGGTCGCCGGCCACCAAGACCGGCAACACCAACACGAGCGCGATCAGCCAACGTGAGAATGTGCGCACGTTCAAGTTGACCTCCTGTGACTTGTTACACGGCTTCAATCGTCGACGGCGGCTTGGGCGCTATGTTGTAGGTGACGCTGACGACACCGGGCACCGCCTGGACGATCTCCTGCGCCAGTTGCTCGAGGAGCTCGAACGGGAGCCGGGTAGGGGTGGCCGTGCGCGCATCCACGCTGTCCCAGCAGCGCACTTCGATCTGCTGGCCGAAAGCGCGCCGGCCGTGCCGCATTCCCGTCACCCGGTCTTGGTGCAAGATGGCCAGGTATTGAAAGGCGCCGCAGCCCGCCAGCAGCCGCTCAACCACCTGCGTGACCTGCCGGACCGTCTCGATGCGCTCCGGCGTTGCCTCGCCGATCACGCGGGCGGCCAGCGCTGGCCCCGGAAAGGGGATGCGCTGGAACAGCTTGTGGGGTAGCCCAAGCGCCTGCCCCAGCTTTCTCACGCCGTCCTTGCGCAATTGGATGAGCGGCTCCAGGATACGGTAGCCAAACGCCGCCTGCGGGTCAATCCCCAACTGCTCGAAGACATTGTGCTGCCGCTTGATCCCGGCAACGGTCTCGTCCACGTCGGTCAAGATCGTCCCCTGGAGCAGATACTTGGCCCCGCTCTCGCGGACGAGACGGCCAAAGACGTGGCGGTAGAAGGTTTGCGTGATGGCCTCGCGCTTCGCTTCGGGGTCCGTCACACCCTTGAGTGCCGCAAAAAACTCGGCCCGCGCGTCGACGACCTCGACCGTGACGCCGAGGGCGCGGAAAAAGCCGGTGACCTGCTCGGCTTCGCCCGCGCGCATGAGGCCGTTTTCGATGAACACCGTCTTCAGGCGCTCACCCAAAGCGCGATGCCCCAGCAGCGTGACCGTGGACGAATCGACACCGCCCGAGAGGGCATTGATGGCCCACCCCTCCCCCACGGCGCGCCGGATCTCTTTTACCTTCTCGTCGATAAAACGCTCCGTGTCGAGCTCTTGCGCCCTGATCTCTGCAATCATGTACCCTTCTCCTTATGGTGTGATCCTCCCCTCGCTCGGTGCACCGAGGGGGGAGTATTTGGCGACGTATTCTTCCATCACTTCTGGCACGATGGTCGGCACTTCATACTCAACCTGCTGATCTGGAACCACCAGGTAATTCAAGATCTCGGAAAATTCCAGGTCGGTCGCCGCGACAACGTATTTGCGCTCCGCCTGGAGCGGCTCGCCGCCAATCCGTACTTCGACCGGCTCGAATGATTCGGGATCGTACCTGACCCACATGCCGGCCACGTGTGGCATGCCCACCGGGACCCCTCGCAGCGGCCGGAGCGTGCGGGCGGCATTGTCTGGCTTGAGCGCCTGGCGTAGGAACTGGCGGATTTGTTCGCCGCTCAGCTCGGCCCGCGCCGGGTTGCCCGTCGAGCGCAGGGCGCTGTTGAGCGCGCCAAGCGTCAGCGGCCCGGCGTCGAGGCCGGTCGTCCAATGGCAAACCATCGCCAACGCCACGTGTGCCCCCTTGACTCGATCCAGTAGTATATCGGCCAGTAAATTGCCGGCCGCGCACTGCCGGTCGTCGGCCTTGTCGATTGGGGCGCGCAGCTCGCCGATCACGCGCTGCATCATCTGCTGCATTCTTTCACGTTCGGTTTCGAGCGCCGCCACGGTTTCGGGCTCGGGCGGGATGTCTTCGCCGACTGGGATCAGCTCGCCGGTGTGTCCAGTGATTTTGCCTGTTGTGGGGTCTATCTCCAAATCGAGCCGTCCCAGGAATTGCCCATAGTCGCCAGCTTGCGCGATCACCACGCCATTCACAACCAGTGGTGGGGACAGCTTGAGGTGATCGTGCCCGCCGATAATCAGGTCGAGGCCACTGACCTGCTCGGCCAACATCTTGTCTTTGGGTGATCCCAGGTGCGACAACAGCGCCACGGTCTGAGCGCCGCGTGAGCGGGCCTGCGCGATAAGGCCGGGCAGCACGCTCAGCGGATTGCCCAGGGTGATTGTGTCGAAGAAAGAGTAAAATGGCATCGGGTCGGTCAACCCGATGACGCCGAGCTTGAGATCGCCAAAGGTCTGAACGGTGTAGGGCTCAAGCCCGGCTACAGGCTGGCCGGTGGCCGCGTCCAGCATGTTCGCGCCCAGCAGGGGGCGCCCGAAGCGCTCGGCCAGGTTCCCAATCGCCTGCGGCCCGTAGCGTAATGGCGTGGCATTGCCCAACACGGCCAGGTCGTAGCCGGCGCTGCGCAGCACCGCCATCATCGCGCCGCCTTTGGTCGCGCTGCTTTCCAGCCATATCGTGTCTTCGGCGTCGCCGCCATCCCATACGGTGCAGTACCCGCCTGCCGTTTCAACCTCGCCCCGAATCCGCTTGACGAGCGTGGCAATGCGGGATAACGGTTCAACGCGCGCGTGGATATCATTGGTGTGCAAAATGGTCAGGTGAATCATTTCGGTATTTGCTCCTGGATGATGTCATAAATGCCGGCATTTTTCCCCCGATACTATATCACACTGGCAGCGAATTGTAAATAGGGACAAGTATGCTATACTTACCAGGGAGGCGCAGATGAATCTTGCACAAGACCACTCGACACTCTATGAGAACCTCGCCGATTTGCAGGAACAATCCCTGACGCTGATCGCGTTTTTCGTTGGATCGCTTGCCTATGCCTGCTTCCTATGGGTAAACTGGGTCCAACTCACAGGGCCCGCACATGTGGTTGCCTCGATTGGCATAGGGCTATTGGTTCTAGCTGCCCTCGGCAGTCACCTACTGAAACAATCCCACCTGCGGATCGCTACCCATCTGCTGGTCTGGCCTGTCTTGGGCGCTAACGTCTGTGCGGTCTTTGTGTTTGCGGCCCCCGAGATGGCCTACCTCTTCATCCTGCCGATTATCTTTGCCAGTGTGCTCCTCAGCCGGCCGGCTCACCTTGTGGTAGCCGTCGCATCTGGCTCATTCTGATCGTTGTTCACCGAGGTCGAGCCTGACTTGCCCCCCTTGAGGATGTGACCTTTGCTGTGACAGACACCGGCGTAGGGATTGCGCCCAAAGACATTCCCCACATCTTTGAAGAGTTCCGGCAAGCTGATGGCAGCCTGCGGCGGCGTCAAGGCGGGGCCGGGTTGGGCTTGGCCATCAGCCAGCGCTTTGTGGCGCTGCACGGCGGTCGAATGTGGGTGGAAAGCCAGGTTGGCCAGGGAAGCACCTTGGTACCAAATACAAGCCAGATGAATTGAAAACACGGCGCGACCAGATCTACGAGGAGTTCACACGCCATCTTTTGTGCCGCCTGGACTTTTATTATTATTTCGTTGTCGGAAAGTTAAGGGGGCTGTGGGCAACAAAAAAGTGGCCAAGTAGGCCACTTTTTTGGCTTGACTCGCAATCCCTTTTTTACAAGCATAAGTTTGCCGGTGCAAAAAACAAGCATAAGCTTGCCACCCCGGCAAGCTTATGCTTGTAGTCGCATGTATGCCGGGGTGGCAAAACGGAATGCCCGCCCTGGGACTCGAACCCAGACGTCCAAACGGACACAGGCCCTCAACCTGCCGCGTATGCCAATTCCGCCAGGCGGGCGACACTGCTATTATAATCCATTCACCCCGCTTGTCAAGGTTGTTCCGAAAATAACCTTTGGTAGAGATGCCCCACCGGGTGGTTATCAGAATGCAACTCATCGGTAGGCTTTGCCTCACCACAGCCCGTCAAGGGCAAACGCTTTGCTATTCCGTGCCTGCTGTGGTATCATAGCGCCAGTGCCAGCATGTAGGCGTTTTGTGGGTCGGGCATATGCCAAGTCAAGTGGTGTGCTATCATTGCCCTTGTGTGCGTAATCCAGGCCCGTAACGACTCGATCGAATGAGGGTTTAACCTTTGCAAGGGAGGCGCCGAAATCCAAACACAAAGCACGAAATCCGAAACCTGTCCTGAGCGAAGTCGAAGGATTCGACATCCCAAAATTGTCCTGGACGCCATGGGCGGCGACCACGCCCCCGGCGTGGTGATCGACGGCGCAGTGCTGGCTGCCCGCGAACTTGGCCCCTCCGGCGTGGAGATCGTCCTGGTTGGGCGCGAGGCCGACATCCGGCGCGAATTGGCCCGCCATCAGACCCAAGGCCTGCCTATCTCGGTCGTCCACGCTGACCAGGTGATCGAGATGGAAGAGCATACGGCTGCCGTCAGGGAGAAAAAGGACTCCTCGATGGTTGTGGGCGTGCGCATGGTCCGCGATGGGCAAGCCTCTGCGTTCGTGAGCGCCGGCAATTCCGGCGCGGCGATGGCGGCGGCCCTGTTTGGGCTGGGCCGCATTCGAGGCATCGATCGCCCGGCGTTGGCTGGCATTTACCCGGCCGCCCCCACACCGTGTGTGCTGATCGACATAGGCGTCAATACCGACCCCAAGCTGGATAACCTGGTGCAAAACGCGCTGATGGGCTCGGTCTATGCCGAGCGCGTGATGGGCATCGCTCACCCGCGCGTGGGCCTGGTCTCGAACGGCGAAGAGGCCGACAAGGGCAGCGCGTTGGTGCGAGACGCCTACAAGGTGCTGGCAGCCAGCCATTTGAACTTTGTGGGCAATGTCGAGGGCAAAGATATCTGCCGCGGCCTGACCGACGTGGTTGTGACCGACGGCTTTGTGGGCAATGTCATCGTCAAGCTGTCGGAAGGGTTGGTGTCGTTCCTGGCTCGTTACCTCAAGCGCGAGCTGAGCAACGGCGTACGTAACGTACTGGCGTGGGTCTTGATGCTGCCCGGCTTGCTGCTGATGCTGCCCGGCTTGCTGCTGATGTCGCCGACTTTCAGGCAAATCGCGCGTCGTGTCGATTACGCCGAGTATGGTGGCTCGCTGCTGCTGGGGGTAAATGGTGTTGTCGTCGTCGGCCATGGCCGCAGCAACGCCAAGGCGATTAAAAACGCCGTGCGAGTGGCCGCTCAATGTGTGCAAGAAAGAGTGCTTGACTCGATCAAGCAAGGCATTGCCGATATACAGACTGGCGTGCAGTCTGATATGCAGAAAGGAGAAGAAAACACATGAGAACAGATCGGTCGGACAAACAACGTGTAGTGGTGACTGGCATGGGTGCCATCACGCCATTGGGCTTGACGGTCCCAGAACTGTGGGATGGCCTGGTCAACGGGCGCTCGGGCATCGCACCTGTCACATTTTTCGATGCCAGCACCTTCTCCTCGCGAATTTCCGGCGAGGTGAAGGGCTTCGACCCGGCCGCTTACATGAATCGCAAGGGGGCGCGCCGCATTGCGCGCTGTTCCCAGTTGGCCATCGCTGCCTTGCAAGAGCTGAGGGCTGATGCGGGGCTGCCGTCGCGCTTCGAGGACGGCGTGCGCGTTGGGGTGCTCCTCGGCTCGGCGTTGGGAGGCTTCGAGTCTGGAGTGAATGAATGTATTACCTTGCGCTCGTCCGGCTGGGAGCGAGTCAGCCCATTCTTGTCTATCGCTTGTCTGCCTAATATGCCGGCCCATCACGTCAGCATGGAGTTGGGCGCCAAAGGGCCTAATTCCACGGTCGTCACAGCCTGCGCCAGCGGCACGCAGGCGATCGGCGAGGCCTCCGAAGTCATCCGGCGCGGCGCGGCCGATATGATGATCAGCGGCGGCGTGGATGCGCTGGTTTGCGATTTTGCACAGGGTGCTTTTTGCGCCATGCGTGTCCTTTCGACTCGTAACGAGGAGCCTGAAAAGGCCAGCCGCCCGTTCGACAAGAACCGCGACGGTTTTATCCTTTCCGAGGGCTGTGGCCTGGTGGTGTTGGAGAGCCTCGATCACGCCAGGCAACGTGGCGCGCGCATTTACGCCGAAGTGCTGGGCCAGGCCGCGTCTTGCGACGCCTATCACGTCGCCGCACCAGATCCCGGCGGCGAGGGAGCCTCGAACGCGATGCGCTGGGCGATGCAGGATGCCGGCATAAGCCCAGACGAGGTGGATTACATCAATGCGCACGGCCCCGGTACCCCCCAGGGCGACTCGGTTGAAACCCTGGCGATCAAGAACGTGTTGGGCCAGCGAGCTTATTCGGTGCCTGTCAGCTCGACCAAGTCCATGATCGGCCACTGCATGGGCGGCGCCGGCGCCATCGAGGCTATCGCGTGTATCTCGACCATCCATCACGGCGTCATCCATCCGACGATCAACTTCGAAACGCCTGACCCGGCCTGCGACCTAGATTACGTGACGGAGGGCGCTCGCAAGCAAGAGGTGCGCGTGGTGATGTCCAATTCGTTCGGCCTGGGTGGACAGAACGCTTGCCTCGTGCTGGGGCGCATGGAGTAGATATACAGTGCGCGTCTATAAAAACCAAGCTTATATCAAACGCCAGGCGACGCTGGGCAAGGTTTTTTTCTGGGCGGCCCTGAGCACGCTGGTGACTGGGATGGTGGTGTCATGGGTCTGGCCGCAGTATCTGTTTGTGCCCCTGGTGGCGATGGTGGCTGGACTCATCCTGGCCCGCCTCGGGACTTTTTACCTCAACCGCTTCGTGCGCCCTGACCGGGCCGATGTTTCACTGACCGCGGCGCTCAAGGGCTTTAGTGACAATTACGCCCTCTACCATTATAGCTCGCCCGCCTCGCATGTCCTGCTCGCTCCCGAAGGCTGCTATGTGTTCGTGACCAAGCTGCAGGACGGCAAGGTCGATATCAAGGATGGGCGTGGGAAGCAAGCGATGACATTCGGGCGCTTGTTGGGCCTGATCGCACAGGAGGGCATCGGTGATGTGGCCCGCGAGGCGACGACTGAGGCGGAGTCGTTGGAGCACCATATCGCCAAACATTTGCCAGGGGCTAAAATCGAGGTGACGCCGGTCGTGGCGTTTGTCCATCCTAACGTCCAATTGAGGGTCGAATCGTCCAGCGTGCCGGTCCTGCACGCCAAGCAGCTCAAGAATTGGCTGCGTGGCCCTGGCAAGGTCAAGGGCTTGTCCGCGCGGGATCACGCACAACTGGTGAATTTATTGGGCAAACAGGAGATGGCGAAAGAGGGGCAGGCCGAGCCTGATGAAGCTTGACGAATACGAGGCCATGTACCGCGCCGAAGATAGCATGTGGTGGTACCAGGGCATGCGGGCGATTACGCGAGCTGTGCTGGAGCGTACATACCGGCGCGCTGGCAGGCTGCGGATACTGGATGCCGGCTGCGGCACCGGCGCCGTGATGACGTATTTGGCTGATTATGGGCGCGTGAGCGGCTTTGACTTTTCGGCCCAGGCCCTGGCCTTCTGCCGCAAGCGTGGCCTGTACGAGTTGACGCGCGCTTCCGTCAGCGAGCTGCCTTACGCGGACGCCAGTTTTGACCTGGTGGTCTCGTTCGACGTGATCTGCGTCCACAGTGTCCCCGATGACGTGCAAGCTTTGCGCGAATGCGCGCGCGTGCTGCAAAGAGGCGGGCGGCTGGTGCTGCGCTTGCCAGCCTATAACTGGCTGCACGGCCACCACGACGAGGCGGTCGACATTCGCCATCGCTACACGGCCGGCGAAATGCGTCGCAAGTTGGCCGAGGCCGGCTTGCAGCCCGAATGGTTGAGTTATGCCAACACGGCCTTGTTTCCGGTGGCGCTTGCCAAGCGTTTCCTGGAAAGACTCTTCCCGCCGAGCGATGGCGGATCGGACGTGGCCATCGATTATGGTGCCGCCAATGCCTTTTTCCGGGCTATTCTCAGCGCCGAGGCGCCCTTCGTCGCGAGCGCGGGGCTGCCTTTTGGCCTAACGATCGTGGTTGTGGGACGCAAACCTTGAAAGCCTGAAAGCTTGAAACCTGTAACCCTGAAACCTGTAACCCTGAAACCTGGAACCTTACAAGCTGGAACCCAGAAACTGGCCAGCTTGAGTATCTTTTTCCCGTGCTATAACGACGCCGGGACGATCCCGACCATGGTGATTCGCGCGGATCAGACGGCGCGCGAGTTGAGCGGCGATTACGAAATCATTGTGCTGGACGACGGCAGCCGGGACGATTCCGTGCGAGTGCTGGAGGAGCTGACCCGCCTGTATCCCCACCTGCGCATCATCCGCCACGATCGGCCCAGCGGCTACGGTGGCAATGTGCGCGCCGGCATCGCCGCATGCAGCAAGGAATGGATTTTTTACACGGATGGTGATGCGCAATACGATGCGCGTGAGCTCAGGCTGTTGGTCGACGCCCTCCGGCCTGGCGTAGACGTGGTCAACGGCTGGAAAGTCAAGCGCCACGACCCTTTGCCTCGCATCTGGATTGGCCTGGCTTACCAGTATTTTGTCAAGCTGGCTTTTGGCCTGGTCATCCGCGATGTGGATTGTGACTTTCGCCTGATGCGCCGCAGCATCTTTGACCAGGTGAAACTAGAGTCTGATACCGGCACGATCACATTCGAGATGGTCAAAAAGATCCAGGACGCCGGTTTCACCTTTGCCGAGGTCCCTGTCCGCCATTTTTACCGGCAGTATGGCACGTCGCAGTTTTTCAACTTTGCGCGCGTGGCTCGTACCCTGCTGGCATTGGTCAAGTGGTGGTGGCGGCTGGTGGTGCAAAAAGATCATGGGCTATCGAAATAGCCTGCCGGTGATGGTCGCTTCGCAAAGGGTGCACCGTTCCTTCCATGGACGCTGGCTTGAGTGGGCCTTGTGTTTGAGCTTGTTTGCCGGTGCGTTGTCGATGCGTGTGGCCAGCTTGAACTATAACGTTCAGGCCGACGAGTTGGCCTGGGTGTGGCGCAGCATTTTTTTTCGTGCCGCTCTGCTGGCTGGCGACTGGCGCAATACGATTTATGTGGGACACCCCGGTGTGACGACTATGCTCCTGGGCGCGCTGGCCGTTCAACTTCGCGTGTGCCTGGCTCCGGCGACCGCCCAGCCATTGTTGGAGTGGCTGGGCCGCCTGGCCTGGCTCGACCCGGATAACGTTCAAGCCTTCGTGCGCCTGAGATACTTTTTCCCTCTTTCCCGCTTGTTGGTCGCGGTGATTAGCTCGGTGGGTGTCGTTGGGATATATGGAGCGGGCAAGAGGGTCCTGGGACGAGGCGCGGCCTGGCTTTCGGCGGCGCTGCTGGCTTTTGATCCGTTTATTGCCGGCCTGGGTGGCCTGATGCACGTGGACAGTTTGTTGACCATGTTCACCACTTTGTCATTGCTGGCTTTGCTGGCCGCCTTAGGTGGCGGGCGCTTTTACCTGTGGATGGCTCTAAGCGGTGCAGCCACGGGATATGCTGTGCTTACCAAGACTTCGGCCTTGCTGCTGGGGCCAGCGTGTGCTTTGCTCTTGCTGCTGGGCTGGTGGTGGACGCGGCGACAGCGCACAGTAGGGCAAACGATCGTGGCCGGCTTGATCTGGTTGGCTTCGTTCGCTGCCGTGATGGCGACCTGGCCGGCGCTTTGGGACGATCCGCTGCGTGTTTGGGGACTGGCTACTGGGATGGCCGGCATGCTCAAAGAGCCGGTACAACATACCGGCCCAGGCTATTATTATGGCCTGGTGGTGGCGCTGCGCACGACACCGCTCACGCTCGTGGGAGCTGGAGCGGCGTTGGCCTTTGTGTGGATTGACCGCCGCCGTCCAGAGGCGATCTGGTCGAGGCGCGTCACGCTTGTGATGCTCGGCTGGGCACTCGTTTTCTTGGGCGTTATTACCGCTTGGGGGGCAAAATATGATCGTTATGCTGCGCCAGCTTTAGCTGCGCTGGTTTTGTTGTCTGGCATTGGATGCTATCGCTTGGCCACGGCGTTGTGGTCTCGCTGGACACTGCCTGCCAGGCTGCCAAAGGAGAGCCTGTTGCTTGGAGTGATTGCTGCCCAACTTGGCGCGGCACTGCCGTGCTACCCGCACCTGGTGAGCTACGCTGATCCCTTGCTGGGAGGAGGAGAGGCGCTTACTCGCTATGGCCTCACTCACGTGAGCAACCCGGCTTTGGGTATGGCCGCCGCCTATCTTGGCCGCTTGTCGAATGCTGAGCTTACCCAGGTGGCCACGACCTCGCCCACAGCATTCGCGCCTTTGTTTCGTGGCCAGACCTTGCTGCTTTCGGACGAGACTTTGTCAGTGGCGGATTGGGCCGTGCTTCCTGGCCAGGGCGAGACGGACTGCCCGAAGCTAGGCTCTAAATGGCGCTTGGAGCGGGCGTTTGCTGCGAGTGGCCAGGGCCTGACGCTTGTCTGTGCCTCGCCGTATGCCCAGCTTTTGCTCGATGATTTGACGCGCCGCACCCAGCCAGGTGACCTTGTCATAGTCGACGCGGATACCGCCCTGGCGCGGGCCTGGACTGGCCAGGTGCCCTTGTTTGTTGTCCACGACCTGGGCGCGCTCGAGACCCTGGCCGGGCGCTTGGCGGACGCATTGCAGGGTGTGCAGCGCGTGTGGTACGTCAGTTACCCGGCTGTGTCACCCGTTACGCGAACCTGGATGAAACACTTGTTGGGTATTGATGCGCCTGCTTCGCCCGGACAAGACTTGACCGGGGCCGGCATACAGGTGTATAGCCTCACCGCATGGCCCGACATGCATGGGATGAGCCGGCCAGCGCTGGGGCGTTATGAAGATAAGCTGACGCTGCTGGATGCGGCTTTTTCGCCCAACCCGGCCAGTTATCCCGCCTTCCGCGCCGTCTTGCGCTGGCAGGCGGCCAGCAGGTACGATTATCACCTAAAGCTCGCTTTGCGTGACAACGCCGGTCATGTGCGGGTCATGTTGAAAGAACAGTTGCTAAGCAGCAACGTCTTTGCCTCTTCGATGTGGGAAGCTGGCCAGACTTACGAGAGCGTGACGCGCGTTTCACTGCCACCCGGCTTGCCACCCGGCGAGTACTCGCTTGAGGCGTCTGTGATGGATTCTGTGACCGGCGCGCACCTGGGCGTGTGGCAGGCCGACGCGTTTAAGGGGACGACTTGCTCATTGGGTACAATCCGTATCTCGTCGTATCCTGGCGTTATTCTCTCGGACTGGCTCGAGATGCTCCGGGGTTTCAGAATCCAGGCTGGGACATTGAACCTGGTGGGGATCTCTACCTGGCCGGATGGGGGACGCGCGGGTGACAGCTTGACTTTTGGCGTGTACTGGCGTGCACGTGAGCCTAGCTCGCAAGCGTATCGTGTCCGTTGGCGCCTTGTGGACCAGGCCGGACAGATTGTTACAGAGACTGTTGTGCCGTTGAGCACTTATCCCACAGCGCAGTGGATCAAGTCTGAGTTGATCGACGCCTGGTATGATGTGGCGCTCGACCCCTTGCTGCCGGCCGGGGAGTACAGCCTGCAGCTCAATGTACTGAAAGCTGACGGACAGGCTGTATGGGAACAGGATACCGTGTTGGGAAACTGGCTGATAGAGCAGCCGGCGCGCTCTTTTGCGGCGCCAATGAGCTTGCCCTATCCGCTGCGTGCCCAACTGGGGCAAGAGCTGGCCCTGTTGGGCTACGATTTGGATCGCACCGAGTTGGCGCCAGGTGATAGGCTTCAGGTGACCCTGTATTGGCAAGTTGTCGCCAGGCCAGGGCGCAATTACATGGGCTTTATCCACCTGCTCGATGCGGACGGTGCTATCGTCGCCCAAGCGGACCGCTTGATGTTGGAGGACGGGCAGCCGTCGTCGGGGTGGGCAGTGGGACAGGTTATCGTCGAGCATTGCCAGGTCCATATACCAGCCGGTGCGCCGGCCGGCTTGCACATCGGGCTGGGCGTGTACGATGCGGAGAGTGGCGGGCGACTGGCGCTTAGCTTGCCGGATGGATCCCGCTTGCCCGATGATCGCCTGTTTCTGGATACAGACCTTGTAGTGAATCAGGGGGAATAGATGGATGAGCCTACTTTTTCCAAGCAGCGAGTCTTGATCACTGGCGGCCTTGGCTTTATCGGCAGCGCGTTGGGCGTTCGCCTGTGCGAAATGGGAGCTCAGGTGATGCTGGTGGACAGCCTAATCCCAGAATACGGCGGGAACCTGTTCAATATCGCCGGTTACGAGGACAGGCTCAAGGTCAACATCGCTGACGTGCGTGACGAGTACAGCATGAACTACCTCGTCCAGGGGCAGGATTATGTGTTCAACCTGGCCGGGCAGAACAGCCACATAGACTCGATGCGCGATCCCTATACTGATCTGGAGATTAACTGCCGCGCACAACTGTCGATCCTCGAAGCCTGCCGCAAGCACAACCCGGCCGCCAAGCTCGTTTACGCCAGCACGCGCCAGATTTATGGCAAGCCCGATTACCTGCCGGTGGACGAGCGCCACTTGCTGCACCCGACTGACGTCAACGGCATCAACAAGATGGCCGGCGAGTGGTACCACATCTTGTACAACAACGTCTATGGAGTGCGCGCGGTGAGCTTGCGCCTGACCAACACCTACGGCCCACGCATGCGAGTCAAGGACGCGCGCCAAACCTTTTTGGGCGTCTGGATCAGGCGATTGATCGAGGAGCAGCCGGTTGATGTGTTTGGTGACGGCCTGCAGGTGCGCGATTTTAACTACGTGGACGACGTGCTCGACGCTATGCTGCTGTGTGCCTCGACCGAGGAATCCGACGGCCAGATTTACAACCTGGGCAGTGACGAGGTGATCAATCTGCGTGACCTGGCGGCTTTGATGGTCGAGCTGAGCGGCGCCGGAGAGTATCGCGTCGTGCCGTTCCCGCCTGAGCGCAAGGCGATCGACATTGGCGATTACTACAGCGACTATCGCCGTATCCGCGGCAAGCTGGGCTGGGCGCCCAAGGTGTCGCTGCGAGATGGCCTGCAACGCACGCTCGACTTTTACCGCCAATACCACGAACACTACTGGTAAATAAGAATTTACCACAAAGGCGCAAAGGGCGCTAAGAAAAGTTGTTTAGGAAAACGCCTCCTTTCTTTGCGATCTTGAGGTCTTTGCGGTGAAAGAAGTATTTGTCGATGATCCCACAAGCTAATCCCAGGGCTCAATACCTGGCTCACAAAGACGAAATCGACGCTGCCGTCGTGCGCGTGCTCGAGGGTGGATGGTATATCCTGGGGCAAGAGTGTGTGGCCTTCGAACGCGAATTCGCTGCCTATTGCGGCGTGGCGCACGCCGTGGGCGTAGGATCCGGCACGGAGGCGCTTCACCTGGCGCTGGCAGCCTGTGGGGTGGGGCAGGGGGATGAGGTGATCGCCCCGGCCCATACCGCCGTGGCCACCGTGGCGGCGATCGAGTTGGCTGGCGCTGCGCCGGTGTTGGTGGATATCGATCCGCGCAATTTCAATCTCGATCCTGGTAAATTAGAGGCCGCCATCACCCCCCGCACAAAGGCCCTCGTCCCCGTTCACCTGTACGGCCAGGCCGCCGACCTCGACCCGGTCCTGGCAGTGGCCCGCCGGCACGCCCTGCGCGTGGTGGAAGACTGCGCCCAGGCTGTCGGCGCCCTCTATCGCGGCCGGCGAGTAGGGAGCTGGGGAGATATAGCCGCCTTTAGTTTTTACCCGACCAAGAACCTGGGCGCGCTGGGTGATGGTGGCATGGTGGTGACGTCTGATCCGGAGCTAGCCGAGCGCGCCGGCTTGCTGCGCCAGTATGGTTGGCGCACGCGCTACATCAGCGAGCGCATTGGCGGCTGCGTTGGCTGGAACACCCGCTTGGATGAGTTGCAGGCAGCCATCTTGCGCGTCAAGCTGAGCCACCTGGAGGAGGACACGGCTCTCCGCCGCAGATGGGCGGCGTTATACGATGAGCTTGTGTCAACAGGCGATGACTTGGCCTTGCCAAGCGAGATGCCCTATGGCCAACACGTGTATCATCTGTACGTCGTGCGCCATCCCCGCCGGGATGCGCTGCAAGCGTATCTCAAAGAGCGTGGTGTGGGGGCGCTCATCCATTATCCTGCCCCGATTCACCTGCAGCCGGCTTACCGGGGACGCTTGGGAGACGCGGGCTCTTTCCCTCAGGCCGAACGGGCGACGCGCGAAGCACTTTCCCTGCCACTCTACCCCGAGCTGATAGAGGAGCAAGTGCGCACGGTCGCCGGCGCAGTGAACAGTTTCAATTTCTAGATGTAGGTCACGCTTTTAGCGTGACAGTGGCCAGCACGCCAGAAGATGTCACGCTGCAAGCGTGACCTACAACTTAACGACTAGAGATGCTTAGCTCGACAAGAACGCGTCCAGGGCGGCCTTGCTGATACGGTACTGGGCCCCGATCTGCTTGGCCTTGAGCTGTCCAGCCTCGATCATTTGCATCACGTCGGCCTCGGCCACTTGCATGTAGGCGGCCGCTTGGGCCGGGCTCATGACGTCGGGAATGCTGGCTGCGGCGGCTGCGGGCGCTGCGGCTGCGGCTGCGGCGGCGGGCTGTTGCTGCGCGCCTGGCTGCGTCATGCTGCCCATCATGCCGGTCATCATCTGCCCCAGCCCCAGGCCTGCTCCCAGGCCTACGCCTGCCCCGGCCAGCCCGCCACCTTGCTGCTGGGCCGCGTCACGCATGGCGTCGGCTGCTTGCAACTGAGCATAGGTCTGGGTGTCGATCAGCCCCATCTTGCGCAGATCTTCGGCGGTGGATTCGGACGGCGTGATCGATTCGACGATCAGTGCTTTGAGCGTGATGCCCAATGCCTCGAAGCGCTCTTGCGCCTTGGCGCGCACGCCGGCAGCCACCTCTTCGGTCAGCCCCTGAATTTCAAAGGCCGACTTTTTCAACTCGCCCAGCAGATCGCGCATAGACTGCAGGATGCTACCTACCAGCCTGTCGCGAATCTCGTCGAATTGATACGAGCCTTGCGCGCCGACGATCTGGGCCACGAATTGCTGCGGTTCGCTGATCTGGATGCCAAACGTGCCATAGGCGCGCAGCAGGCTGGCGCCCAGTCCGATGCCGGGATGCATGACCGGCACCGGTTGAGGTGTGCCCCACTTCATCTGCGGGAACTCGCGCGTGCTGACAAAGTATACCTCGGCGGTGAAGGGACTGCGCCCGTCGAAGGCCAGGCCAAGCACGTCTTTTAGGAGTGGGACGTTGGCCGTCGTGATCGTGTGGCGGCCAGGGCCAAAGGTGTCCAGCGCCTTGCCGTCGCGCATAAATACGGCCATCTGCCCCTCGCGCACGATGACCTGCGAGCCGATGTGAAAGTCGCCCGCGCCCGATTCGGGGATGCGCTGCACCAACCTGTCGCGCATCTCGTTGGGATTCTCAATAACGTCAAATACTCTTGGCATGAGTTATCTCCTTTTATTCTACTCTTTCTCGGTCAAGACGCTCTTGCGTTGTCTGAACAAGGTGTTGAGCTGGCGGCACAGCTTGTCCAACGCGCGAATCGCTTCTTGGATGCCCTCCTGGGCGTCAGTGGCGCTCTGTAGGGTGTCTATGGCGGCTGCAACATCTCCGACGCTGCTGGACAGAGCGTTGTCGAATTCGTACAGCTTGTCCAGTGCCTCTTCTTTTACCTTGATCGCGTCGAAGAAACCGCTGTAGCCATAGCTGGCCGTCTTGAGCTTGTCAATGAACCCGCGCAAGCGGGTGGCAGCGCCTTCGATGTCGTCTATGTACAAGATGCCGCCGGACGATATCAGTTGTTGTTGAACGTCGGCCAGGCGCTGCCATTGCGCCTCGAACTGGCGCCCGAGCGTTTCGCGCAGCAGCTTGTCGGCTTCGCGACGCATCTCCTTTTCCTTGTAGCCTTTGTAACCCGGGATGGAGCCGATGAGCTTTTCCAAGCCACCCTGCTCATCCTTGATCTTGCCTAGTAAATCACTCATATTTTCTCCTTGTGTGTTTACCAGGCCGAAAGTAGCCTGGCATGCTAATTATAACCGATTCATCGCAAGTAATCAACTCTTGATTACATCGCTTTTCAGGCTAGAGAACCCAGATGGCCCAGCGGGCGTAGGCTACTTATGGCGTATGGCTGGTTGGTCAAGGTCTGGTAGGCCGTGTCGAGCAGGGTGAGCAGCCGGCTGCATGTCGCCAGGCGGCTGTCGCTCGCTTCGTGAGGAGCGCGGAGGGTGTACCAGGCTGGCATGGGTGTTCCCATTGCAGCAAACTTGCTGACGATGTGAGTCGAATCTGATCTGTAGTCAAAATACCACCTGAATCCCCGATTAGATTATAGATGAGAAATCATCAAAAGGCAAGTCCCCCGAAGCCCCGAAGGACCCTAAAGCTCTAAGACCTTGAGGGTATAGACGAGTTTTGCGCTATTAGTATTTAAGCGTTATAATGCTTCATGTAAGCGTGATAGCAACCGAGATGCCCTGGTAGGGCCATTAGGGTTTAGGGATAGGATTGCTATGGATCAACAGACGATTTACCTGGATCACGCAGCTACGACCCCCATCGACCCGCGTGTCATCGAAACCATGCGTCCTTACTGGTCAGACGTGTATGGCAATACCTCGTCGGTGCACAGCGTGGGACGCGCGGCTCGCAAGGCTGTCGATGAGGCGCGCCAGGTGTGCGCTGAGACACTGGGTTGCCACTCACAGGAGATCGTGTTCACAGGCAGCGGCACCGAGAGCGACAATCTGGCCCTGCGCGGTGTGGCCTGGGCATGCCGCAAGCGAGGCCAGCGCCTCCACCTGATTACTACCCCGATCGAGCATCACGCCGTGGGACATACGGCCGAACAATTGGTCGAGCTGTTCGACGTCGAGTTGACCATTCTACCGGTAGACGGTTATGGACGCCTTGACCCGGACGACGTGGGCCGCGCCATCTACAACTTGGAGCTTGAAACCCGAAACCTGAAACCCACTTGCCTGGTCAGCGTGATGTATGCCAATAACGAAGTGGGCACTGTTTAACCCCTGGCCGACATCGGCCGCCTGGTACGCACCAGCGGTGGGCTGGTGCACACCGACGCTGTGCAGGCGGCCAGCATGCTGAACCTGAATGTGGATGATCTAGAGGTGGATCTCTTGGCGCTCAGCGCACACAAATTTTATGGCCCCAAGGGCGTGGGGCTGCTGTACGTCCGAGATGGCGTGGATAGCCTGCCGGCCTTGACGGGCGGCGGGCACGAGCGCGGCCGGCGGCCCGGCACGCTCGACGTCGCCGGCATCGTGGGGTTGGCCACGGCGCTCCGCCTGGCACAAGAGAACCGTGAAAGTGAGAACGCGCGCCTGATCGCTCTGCGTGAGCGTTTGGTGACAGGGATACTGGTACGGGTGCCAGATGCTATCGTGAGCGGTCACCCGTCCGAGCGCTTGCCCAACAATGCCTCGTTTGCCTTCAAGGGAGTGGAGGGCGAGGCCTTGGTGATGGCGCTCGACCTGGAGGGTATTTGCGCCAGCGCCGGTTCGGCGTGCACGGGGGGAGAGCACGAGCCATCGTTCGTGCTGTCGGCGATGGGTTTGGAACGCGAGTGGGCGTTGGGCAGCTTGCGGCTGACGTTGGGGCGGGCGACCACAGATGCCGATTTGAATACCGTGCTCGATCTTCTCCCGCGCTTGGTCGAGCGGCTGCGAGCTTAGCCGATCAAGTGCTATTCGCGTAGCGACAAAGCGTTGCCGGAGATACGTGGTTAGACTTTCTCTGTGGGCGTCTGGCGCGATTTGCATATTGATGATACAATTTTAGGCATGGTTCAAGTTAGATTGACACCTCTAGAAGTATCGTTCACGCTTTTTGGGCGCGAACACCCAAATATGTGGCAAAAACCGCTGCGAATAGGCAA
>JAFGFO010000405.1 GCA_016931085.1 Thermoflexales bacterium
ATCTTTGACATGCACAACGAGTACGGCTGGGAAGGCAGCGGCGAGCGCCACAAGGTCAAGGGGCTCAAGCAACTGTACGGCGGACGCGTGGCCATCTTTACGCTGGACGAGGAATCGTCGCGGCGGCGCGGCAGCAAGGTGGACGAAGTCATCCAGATCGGCTATTCCTCCATCGAGCCGGAAGACGTCGAGATGCTGCAGGGCGTGATGGGATTGAGTGACACGCAGACCGGCGCTCTGTACGCCATCCACCGCAAGTTGGGGCGCAACTGGATCGCGCAACTGCTGGAGGACAAAGTGCCCGCAGATCTCCAGGACTTGATCGAGGCCGACCAACTGCACAGCGGCACGCTCGGCGCGATCCAGCGCAAGATCGGGATGTTTCGACGCTTTGGTTTTTTGACCCCCGCCGGCGGCGATGCCGTGGCCAACATCCTGAACTATATTCAAAAGGGCGTCAACGTCGTGCTGGAATTCGGCCGCTACGGCAACAGCCTGGAAGCCTACCTGCTGGTGGCCAATTTCCTCACGCGGCGCATTCACCACGCCTACGTCGATCGCAAGGAGGCCGCCCAGGGTGGGGCGGACGAACCGCGCCAACTGGTCATCACCATCGAAGAGGCCCACAAGTTCCTCGACCCGCTGATCGCCCGCCAGACTATCTTTGGCACCATCTCTCGCGAGCTGCGCAAGTACAACGTCACGCTGCTGATCGTCGACCAGCGTCCCAGCGGCATCGACCCCGAGATCATGAGCCAGGTCGGCACGCGTGTCACCTGTTTGCTCGACGACGAGCAAGACATCCGGGCCGTCTTTTCGGGCATCAGCGGCGCGAGCGAGCTGCGCCAGGTGCTGGCCCGGCTGGACACGCGCCAGCAGGCGCTCATCCTGGGGCACGCCGTGCCCATGCCGGTCGTCGTGCGCACGCGCGATTACGATGCCAGCTTTTACGCCTCAGCCGGCTGGGCCGACGGGCCGGCGCTCAAGGCCTTGCGCGAAAAGGGCAGCCGCCAGTTGTACGGCGACGACCAGGGGCTGTGAAGATTTCGGGCCATCGGAATGGCCTGTTGAAATTGAAGCTTTGCACGCCTGTCATGGACTCAAATCAACCGGGTGCCGCGAATAGCCAAGATTTCTAACCGCAAAGGACGCAAAGAGCGCAAAGGTTTTTAATCCAAGAGTCTTGATCTTGACATCAGATTCCTTGGCGTCCTTCGCGCCTTTGCGGTTCAGAGTTTTCCTTATTCTGCCTGCTTTTCCCAACTGGGCTGGACGCCGGTCGCCTCGATCTGATCCTCGGCCGGGTTGTAGCGAAACAAGGGCTGGAGCACGTAGCGCTCGTTTTCGACGCCGCGCAGCTCGACAATGTGCGTGAGGCGCCGGCGGCCGTCGGACAGCCGCTGCTGGTAGGTGACCAACTGGAAAGCACTCGCGATCAGGCGGCGAATCTCACCCAGCCCCAGGCCCAGGTTGGCCATCAGGCACATCGCTTCCAGCCGGGCCAGCGCATCTTCCACGCTGGTCGCGTGCATATTCGCCAGCCCCGTGTGCCCCTGGCCGAATATTTGGAGCGCGAACGCCGCTTCTCCGCCGCACAGCTCGCCGACGACCAGCCAGTCAGGACGCATGCGCGCCGCCGTGAACAGGATCTCTTCAAACGGGACGTCCACCAGGCCGCGCCCGGCCAGGTGGATGCTGCGCTGGTGGCGCACATGCACTTCGTAGATCGGCTCGGCGACGATGACGCGCTCGCCGGCCGGGATGCTCTCGATCAACAAAGCGGTCAAGGTCGTCTTGCCGGAGCCGGTCCCCCCGGCCAGCAACACGTTTACCCTCGAATCGAGCGCGCTCTTGAGCAGCTCGTAGGCTTCGCGGCTGACTGCACCCCTCTCAAACACTTGATCCCATGTCAACTGCCTGGTGAGCTTGCGCAGCACAAAGCAAGGGCCGCTGATGGCAGTCGGTGGGACCACGGCCAGAAAGCGCGAGCCGTCCGGGAAAAGCACCTCGCCGCTCGTCTTGTCCGGCCCCAGCGCGACGTCGCCCAATGCCAACACGGCTTCGATGACGCCGCTCAGCGCCTCGGCCGAAGTGAACGGTGAGGCCACATCCTCCAGTTTCTCACCGCGATCGACGTAGACGCGATCGTACGCGTCTACGCAAATCTCGGTGACCGTTGGATCCGCGTAAAGTGGCGCTAGCGCCCCCAACGCTTTTTGCAAGTCTTTTTCGTTCATCGTTTTGCCTCCTTGTATACTACTTGTGATGGTTATGCCCCCAGCGATGAGGGCTTGCGATATTGTGCTTAGTGTATCACAAGCAAGCCCGGTGTCGCATCCGCCAAAGCCACAGGTGCACCCTGGCCATGTCCACAGTTAGCTGGAGTCAATCCACCCTTGCCGCAGCGCAAGCGCCACGGCCTCGGTGCGAGATGACGTGGCCGTTTTGTTGAACACCGAGTTCAGGTGAAACTGGATGGTGCGTTCGCTGATGCCCAGGCGGTAGGCGATTTCTTTGTTCGTCAGTCCTTTGGCGGTCAAAGCCAGCACTTGCGCCTCGCGAGGCGTGAAGGGGTGGGGGGCGGCTGGCCTGGTTGCTTCGAGCGTGGCCGCCAGGTCGCGGGCTTCGACCAGCGCCTGGCGCGCCAGCTCGCCCAGCGCCGCGACAGCCGCCCGGGCCGGGTAATTGTCAGGCGGCAAAACGCGCTCGTAGGCTCGAACCTGGGCTACGAGTAGATCGAGCGTGTCCAACAGCCCGACCAGGGGGAGCGCCGGCGCATGGGAGGGTGTATCCCGACTTGAGCGTTCCTCGTCCTCGTTCATACGAATGCCAGTTGTATTATATCACAAACGAGTGCAACTTGACGCCAAAACTGGCAGTTGTTTGTCTCCATTGTCAGCCAATTGTCAGCTTCAAGTCTTGCAATTTTGAGCAAACAGTGTATAATTGTCTACAACAATTAGTACAATTCAAAGCAAAGAGTATGAACATCAAGATAGACGTTCAAAGCGGCGTGCCGATCTATGTCCAGCTTGTCGAACGGATCAAGCACATGATCGCCACCGGCGAGCTCAGGCCCGGCGATCAACTGCCGACCGTGCGGCAACTGGCCCAGAGCCTGGTCGTCAATCCCAACACCGTCGCGCGCGCCTACACCATGTTGGACCAGGCTGGCATCATCTCCACCCAGCAGGGGCGCGGGACCTACGTGCGGGAGCATCCCGACGAGAACGGGCTGGCGCGCATGCGGGCGGAAAAGCTAGGTGGGTTGGTCACCCAGGCCATCGTCGAAGCGCTCAGCCTGGGTTACGAAATTGACGAGATTCGTGACGAATTTGAAACGGCACTTCGGCAGTGGCGGAAGGATCGCCATTGATCAAACGGAGGAAAAATGTTTCCAATCATATTGGCAAGTAAGACAAAACAAGAGGAGGTAACAATGTCTACAAGAAATCGTAAAGCAGAGGCGCAAGCTCAGGCCCAGTTCAAGGCGGTCAATGGCGTGTCGTTGACAATATTCTTTGTGCTGATGATCCTATCCATCGTACTGATAGCGCTGATGGCCAACGCGAGGTGGGCCGACTGGATCATTGTCACGCAGCTCATCGTGCTCAACCTGGCTGGCCTGTACGTGCTGTTTGCCCTCAAAGTCGCCAACCAATGGGAGAAGGCGGTCGTGCTGCGCCTGGGCAAGTTCCGTGGGCTGAAGGGGCCCGGCGCGTTCTGGATCATTCCGGTAGTAGACACCATTCCAATCTGGATTGACCTGCGCGTGATGGTGACGCCCTTTGCGGCCGAAAAGACGCTGACCAAGGACACCGTGCCAGTCAACGTGGACGCAGTGCTGTTCTGGGTGGTGTGGGACGCCGAAAAGGCCGCGTTGGAGGTCGAAGACTACCGGGCGGCCATCACCTGGGCGGCGCAGACGGCCTTGCGCGACATCATTGGCAAGATGATGTTGGCCGATATCCTGGTGGGGCGTGAAAAGATTGACGAGGATCTGCAGCACATCATCGACGAGCGCACCACGCCGTGGGGCGTCAGTGTGCAAAGTGTCGAAATCAGGGACATTGTCATTCCGCAGGAGCTGGAAGACGCCAT
This sequence comes from Thermoflexales bacterium, assembly GCA_016931085.1. The sequence continues at coordinate 4,102 of JAFGFO010000405.1, forward strand.
GTCGCGCCAGGCGCAGGCCGAGCGCGAGCGCCAGGCGCGCGTCATCCTGGGCGAGAGCGAGAAGCAGATCGCCGAGAGCTTCCGCGAGGCATCGCTGTCCTACGCCGACAACCCGACCGCCCTGCACCTGCGGGCGATGAACATGCTGTTCGAGGGCCTGAAGGAAAAGGGCGCCCTGGTCATCGTGCCCTCCAGCGCGGTGGACACCATGAACCTGGGCGGCATCATGGGCACCACGGCGGTCGCCTCGCAGATGGTGCACCGGTCCGAGTAGGGGCAGGGCTTGTCCCTGCCCGTGGTAGGGGCGGGTTTTCTCACGACCCCGCTCGAGCGGAGCGCGGGACGGGGGAAACCCGCCCCTACCAGGAGACACAACAATGAAACATTTGGTGTGGGAATATCGCGTGCTAAGTTGGGGTGGGACGTTCAGCGGCCCCAAGGACGAAGAGTTGGAGGCCGAGCTGAACGCGCTGGGGCAGGACGGCTGGGAAGCGCTTGCCGTGCGGCCGCACGAGAACAGCAACAAGGTGACCATTTTTCTCAAGCGCCGTGTGGGCGGCGAAGACGCCCACCATGCCCAGGGGTGGACGGGGTGGTGACCCACGAGAAGCATTTAGACTTCTCTATGGAGCGGTCAAGAAGGATATATTACCATGATTAGTTCATTCAAGAAATTGACGAAGGAACAAGAGCCGTTTGCTGGCGGCAAGGGGAGAACATTGGCCAGGCTCTATCGTGCGGGCTACCGGGTGCCCGATGGCTTCATCCTCTTGCCAGATGCTTTCGCCGGCGACGATCTGACGACGGAAGCGTGGGCGTTGGTGCAGGCCCATCTTGGCCGACTGCGAAAAGATGACAAGGGTGGCGCCTTCGTCGTTCGCTCTTCCGCGCTGAGTGAAGACTCCGCCCAGGCATCGTTCGCCGGCGAATTCGAGACAGTCTTGGATGTGCGAACGGATGAGGAAATCCGGCAAGCCATCCACGTCGTGCGCTGCTCGCGGCACAACGCCAGGGTGCAAGCCTACAGCCAAGCGATGAACTCTATCGCCGCACAGGGACTGGACAGGGCGGAGCACGAAATCGCCATCGTCGTCCAGCACCTGATCCGAGCAGATTATTCCGGCGTACTGTTCACCGCCGACCCCGTTACGGGCGACATGATGCGGATGACGGGCAATTTCGTGCAAGGTTTGGGTGAAAAACTGGTCTCCGGACAGGCCAATCCGCAAACCTTTACACTGGCGCGTCCGAAGGGCACATACAGCGGGCCGGCGGAACTCGATCGCCTCGCGCACGATCTCTATCGCAATGCCTGCCGGCTAGAGAAAGAACTGGGTGGTCCGCAAGACATCGAATGGGCGATTGCGGGCGGACGGCTGTACATCCTCCAATCACGCCCCATCACAACCTTGAGCGGATACAACGCAGATACCGGCGAATGGAACGACAGTCTCAGGGGCAACTTTCTATGGTCTGGCACCAACCTGGTCGAGAACGCACCTCAGGTGCTTACCCCTTTCTCCTGCTCCTTGCGGAAGGGCCTCGCCTATGAAGGTGTGGATTTTTGTGAAAGCTCTTCCATAGGAGTGGATGGGTATCCACAGGCGGGCATCATCGGCGGTCGCGGGTACATCAATCTAAGCATCCAGGTTTCCGCCAGCCGCCCGTTCTTTGGCGGAGACTCCCGGAAGGCGTTACGACAAGCCACGGCCTGGTGGGGAGGCATTCCTGAGGACGTGGAGATTCCTCTCGTTCCCATTTCATCCTGGACGTGGTGGTCCAAAGTGCTGCCGAGTTTAACCCGCTTAGGGAGTCAGATGACACGCCTCCGTAAAAAGATCCCCCAATTCGTTGCAGACAACCCGCACTGGTGTACCGTAATGAAGCAACGTATCCGGCAGGCTGAGAACGGAGCAGAATTGACGGCTCTGTTGCAAGACGAAATCAAACCGTATTCCATTTACGCTTTCTTTCTCACCTTCGCCGGCGCGACAGATCTTCCCAATCGTCTGGAGAGCGAGCTGAGCAAACTGGTCGGTGCGGAGGATGCCAATGCGCTGCTCTCCAATCTAAGTGGCCTGTCGTCCCAGTTGGAGAGCCTTGGCCCGTTGACCGGTCTCGGCAAAGTGGCACGTGGGGAGATGAGTCGCGAAGAGTACCTGGAAGCCTACGGCCACCGGGGAGTGAACGAAAACGAATATGCCTGGCCGCGCCCGCTGGAAGATCCCACATGGCTCGACCGGCAGCTCGTCGAGTTCGCCAAAGCGCCGGTGGACGTCGAAGCGCTGATCGCCAGGCAGCAGGCTGCATTTACAGCCACCTGGAAGCGTTTCTGTGAGCGGTATCCGCGCAAAGTGAAGTCAATGCGGCTGCGTTTAGAGCAAGCGGCGCAGGCTGCACGCCAGCGCGAAGCGATACGCTCGGAAGCGACGCGGAGTGCAATCGTGATCCGCGCGTTTGCCCTGCGCGCCGGCGAATTGACCGGCGTAGGCGAAGATGTCTTCTTCCTGACCATGGATGAGGTCCTCTCGCTCCTTGCGGGTGACGACTCCGCTCGCAGATTTCTCCCCCTGCGGAAGGAGACGTACGAACGATACCGCGCCCTTCCGCCCTACCCGACGGTCATCGTCGGCCGATTCGATCCCTTCCAATGGGCGGCTGACCCGAACCGGCGCAGTGACATTTACAATGCGAATGCTCCCCTGGCTCCGCGCAGCCCGGACGCCGCCAACGTCGTCAAGGGTTTCGCCGGGGCGTTGGGTATCGTCGAGGGAACAGTGCGCCGCCTGGAACGCCTGGAAGACAGCGAGCAGCTTCAAGCGGGAGAGATACTGGTCACGACACTGACGAACATCGGATGGACCCCGCTCTTCCCTCGGCTGGCGGCGATCGTCACCGACCTGGGAGCGCCGCTGAGCCACGCCGCCATCGTCGCTCGCGAGTTAGGAATCCCAGCCGTCGTCGGCTGCGGGGATGCCACGATGCGTCTGAAGACCGGCGATCGGGTTCGCGTCAACGGCGGCCAGGGACTGGTGGAGATTTTGGCGCCTGCATAGCTATTCTGGCGAGGCCACCCTGAGGAACAGGTAGTGCGGCACCTGGTCGCTTACCCCCAGCGTGATGGTCGCGCCTTCCTCGTTCTTGCCCGCGATCCAACGCCCGCCATTCTTGGGATGCTGCCCCATGTCGGCCAGCTTGATGTCTCGCTCGGCCATCTCGTCTGGCCAGGCTGCTTCCAGCCTGACGTAGCGGGACACGAGGTACACCGATGGCTGCCCCGCAAAACGCCAGGGGACGAACTGGCGATGCAGGGCGTAATCGTTGGCGGACAACACCTGGAGCAGCTTGCCGCTGTCCAGGCCGGCGTGGACTTCCAGCGCGCCAGCGCGAGGGCCGCGCACGTTTTCGACGCTCAAAATGGACAAGGGCTTGCCACCCGTCAACGCGCCGCTGGCGGCAGTCTGGATGAGGCTGCTTGCCCAACGATCGAGGAGATGCAGTCGTTTGTCACTCATCAGATTGTCCTTCCTGTTGTCCAGGCGTTCGCGCTTGCATCACCTGGATTCCATCACCGTTCCGACGTATGTGACCCGCTTGTTCCAATTCGGACAGGTAGGCGTACACGGTCGTCCGGCCAATGCCCAAGCGTCGTGCGGCCTCGGACACACCGACGCCTGGATCATCACGATAGATGCCGAGCAGCTTGTCTAGCCGTTCAGCTTTGTTGTTGGCATCCTGTTCAGGAGCAGTGTTCAGGTTGCTGGCGCCGAACGCTTTTGATTGGACGCCGATCGCCCCTATGTGTTCACGTTCTGCACTCTGAATGACCGTGTTCACGTCTGTCCCGATGATTTCGGACAGGGCCAGCACAATCAGCGACATCAAACCGGTCGCCGATAGTCCGATCACGGCTTGCAGTGCGTCCAGTTTTTGCACGCTGGTCAGCGTCAAGCGTTCACCCTGTGCAACTCGAAATCCCTCGGCGACGTTCGCCAGGGCAGATACGATGACTACGCTGAACAACACGAACAGGAAAAACCCTACATCCTGCTTGGCTTTGCGCAGGTCGCCGATTCGCAGCGATAGGGACACGATGGCCAGATCGATGCCGGACGCGGCGATGTATCCGACAATGCCTGGCCTTGGTATTCGTGCATGCCAACCAAGTGACCGCTTTCGGTCAGAGCCTTGGGTGGCGGGAGGCATTTGTGCAAGCGTGGCGACAGGTGCATAGAAGGCAGAACTTGCAGCGGCAAGTGCCACAAGCCGGCGATTTCCGAGGGCACCAGGATGCCGCGCGGCCGGCGAGGCCACAAGGAAAGCAGTTGGGAAGGCAAGAACGCGTCAAGATCGGCCCACGGCCACAGGGGCGGGAGGATATCTTGGTTCAAAAAGTTGTGATTATCCATATGTATCTCCTGGTATCTCGAAAATGTCACAGAGCCAATCAAAAAAAGGATGTCTGGCTTGTTCATTGTGTCTCAGGTCGTAAAAGAGAGCAGACGATGCGCCATGCTGCCTTGCTCCCATATCCTTTCCAAAACCTGGCCCAGTACGCCCAAGTTGGATGCTCCATCTCCTACCAGGTGCCGACACAACGCCTGAAATTGGGTGTTTTTGACGCTGCCCTGTGACCGCTTGCACTGCGTTGGCAAAGTGCTATAATTCATCCAGATGACACAAGTACAACTTCCAACCCATTTCAGTCCCGATCACGAACATGTCGCGATTGATTACCTGGCCGGCCGACTTTCAGGACGCCAAGCGTGGGCCAAGGCTTTCGAGGCGTTTGACCTCTTGGATCAAGCTGTGTTTATCCTGGGCGAAGAGCACTTTACCTTCCGCCAGTTTTATCAGCGCATGAGATAGATCATTGGCTAGCAGACGCCTATCTTGACGAGTTGCTCAAGTTGCACGACGTGAAGCAAGAGAGCGAGGCTCTGTGGGCACGTTTTGCGCGGTAAATCGTCGCTGAATTCACGCGGCGCGGATGGCGTCGTTCAGATGTACCAGAGACTCGTCTGCTATTGAGTTACTCGTTGTATTGGTGGAATGCCTTTGCACGCGGCTATGCTCTTGAGGTGGAAATCTTTCGCGATTTGCAAGCGTCCGGCATCCAGTTTCAAGCACATGAGTTGTTGGATCGTCAGCAGCGCTATTCACCTAGCGACTTGACAATCAGCGGTATGGCAGGGGATATCAAGACCTCGGTCTACTTTGTGCAGACTGCTGGGCCACTGGCGCACGATTTTTACCTTGTGCGTCTGTTCATCCGGGGGCAAATGTACACCTTGGTTGCCTTGCTCCAGCCAGCGGTGTGGGATATCATTGATGGCGAGACGGTGCAAGGAAGCCTGGATACCATCGCAGAGCAGTTATCGGCCCCGGTCCGAATACAGCATCGTGGCCGCGAACTGGTCGTGGTAAGTTACGATGAGTGGAAAAGACGCATCCTGCGCCTACAAGAGGAGGTCACATGAGCCAACAAACGTTTGCAGAGATGAGCGAAACAGAATTTGACGCGTTGATCGAGGGCTACATCGACCGCGAGTCACGTGGCTATGGCGAAATGCCTGCCGAGGTCTTTTTTGACCTGCTGCTGGAGCGCAGCGCGGCCCGAGCCAGCCGGCCTGTCAACCTGGAAATCAGCGTGGTAGGCGGTCACCTGGTTATCGCTCCCGACCGAGAAACGGGCGACGTCATCGTGCGCGGCAACGAAATCCTGGTAGGCGAGCGTCGCCTGGTGCTTCAATGGGCAGAGGCAACTCCGGCGTAAGATGCACATTGGGCAATCAAACTTTGACGCAGTCTCCTATACGCTTCCTTCACGCCGTCGGGCGGTCCACCCTATCACAAGGCTTGACTATCCCAGTCGATGCTCAAGTCTCCTGGCTTGCCAACGTTAAAAAAGGCGAGAAGGTTATTGTAGAGATCCGGTAACTACTCAGCCAGGCGCATTTTTAGTTACACAGAGCCTCACAGAGGGCACACAGAGACCCACTGAGGCTTTGAAAGGTTAA
>JAFGFO010000406.1 GCA_016931085.1 Thermoflexales bacterium
AGACCAACAACTACTTGAACGAATTACCCTCGACCCAAAAGTTATGGTGGGTAAGCCAGTTATCAGAGGGACACGCCTCACGGTTGAGTACATTCTCAATTTATTGGCCCATGGCGCAAGTACGACGGAGATTTTACAAGAGTACCAAGGGCTAGGTGAGGAAGACATTCAAGCTTGCTTATTGTATGCCGCTCAATCTATGGAAAACACTTTCTTTATGCCGCTAGCTATGGATGTGGAGACGGCTTAGATGCGATTTCTCGTAGATGAATGTACTGGCCCTGCTGTAGCCCAGTGGCTACGGCAACATCAGCATGATGTTTTCTCGGTGTATGAAGAAGACCGCGGTCTGGACGATGATGAGATTGTCGAAAAAGCATTTGACGAGGAGCGCATTATCATCACGAATGACAAGGATTTTGGGGAGAAAGTCTACCGTGAAGGGTGGCTGCATAAGGGTGTAGTTCTACTGCGTCTTGGCGATGAAAGGGCAGCCAACAAAATCGAAGTAGTACGGCGATTACTTGACAGCCATGCTACTCGTCTGATAGGCCAGTTTGTTGTAGTCACAGATACAACGGTTCGTTTTGCTCGCCAATAGTCAGGCTTGAAAAACAGAGGAGGTGGCCTAACCAAAGCAATTCAGCCTCGTTACAGGCATAGGGGGCAGCGATGTCCCAAGAGCAGTCAGCGATCGTGTTAACGAACGAGAAGCCAACACAGAGAAATCCGAGCAGACCGCTCTTCCTACCGCGACGGCGAATTCAGTAAATAGAAGAGAAGTTGTCAGGGTGCGTGAGAGGGAGCGCCCAGGAACAGGCCCATCAGGCCTGTCTTTCAAATGTAGAGCGTACCCAATCGCCGACCAGCCAGTAACGGAAATCGCGCCCCTGGCTGCATTCCACGCCCCCCCACACGCTGTAGGCCAGTGAGACCAACGGCAGCAGGGTAAACAGGCAAGCCACAGGTATGAGGAAAAGGCCTACCACGATGATCGACAGAACGCCCACCGCCAACCACGTCATCCCTATCAGCAGGCCGCCGCCGAACCAACAAATCAACTGGAAGAAAAAAGATTGCAGCGACTGGTACGCGACGTAGCGCGAGCGATCTTTGTAGATCAGGTAGATGGCCAACGCCACCAGCGGTCCCAAAAAGCCGGTGAACAGGTTGACCAGGGCGCTCAGATGAGCCAGCATAGCCCACAACTGCTCGTCGGATCGAGACAGCGGGCCGACCCCGGCCGCGCCCGGCTCGGGCAGCAGCACTCGATCGGGCAGCTCCTGGGAAAAGTCGTCTTGATCAGGCAGATAGTCAGTCATACGAATTCCTCTATACATCACGGGGTTGCCTGGCGCGTGCCTCGCGTTCGCGCTGGCGAGCGCGCAGCCACCAGGCGATCGTCACCGCCGCCAACAGCATCGCGAGTGCCAAAATCATCGGCGCCAGGACGGCCACCAACGACGTGGCCAGCGCCACGGCGTCCTCCACGGTGCTGACCACCGGGTTAGCTACGCCGGCTGTCGTGGCCGTGATCAACGGGCGAGCGGTCGCCTTGACGGCGTGTACCCCACCGGCCACGAACAAGCCACACGCCAGGGCCAGGGCCGGGTGAATGTCGCTGATCACGTTCGACGAGGCGGCGAATAGTATCGCGCCGGCCACCGGCCGCACAAAAGTCTGGATTGTGTCGTTGATCGTATCCACCGCCGGCACCTTGTCCGCCACCGTCTCGACGACCAACAACACTACCAGCAGGCCGATGACCCACACATTGGTCAAGGCCGTCCAGGGATCGTCTAACTTGATCAGATCTGTGAAACGGGCCAAGAGCGCAACGACGAGCAGCGGCAGGTAGGCGTTCAGCCCGGCCGACGAGGAAAGCCCAAAAGCCGTAAAGACATTCCATATCTCGGTCATTGCGCTCTTTCGTTCATTGCAATACCGCAGTTCGGCTTCGCCGAACTGCCTAGCAGGCTGTCGGAGAGACCTCCGTAGGGCAGGTTTTCATACCTGCCGCAAGCTACAAAACCGTCTCTCCGACAAGCTCCTAGATCAAGCCGATGTTCGAGCTGGCCTGGTTGTACGCTTGGCCCGTGAGGTGCCCTATGATCAACTGGGCGTAAAAGCCGGTAAAGATTGCACCGATACCGCAGGCGATCGCCCCCAGGCTGCCGATGATGGGCGCGACAATGGCGCTCATGAGTAGCACGACCAGGTATGTGCCGATGTTCTTTTGCACCAGGCTAAAGACATCGCCGAAACGAAAGGCGGCCCCTACCTCGTCCTTGTCTGCATAGATTCCGATGGCCGCCGGCAGCAGCATCCCGGCGAACAGCGAATAGATCAGCGCCAGGCAGCCAAAGCAACTCGATACCAGGGCGACTATGCCTGCCAGGTCTTCCGAATCGCCCACAAAGCTAGCCGGTATACCGATGACGCAAGACAGGAGAATCAGGGGCAAGAAGTACACCATGGCGATGACTACCACCACCAGGCCCTTGACCAGCTTCCCACCGAGGTCGTCCCACTCGGGCAGGGGCGTGGCCCCGGTCCCCTTGATGACGCGCCGGGTTACTTCGAGCGCATAACCGATGGCCGCGAAATTGAGAATGGGTACGAGGGTGACCACACCGCCAATCAGGACTTTTTTGAGCCAGTCCTGATCGTCAAAAACATAACTGAACGACTTGCCGAAATCCATGTTAGCCTCCTTACGTGAATTGTGAATTACCGCATACTAGCTTGATTATAGCACAAAGCTTGATAAAGTCATAGTTTCAAAACGGCAAATCGAGCACCTGCGTGAGGTAGGCGCGAAATACATCCAGGCCACTCACCTCGACCAGGGCCAGCACCAGGCCGACGGCCAACGGCGCCAGGGCCTGCCGCCAGGTGCGAAAGCGATTTTCGTGCCGCAAAACGGTCACCACCATGGTGATGTTAATCATCCCCAACATGACCAGCACCCCGCCGCTGCTCAAGATAGCCAAGGGATAGAGCAGGGCCGGGATCTGCAGCATAACCAGGCCGGCGCCTGCCAAGCCTATTAATAATACGAGTCCAAGCTCTCTAAAGTTGCGCAACGCGGGCCTCCACTCGACGGAGGCCCACATGGTCTGGTTAAAGATGGGGAAAATCAGGGTCGACAAAGTAATGCCGTGCAGCAGGCCGGTGGCCAGGCGCAGCCCATTGTGCGGTTCGTATAAATGGGGCGCCCCTGGGAAAAACGTCATGTACGAGTTGATCCCGTCCAGGCCCATCACGAGAAAAAACGTAAACAGCACGGCTAACAAGGCCGGACGGGGCAGCTCCGCGCTGCGCCAACGCCTCAGCCGCGTCATCACCAGCAAATTGCTCGCCACCCCCAGGTAGATGCCGGTGCAACGTGCGCACAGCGGCATCTGCTGCCCGTCAATCACAAAGGAACGCTCGGGGATGCGGTGGCAGATGGCGTATCCGACCAGATTGAGCTTTTGCAACAGGTCACCGGGTATGCCCCACAGCCACAGGCCAAACAGCGCCAGTGACAGCAGCAGGATAAGCAGGCCGGGCCAAGTCACCGCCCTCGAAGGTGCTACATGGTTATCATCAGCTTGTGTCATCACCTATCCATTTGAATCAACGGCCTACCCAGGCTGGCAAGCTGACCCAGAAACTCGTCCCCTCGCCGGGAGCGCTTTGTACGCTCACCTGTCCGCCGTGAGCCTCGGCGATTTCTTTAACCAATGCCAGGCCCAAGCCCACGCCGCCATAACGCCGGATCGTGCTGCCGTCAACTTGGTAGAAGCGGTCAAAGATGCGATCGAGCTGGTCGGGCGGAATGCCAATGCCGGTATCCGATACTTCCAGCCGGACGTTCAGCTCGTCGCGCAGCAAGCGCACGCGCACGCTGCCGCCAGCCGGCGTGAATTTGAGCGCGTTGCCCACCAGGTTGTCCACCATCCGGTGCAGGTGAGCCGGGTCGCCGGCCACGAGGGGCAGGTCGGGCGCGATGTCCGTTGATAGCGTGACCTGAGCCGGCTCGATGCTGGGCTGCAGGTCTGCCAGCAGCTTGCGCGTCAGTTCAGCCAGGTTGACCGGCAGGTATTCCAATTTACCCATTTCGGCTTCGAGTATCGTGATCAAGTCCTCCACCAGCTTTTTAAGCACCTGGGCGCGGCGGGCGATGACGGTCACCGACTCGCGCTGCTTGGGTTGCAAGTCTCCCATATCACCACTGCCTAGCATCTCAGTATAACCCACGATGACGGACAGAGGTGTGCGCAGCTCGTGAGACACGTTCTGGATAAATTCGCTCTTGAGGCGATCCAGCTCTTCTTGCTTGGCCAATGTGGCGGCCAGTTCCGCGGCTCGATTCTGAATCTCGGTGTACAAGCGGGCGTTTTCGATGGCCACGGCGGTCTGGTTGGCAAATGCCTGGGCCAGGCTGGCCTCGGCTTCTCCATAGGCGGCAGCCTGGCGGCTGGCCAGGGTGAGGTAGCCGACGATCACGCCGCGGACTGTCAGAGGCACTCCCAACCAACCGCGTACGCTGTCGGCGTGGTTCCAACTCTCAAGACGGCTGTCGTGCTGGATGTCGGCCAGAAAGATTGGACTGCCAGAGCTTTGGATTTCGTCGAACAGCGTGTTGGTGGCCGGGTAACACTGGCCGACGACTTGCTCAGTAGCCGGGAAGCCTCGCCCGGCGACGGCGCGCACTTGTTCTCCCTCCAAGAGGAGCACGCAGGCGCTGTCGTAGGGGATGACCCGTTCCAGGTGCAAGAGGAGGCTGCCCAGCACGCGATCGAGGTCGAGGGTTGAGACCAGGGCGGTCGTGACCTTGCGCAGTGTGTCGGTCTCGTGCCGGCGCTGCCGCTCAGCCGCCAGCAGCCGCACTTTTTGCACGGCGGTCGCCAGTTGCCGGCCCATGGTGGTCAGCAATTGCTCGTCGGCCTGGCTGAAAGCGTTCAACTGGCCACTCTCGACATTGATGACTCCGATGACTTGCTCGCCAGCTTTGAGCGGCACACACAGCTCTGAGCGTGTCGTGGGGTCGGCCTCCAGGTAAGCTGGTTCGCTGCTCACGTCTGGAACGAGCCGTCCCTGCCCGTCGGCGGCCACGTGCCCGGTGACGCCTTGCCCCACCGCGACCGCCAGTTCCTTCCAGCCTTGCAATCCTCTGTACGATGCGTGTGGGCGCAGGCTGTTGGAGGCTTCGTTGAGCAGCAGCACGCCAAAGCTGTCGGGACGGAGTGTCTCGCCGATCATGTGCGTGGCGCGCTCGATCAAGCTGTCCTCGTCGCTTGCTTCGGCTCCGGCAGTCGCTATGGCATGCAACGCCATCAACTCTTTCAGTTGCCGCCGGAGTGCTTCTTCCGTGCGTCCGCGTTCGATCTCGCTCGCCTGGAGTGAGTGTACCAGCCGGGCATTTTTGATCGCAACGGCGGCCTGGGCGGCAAACATTTCCAACACCTCGGCGTCGGCCGAAGAGAACATGCCGGGGATATCGCTCCACACGTCCAGCACGCCCAGGAACTCGTGCGGACTACCGTCTCGAAGCTGCGCCTCACCCCAGTAAATCGGCACGCCGACACTCGCTGCAACAGGATAGGCCTGGTAAACACTGGCCTGCTCTCCCCACTGCTGGTAATCATCCACCACCAGCGGGCGCTCGGTTTCCATCACTTTGCCCGCCAGGCCTTCGCCTCGCCGGAGGGTAACCGGGCCGGGCGCGGGATGGTGGTCGAGGGCCACGTAGCGTTCCAGCACGTCCTGTTCCGGCCGGTAAATGTGGAGATCGCCCGAGCTCCCTTCGAGCAGCTCGACGGCTCGCTCTACCAAAGAGCGCAGCAAGCCGTCCAAGTCCAACTCGGCGGTGAGCACCAGGCCCATTTGCCGCAACGCTTCCAACTGGGCCGTCCGCTTTCGCAGCGCCAGCTCGGTCTGCTTGCGCTCGAGGGCGTTGGCAAAAATATCGCTGACCATCTGCAGCAGCCCCGTGTTCCGGTCAACGTGCGGGTTCTCTTCTCGCACCACGTCAAAAGCGGCAAAGCCGATCGGCCTTTTGCTGCCGGCGACCGGCACGATGATGAGCGAGCGGGTGCCCTGGGCCTGAAACAGCTCTTTCTCGGCGTTCGCCCCAGGCGGCAAGTCGGCCACGCGAGGGATATAGATGCTCTCCAGTCGCCGGATCTGTTCCATCAACCACGGCAAGCTGGCGATAGGAATATCTTGGCGTTGGTCCCGCTGAGATGGGATGCCGGGGGCGCACCACTCGTGCGTGTTGTCCATCTGGACGCCATCGCGGGAAAAGAGAAAGACATAACTGCGATCGATGCCGGCAAAAGCGCCGATGGTTTCCAACGCGTTGCCGATGCCACGGTCGATCTCGTCGAGGGGTAGATTGATAAAATGGGTCGAGATGGTGGTGATGATTCGTTCCAACTCTACCCGGTAACGCAGGGCGTTTTCGATCCATTTGTGCTTGGTGACATCACGCCCTACCATGTGAATCTCGACGATTTGGCCTTGCTCGTCGAACACCGCTCGAGCCGTCCACTGTTGCCAGGCGCTCTCTCCGCCGGGCCCCCCAATACGCTGCTCGTAACTGACGATGGGATGGGTGGGGGACAAGGACGCGTGTTGCTTTTCCACGAACGGCTGCTCGTCCGACGGGATGAGGGATGCAAAGTGGCTACCAACCAGCTCGTGACGTTGTTTGCCAAAGTAACGGCAGCCGGCTTCGTTGACAAAGGTGATCGTCCCGTCAGTTCGGAGGCAGCAGATGAGCTCACTTTGATGCTCGACAATGGCCTGGTAGCGCGCTGCATGCTCGGCCGCTTCTTTCTCGATCCGTTCGTGCGTATCTTTCATGCGATTGCTCCCTGGTGAGGCTAGGTAATCCAGTTGAATCGAAGAGATTGTAGCATAGAGCGCCAAGCGTGTCAAAGCTATCCACGAACGGCACGAACGCTTCGCGCGCGAAGGGCACGAAAAAGGGTTCAGCCTGCCGTGGAAATAGTTTCATTCTGGGTGAGGGTTGCCAGTTTGCAGCCTGGCCATGCTATGGTATGATTAACCCCGTATGGGCGTGTGCCCAATCGATGCATACAACAGGAGAGTTCGCATGTCACAAGACTATCCATCGACAACGCCTACCAACAGCACGGCTGTCATCAGCCTGATTGCAAGCGGGTTGGGTCTCATCGGCATCTTGCCCTTCATCGGCAGTCTGGCGGGCATCATCACCGGCCGCATGGCGCGGCAGGAGATCGCCCGCAGCGGCGGCGCGCAAAGCGGTGAAGGTTTGGCCCAGGTCGGCGAGGTGCTGGGCTGGGTCGGCCTGGCTCTCTGGGCGGTGGGGCTGTGCCTGGCCTTCTTGGTGGTGGGTGGAAGCCTGGGCATCGGCCTGTGCGCTATCCTGGCCGGCACGCAGGCTGGCTGGGAGAGCCTGGCGCCGTCTTTGCTCTAAAAGTAGGGGGCAGACCCCCACGTCTGCCCTGGGTGACGCTATGTCTTACCTGGTTTTTAGCTCACGCCATCGTTGGGCCTTGGCGCTGCTCGGCCTGCTCGCGGCGGTGCTTCTGGGCATAGCCGGCGGCTGGTTGGTGGCCACTGCTGGCGCGTTGCTCACGGCCGCCCTGGTGATCGGCGCCGTGGCCGGCGTGTGGGTGCTGCGCGACGTGGAAGCCGCCTACCTGGCTATCCTGGCCATCATCTGCTTGCTGCCTTTTGGCGCGCTGCCCTTGCCTTTCAGCCCCAAGCCAACCTTTCTCGACCTGGTGGTGCTCGCGTTATTCGTCGTGTGGCTGGCGCGCCTCGCCACCGGCAAGCAGCGCGAGCTGATCGCCACGCCGTTGGGTCTGCCGGTCGTCATTTTCTTCGGGCTGGCGGTCGCCACGTTCGTGATCGGCCTGGGCCACGCCTCGCTCGATAAAAGCGTGGCCCGCCGCTTTGCTGAGCTCCTCGCCAGCATCCTGCTCTATTTCATCACCGTCAATGCCGTGCGCGACGTGGGACGCTTGCAGCGCCTGACGCGAGTCTTTATCCTGCTGGCCGCCGCTGCCGCCGTGGTGGCGATTGTGCTGTATGTTTTGCCGGACGGGACGAGCTATTCGCTGCTGCTGCGCTTGCAGCGGGTAGGTTATTATCCCGAAGGCGGCGCCATCCTGCGCTACATCCGCGACGACCCCAGCCTGTCCCAACGGGCGACCGGCACCTCGGTCGACCCCAACGCGCTGGGCGGCCTGCTGATGATCGCCCTGGGCGTCAGCGCCCCACAGTTGTTCGCCCGGGCCAGGTTGTTCCCGGCCTGGTTGTGCGCTGGGCTGACCGGCGTGATGGGGCTGGCGCTGGTGCTCACTTTCTCACGCGCTTCCATGGGGGGAGTGGCGCTCGCTCTAGTCATCTTGGCGGCACTGCGTTACCGCCGGCTTGGCCTTATCTTGGCCGTGACCGCTGCGGCCGTGCTCATTTTGCCGTGGACACAGGCCTATGTACTGCACTCGTTCGAAGGCTTGCAGTGGCACGATTTGTCTTCGCAGATGCGCTTGGGCGAATACAAGGACGCCTTCATTCTCATTCAACGTTACCCGCTGTTGGGCGTGGGGTTCGTGGCTTCGCCGGATATCGATACCTATCTCAAGGTGGCAAGTGTCTACCTGGCCATTGCCGCTCGAATGGGACTGGTGGGTCTGGCCTCGTTTCTGGCTATCGCCGCCGTGTTCTTTATCAACGCCGCGCGCGCGTGGGGGGGCGGGGTGATCTCTGAGGAACTGGAACCGCTCTGGTGGGGTTACCAGGTGGCCGTCACAGCCGCCCTGGTGGGCGGCATCCTGGATCACTATTTTTTCAACCTGGATTTTCACCATGCCGTGACCTTGTTTTGGGTGATGCTCGGCCTGGCATCCGCCAGCAGCCGGCTGGTTCAAGACGAGATGAGAGAGCGGAGACCAGGGGGAGAGGGCAGAGACACCGCCAAAGCGGCCGAGGACGACCGCCGCTTGCCATTTCGTGGTATAATCTAAATCTAAAATCACCGGGAGGTTATGATGGAAATTTTGACCAAAGAGATGAAACGGGTAAGCTTGCTGACGGTCAGCGGGCGCGTGGACTCGAACACGGCGCCGGATTTTGACAAGGCGCTCCAAGCCTTGATCAGTGCCGGCCGTCCACAGATCGTGGTCGACATGAAGGGCGTCGAATATCTCAGCAGCGCTGGGCTGCGCGCGCTCGTGTCGGCTGCCAAGGCGGCCAAGCATAGCGGCGGTGATGTTCGCATCGCGCAGCCATCTCAACGTGTGAAGGAGGTTATGGGATTGGCGGGGCTGACCGCTATCTTTATAATCTATGACGAGCTGGTTGAGGCGGTTGGCTCTTTCTAATGCCGTGCAGACCCATCACTTGATCGTGCCGGGCCGCTTCGATTCCCTGGCCCAGATTGCCGAGTTCATTGGCCAGGCGGCCCGCGAGGCGGGTTTCAACGAGGATGAGGTGTTCCACGTCCAAATGGCCGTGGACGAGGCGTGCTCGAATGTCGTCGAGCACGCCTATGGCCCAGACCAGCCTGGCGACATCGTGTTGACGTGCTGCCTTGGACAGGAGTCGCTCTCGGCCAACACTTTTGTCATCACTATTCGAGATAGCGGCCAGCCGTTTACCCCGCCCAGCGTCCCGGTGCCACCACCGGCGACCGCGTTAGAAGATTGGCCGGAGGGCGGTTTAGGCATGTACTTTATGCACACCTTGATGGACGTTGTTCATTTCGAGTTCGATCCAGACAGCGGCAACACCTTGACGATGGTCAAGACACTTGGGAGTGAGACGTGAAAGTTAGCCATGAGCAGTTGGCAGATGGCGTGATGTTGGTCAGGGGGGATGGCCGCTTGGATGCCGCCACAGTGGATGTCTTTGAAGGGCGGCTTCAAGACTTGCTGGCCGAGAAACACGTCCGCTTGGTGGTGGACCTGGCCCACGTCGATTACATCTCTAGCAGTGGCCTGCGGGCGTTGTTGACGACGCGGCGCCTGGCGCGTGAGCAGGCTGGCGATGTGCTGGTGTGCTGCATGTCGCCGCGCGTGCGGCAGGTGTTCGATATGATTGGCTTCTCGTCGGTGTTTGGTGTATATGACGACTTGCCCCAAGCCCAAGCTGCCTTCGCCGCCATCCCTTCCTAAGCAGCCCTTCCTCACAAGGCAGCCGGCCGCGTAATCAGTTTGTCGCCTGAGATGTGGAAAGGAGCGTTTATGTTAAACCGGATGCGGTCCTGGCTTGCCCCACCTGTGTTTCCAGACGAGGCGAAAACACAAGTGGCCGCCTGGCTCAACGCTATTTTGCTGATCTCGCTGCTGCTTGAGAGCGTGGGGGTTGTGATTGTAGTGGCCTTCGGTGGCGGGGTTGCGGGCATGCTGATCATCCTGGGCGGAGCGGCGTGCCATATTTTGCTGCTGCTGTCCCTCCGCTGGGGCTACATGCGAGCGGCCAGTATCGCGCTGGTCGTGGAATTGTGGGCCAGCGTGACGATGGCGGGATATACCTCGTCTGGCGTCGACTCGGGTGTGATAAGCGCTTACTTTCTGATCCTGCCTGTCGCCGCCTTGCTGTTAGGTGAGGTCTCGGTGATTGTCCTGGCCGGGCTGAGTGTGCTGGCTTTGTGGGGACTGTTCTATACTGTCCCCACCCCGCCGGCCTTGTTCGGCAAAACGGCGACCATATCTCTGATGCTCGGCGCCGCAGCCATGGTGCTGCGCTTTACCGTCTGGTGGCTCAACCAGGCGATCGCGCAGGCCCGGCGTGACAAACAGACCCTGGCCGCCAGCAACCGCGAGTTGGAGATCGAGATTTCCGAACGCCGGCGGGCCGAAGAGGCCCTGCGCCGGGAGCGTGATCTTGTCGCCCGCGTCATGGAAACCAGCCCGGCCGGGATAACCGTGGTAAACCGCCACGGACAGATCGTGTTTGCGAATACGCGGGCCGAAAAAGTGCTGGGACTGGAAAAAGACGAGATCACGACCCTGACTTTTAATGCACCGGCCTGGCACATCACGGACTATGACGGCGGGCTGTTCCCTGATGAAGACTTACCATTCCGGCGCGTGCAGGCCACCGGCCAGCCGGTATACGATGTGGCCCACGCCATCGAGTGGCCCGACGGGCGGCGCGTGCTGATCTCTATCAACGCTGCCCCCTTGTTCGATGAAGCCGGCCAGGTAGATGGCATGGTGTCGACTGTGGAGGATGTCACCGAGCGCAAGCGGGCCGAGGCAGCCTTGCAGGAGCACGCTCGCCAATTGCAGGCACGCAACGAGGAACTGGATGCCTTTGCCCACACGGTGGCTCACGATCTCAAATCACCGCTGGGACTTGTCGTCGGCTTTGCCGAGGCGTTAGCAGAGACTTGCGTGAGCCTGCCGCCAGAAGAGCTGCGTCACCACCTGCACACGATCGCGCGGAGCGGGCGCAAAATCGACGCCCTCATTGAGGCGCTGCTGCTGCTGGCCAGTGTGCGCCAGAGAGAAGATGTCAAGCTTGGAGCGCTAGATATGACCGCTATTGTCAATGAGACCATGGAACGCCTGGCTCGACTCGTCGAGGGGTGCCAGGCTCAGCTTGTCGTGCCCACCAGTTTCCCCGTAGCGCAGGGTTATGGCCCGTGGGTGGAAGAGGTGTGGGTCAATTACGTGACCAATGCTATCAAGTACGGGGGACAGCCGCCACGCCTGGAGCTGGGCTACTCCCAATCGCAAATCGCAAATCGCAAATCGCAAATCGTATTCTGGGTGCGCGACAACGGCCCTGGCTTGACCCAGGAGGAACAAGAACGCTTGTTTAGACCCTTCGAGCGACTTGGGCAGATGCAGGCTAAAGGATATGGTTTGGGGTTGTCCATCGCGCGGCGTATCGTGGAAAAACTGGGTGGGCAGGTGGGGGTGGAGAGCCAGCCAGGCCAGGGCAGCTTGTTTTGGTTTAGCCTGCCGGCAGCCTGTGTCGAACAGGAGGGTGACGTCATGGCGTTAAACGAGCGATGTCATCAATCACCCGTATCTGTTTGACAAGAGATTCGTTATACTAATAGCTTGGATGTAGGAATGTCTGATGATGAATCGGGCTTGATCCAACGAGCTGTACAAGGCGACGCCACCGCGTGGGCGGCTTTGTACGATCGTCATTACCATGCGGTTTATCGCTATTGCTATTACCGTGTAAGCGATGTGATCTTGGCACAGGACCTTGCCAGTGAAGTGTTTATCCGCATGGTGGAAAATATTCACGCATTCGACCTGCGCGGACGACCGTTGCTGGCCTGGCTCTATACGATTGCGCGCAATCTGATCGCCGACGGCTATCGCCAGGCAAAGCAGGTGATGCCACTGCTCTTGGAAGATCTGCCAACGGTCGAAGAGGATAATCCAGCCCAAAGCGTCGAGCGGCGCCTGGCAGCCACTCAGATGGCGGCGGCGCTCGAACATTTGACCGAAGATCAGCACCAGGTTATTTTCCTCAAGTTTATCCAAAACTTGACCAACTCTGAGGTGGCTTACCTGCTTGGCAAGCCTGAAGGGGCAGTCAAATCGCTACAGCATCGCGCCTTGGCTGCCCTGCAGCGTGTTCTGAAAGATTTACGGCATGAAGTGTGATTTCGACAACGCTTTAGATGAGTGTTTGACCGTGCTGCAGGCCGGAGGCGACCTGGAGGCCTGTCTGGCAGTTCACCCGCGTGATGCGCACGAGCTGCGCCCGCTGGTGGAATTGGCTGTTGCCGTGCGGGGGATCAGCATACCCGAGCCGCTGGCCCCCGCCCGCGCCGCCGGGCGCCGGCGGCTATTGGCGGCGGTGGCTCGCCGGGAGCGCACACGCCGGCTCAAGTCGATTCTCAACTTGGATGCCATTAAAAGCAGCCTGGCCTGGCTGAGGCCCGCTGAACTTGTCAGGCCGCTCGCCGTGGCGATGATAGTGACCGTCATCGCCATCAGCGCGATAACGAGCTCCTCGATCGCCAGTTTACCCGGCGATACGCTTTACCCGGTCAAGTTGGGCATGCGAGAAACTCGTTTGGTCTTGACCTTCGACCCCAACGCGCGCCAACAGCTTGAAGATCAGTTCAACACCCAACAGCGAGAAGAAGTTCACTCTGCCATGCAGGACTGGCGACGTGCCAGGGTCGAGTTCAAGGGCCATCTCCGGCAAATCGAGCCGGGCCGGTGGGTTGTAGATAACCTGCCGGTTTCGCTCGACCCAGAAACGGCTATCGTTGGCCAGCCGCAGCCTGGTGCGAAGGTGGCGGTGCAAGGCTACCTGCCGGGTGATGGGTCGTTGGTGGCCATTTCCCTGGCCGTGGGGGAGTCTGAGCAGTCGCCTTCGGATGGGCAGCCCTCCCTAACCGCGACGCCCCCGCTTGAACAACCCAGCGTGCAACCGACGCGCAGCCGAGCAGTTGAGGCGAGCGAGACGGCGACTCTCACCGATGTCCTCAGCCCCACGCACCGGCCAACGTTGACATGCACGCTCACACCAAGCGTGACGCCAATGGCAACCCCGTCGCGAACGGCCCGGCCGAGGCCCACCAGGACGGCCGTGCCCAGCGATACACCGGTGCCAAGCCCCTCGCCGGTGACGGGTGGGGGCCAACCCAAGCCAAGTGTGACGCCAACTCCCATCAGCTTGCCAAGCCCGACGGGCACGCTGTCGCCCACTCAGTCGCCCGCGCCGACCGACACAGCCGAGCCGACGGCCGAGCCGACGGCCGAGCCGCCGCCCTCGACGCCGGGGACGCTCATCACACCCGATTTGACCGCGACCTCAGAGGCGCTCCGTACCGCAGCCCCCCCCCAGACACCTACGCCGGAGGAATCGCCCACGCCGGAGGAGATAGCCACGGCAACTCAAACGCCCGAGTCAAGTGAGACGCGCCGTTGACGCGATGCAGCACTATACATGGCGTTCCGGGCTCGCACTGGTGGTCGCCAGCTTGGCAGCCGCAGCGGTGGCTGCGGCGTTTTATGCCCCCACGCTGCGTTTTGGCTTTTTCAACGACGACCCGAGCGGCCACTTTGCCTGGATGACCGGCCGTTCGGCCTGGTCGTTTTTCCTGGATGCCGGCGGGCACGGCTACTACCGGCCGCTGAGTTTTGCGCTGTGGCAAGTGTTGCACGACTGGCTGGGCCGGCACGACCCCTTTGTGCTGCACTCGCTCAACGTGCTGACTCACGCGGCTAACGCTGCCCTGGTGTGCTGCCTGGGATATCGTCTAAGCCGGTCGCCGGACCTTGACACAAAGCGCCCCATCTGGTATGGCTTGGTTGCTGGCCTGCTGTTTGCCTTGTATCCCTTTAGCTACGAGGCGGTGCCTTATGTTGGCTCGTTCGTACACCCGCTGGTGACGTTTTTCATCCTCCTGACCTTGCTCTTCTACCTGGCCTGGCGGGCTGGCGAGAGTCAACGTGGCGGCTGGGGCTGGTTTTTGGCGGCCCACGCGGCCCTGACGCTGGCCGTCCTGACCCACGAAAACGGCATCATCATACCGCTGCTGATCCTCGCCATGGAAGGGTTTCAGGTTTCAGGTTTTACATCTTGCCGTCAAGCGTTACCTCGCCTCTCGTTCTTCATCGAACCGGCTCTTTTCGCTTTCATTTGGCTGCTGGTGCCCAAGGCCAGCGGCGCCATACGCGCTCTCTCGCCGTCCGCCGCCGCAAATGGCCTGCCGTTCCTCCAGGCGCTGGTCTACCCTGTTGCCCCGCTGGCCGGAAGGGATCTGACCCGGCTCGTGCTCGTCGCCCTTGTCGCGCTGGCGGGGCTCGCCTGGCTGGCTCATAAGCTACGCCAGTTGCGCCTGGCCGCTTTTGGGCTGCTGGTGTGGGGGCTGGCCTCGCTGCCCGCCATCTTGTTGCTCGACCAGGCTTACGTGACCGGCAGCCCGCGCTTGTTCTACCTCGGCTCGGTTGGCGCCGCGCTCTTGTGGGCGATGGGGGGGCAGGTTTCAGGTTTCAGGTTTCAGGTTTTCCTCATCGCGTGTTACCTGGCTCCCTTTGTCTTGTGGCTCTGGCCCTATACGACCTGCCAGCTTCGCTACCAGGGTTACGGCGGGGAGGTGGGGCGGATGATGGCGGGCGCCACGCGCCAGGCCGGTGGCGGGCAAGTGACTTTTGTCAATTTGCCGTACTTTTTCGGCTCGCGTGGGCCGGGCACGGCCTGCCCTCGGCCGTTTGCCTTGGCGCCCACCGGTGTTGTGGTCATCCCCCCCTATGCTGACGCGCGCGATTTTGCCCTCTACAACGGTGGGCTTGACCTGCCCACGCGCGCGGTGAGGGTGGACGAGTACGTGCCGGGCTGGGCGGTGCACGGCGAGGAGGCTGGGGCGAGCGGCCTGCGCCAGGCGTTGGTGACTTCGCATGTGTTTGTCTTTGACCTGGTGGGTTGGCAGTTGCACGATCTGTCGTCTCGCTGGCAGCTCGACGCTCCCCAGCCAGGCGCGCCGCCGGTGGCTGCCCTGGGGAGCGCGATCCAGCTCGAACGATTTGACCTGGCGTGCCTGGACTCGCACGTCGTCGTCAGCTTGACCTGGCGGGCGGCGGCTGCGCCGGGGCAAGACTATACGGTGTTCACCCAACTGCTCGATGCTTCGGGCCAGCTCGTCGCCCAGCACGACGGGCCGCCGGCCGAGGGACTGGCGCCAACCCGCTTGTGGCAGGCTGGGGACCGCGTCGTGGACGTGCACACGATTGCCGCGCCTGACGGGGCCGCGGATACGCTCCGCCTCATCGCCGGCATGTACGACCCCGCCACCGGCATGCGCCTCGAGGCATTGAGGCCGGACGGCGTGCGCCTGGCGGGCGATGCCGTGCCATTAGGAAATGGTGTGCCTTTGCCTTTCAAATAGGCCCGTAGACCGGTATCCCTATGCGGGTGCTACTGTTGGCTGCGTTTGAACAGCCTGGCGCGCATCTCGTGCAGGTTGAGCAGGAAGAGATCCGTGGCCAGTTTTTGGATGGCCGGCGACGAGCTGGCCTGCACGAAGGATTGGTGCTGGGCCAGGTTGATAAAGCTCATCGGCAGACAGTCCATGTGGCTCACCATCCCGCCGCCGGAATCGGGCACGATATACTTGACCGTCCCAACTCGAGCGGCGATCAGGCGGGTTAGGCACATAGGGCACGGCTCGAGTGTGCTGAGCAGCATGTAGCCGCTCATGTCCTCAACGCCCTGGTAGTGATCTTCGAAAGCGTCCATCACGACCATTTCGGCGTGCCGGTCGCTGCGAAAGTAGGGTGTAAACACCTGGTTATGCCCTTGTTCGACAACCTGGCCGGCCGGATCGACCAGCACGCAGCCGACGCCATAGTTGCCCTGCGCGACAGCGTCTAGAGCCTGCCGGCAGGCGATCACTGACAAACCTTCGTCGACATAGCCATTGGAGCCAGACGGAAGGTGGCTCTGGATTCGTTCGAGGTCTAGTTGTATTTTTTGCAGTTTGTCGTTCACGCGTTCTCTTTCGGTAGATAGGTCCGCGCCTTGCGCAGCATCAAGGCGCAGGGGTGGCGCTGGCGTTGCTGCTCGGCCAGCCATTCGGCGGCCAAATCAGGATAGTACCTGCCCAAGGTCTTGAGCCCCCAGCCCACGCCCTTGACGACGCTCACGTCTCGTTCCTCGAACAGCGGCTCCAGCAGTCCCATCAGGGTCCTGGCCTGTGCGGCGTGTGAGGCTTGGCCCCGTGCGCGCTTGGCCCACAAGTGGACGCCCACGCCAATCACGCGGCGCACCCACGGATTGGAGTCCTCGCGCCAGGGCTTGAGCAGTTCCAGCACTGGCTCAAAGTGCGTCACCAAGGCTGCCCCGACCACGCCCTCGCCCAAGGTGTCCGCCGCGTACCATATATCGGCGGCGATGATAAACTGCCGCCCTCGGGCCAGCGCCCCGGCCAGGTCGCGTCCCAACTGCCCCTCTAGCATGCTGGCGATGACGACCCAGCCGCCCTCGGTCTTGCCGGCCGCGATGCGCTCCAGGAAGGCGTTGGCTGGCTCCAGGGGGCCGGCGCCTGTGGCCCGCCCAACGCGCCGCAGCATGTCGAACGGGGTGCGCTCGGCCAGGGCTGGCGCCAGCAAGATATAGGCTTTCTCCGTTTGTCCTGTTTCGACCAGGGCGGCAATGCGCCGGCCCAATTCGTGAGCTTGTGCGCTTTTCATGTCAGTTCCTCGCTTGGTTCGCGTTGACCATTATACCATACATCCTCTTGTAACAGTTGCCGCTATCCCGTTCCTATGCTATAGTCTTACCCGCGAAAAACTAGCCCGATCGCGAAGATTTTCGCTTGCGCGCAGGGGGAAAATTCGTAGCCCTGGCATTTGGTCTAACGTAGCCCGCGCATTCCGATGCGGCAGCATCCCTATGCCAGGGCCAGCAACCTCGCGTTCATCTCCCGCACGTTGGTGGTGTAGCGCGCCAGGTCGTCGCTCAGGCGGGCCACATCACTGCCGTAGCGCAGGCGACGGGCCAGGAAGGCGAATTCTTCGCTATCGGGTGGGGGAATGGTGATGTCCCGCGCGTTGCCGCGCACCACGCGCAAGGCGTCGATCAGCCAGCGCAGGAAGGTGTGCGCCCGGCGTAGTTGGGTATAGTCGTCCGGCGACAGGATGCCGGCCTCGGCCAGTGCCGCCATCGCCTGGCGGATGTTGGTCGAGCGCAAGCGGGGGTCGCGCGCCCCGTGCGTGATTTGCAAGCCTTCCACCAGGTACTCGACATCCACCAGCCCGCCTGGGCTGTACTTGGGATGGAGCGTGCCGCCCGCGACGAGATGGCGGATTTGCCGCTCGCGCATGGCGCGCATGGCGGTGGCGTCGAAGGGCTCGCCGGTGTAGACGTACGCGTCGCGCAACGCCACGACCTGCCGCCCCAACTCGGCGTCGCCGGCGATCGGCCGCAGCTTGACCAACGCCTGCCGCTCGTAAGCCCAGGCGGGGCCCCCCGGTGCATAGTAACGGCGAAAGGCCTCCAGCGACACGGCCAGGCTGCCGGCTTTGCCGTAGGGACGCAGTTGCAGGTCGATCTCGAAAATGCCCTCGCGCTTGGCCTGGATGGCGCTGACAAAAGTCTGCACCACTTTTTCGTAGAACTCGGCCGTTGTGATGACCCGTGGGCCGCTGGTCTGACCGTTGCCGGCGTAGACGAACATCAGCTCGATGTCCGAGGCAAAGCCCGGCTCGCGCCCGCCGCATTTGCCCAGCGCGTACACGGCCATCTCGCTGGTGCGGCTGTCCTCCAGGCGCGGCGTGCCATACACGCTGCGCAAGTCCTCGTGACAGAGGTGATAGGCCGAGTTGACCACCACCTCGGCCAGGGCCGTCAACTCCTCCGAGAAATCCCAAAACTCTTGGGTGTGCCCCAGGATGTGCCGCATGTCCACGCGGAACATCTCGCGATCCTTGAAGGCGTTGAGAACCGCCCGCCAAGGCACTTCCTCAGAAGGCGGTTGGGGGCCATCGTGAACCGGGCGCAGGGCGGCTTCTAGCTCGGCTTGTAACTGCGAACGGGACTTGGCGCTGGTCAGGGCGTCCACGTCGCGCACGACGGGGAACAGGTTGGCGTGCTGCATGCGCAGGAAATCGTCCCACAGGAAATCGCTGACGCCGAGCAACTGGGCCAGGGCATTGAGCACCTGGGGACGCTCGAGCGAGACCAACTCGCCGGGCCAGTTGGGGCGCTCGAACAATTCGCCGAGGAACTCGCGAAAGTGCAGCAGGGCAGACTCGGGATTGGGCGAGAGGGGCAGCAGGTGGGTAAAGTGCTTGATCAAGACGGTGGCGGCGCGCAGCTCGCGCTGCTTGTCGGGCGCGCTGATCTTGCGTCCCGCGACGTCTGTGACGTAGAGGGTGTCTTGGACGCGATCGCCGGCCGAGTCGACCGTCACCCGCGCGATGTAGATATGATTGAAGGCCAGGGCATTGGTAAACTCGTACAAGAAACCGGGTGTATCGACCGACTCAATGCGCAGCACGGTATAGCGTGACGAGCTGTTGTTGTCAAGCTCGATCTCGATCGGATACAGCGCGGCCGCGGCGCCATTAAGAAATGGCGTGCCCACCTCGTGCAGGCTGACCGCCACACGCTTGGCCAACTCTACCCGCGCTTCACGCCGCTGGCCAGCCGCCATCATGCCCAGCAGGGCCGCCAGCTCCTCCGCGTAGTGCTTCCAAACCTCGCCCTCAAGCTCCCCTTTCAGCGCTTCCACGGTGAAGGTGTCGACAATTTTTTGCCGTCCACTCGCCGCGTCTGGGTCAGCCGGTATCTCAAGTGGCTCGTAGGTGAACACGTGCCCGTCGTGGATGCTCAAGCCGTGGACGAACAACAAGCCGCAGATCAGCGACAGCTCGCCCGGGTAGTCGTAGCCGACGATGGTGACCCGCCAGCGCCCATCCTGGAGGCGGGCCGCGTCGACCTGGACCAGGCGCTCGTCGTCGAGTTGGGAGACCAGCTCCGCGTGGCGTTGGATATCTTGCGGATCGAAGGTCGCCGCGTAGGAGGGATCCATGCGCGCCAGGTGCTCGCGCAGGCGGGTGAGGGACGGTGTCCGTTGCTTGGCCGGTGTGTCCATGTGAACGCTCCCTAGATGGTGCATGTACACGGCGCGGATGGCCGTGCAGTGCTGCTGATAGCGGGCTATCAGCAGCTCGCCGACCTTAAAGCCCAAGCGCTGGGCCAGGTTAGCCAACGCTTTGGGCTCCTTGGGCAGGCTGTAGCTTTGCCGGTAGTGCATCATTTGCAAATGATGCTCGACGGCGCGCAAAAAGACGTAACCATCCGCCAGCACGCGGTATTCGCCTGCCGGCAAAAAGCCGGCTCTAGACAGCCGCCCCAAGGCATCGAGGGTGCTGCGGCTGCGCAGCTCGGGCTGACGGGCGCCGTGCGCCAGTTGCAGGTACTGGGCGACGAATTCGACGTCGCGGATCGAGCCTTCGCCCAGCTTGACCTCGCCCCAGTCGCGACCCCGCTGGCGTAAATAGCTCTCGGTGAGCTGCTTCATCGCGTGCACTCCAGCCCGGACGTCTTCGGGTTTCGCGCTAAACAGCAATGGCTCTGTCCGGCGCAAGAACTCGGCGCCCAAGGCTTCGTCGCCGGCGATCGGGCGTGCCTTGAGCAGCGCTTGCTTTTCCCACAAGCGGGCGTGCTTGTCCAGGTACGCCAGGTAGCCATCGAGTGAAGACACCAGCGCCCCGTCCTGGCCCCAGGGGCGCAGCCGCATGTCCACCCGGTACAAAAAGCCCTCCTCCGTCACCTGCGTCAAGGCCTGGATCAAGAGCTTGCCGAGTGGGACGTGCGCGTTCGCGTCTGACGTTGCCAGGAATAACAGGTCGATGTCCGAGCTGTAGTTGAGCTCCTGCCCGCCCAGCTTGCCCAGGGCGATCACCGCAAAACCGTCCGCCGGCCGGCCAGCCTGCGTCACGGCGAGCTCCAGGCAGGTCTGCACCAGGCTGTCGGCCAGGTTAGACAACTGGGCGGTCACAGCCGGCACGTCGAACAGGTCGAGCAGGTCGCTCGTGCCGATGCGCAGCAGCTCGCGGCGCTGCCAACGCCGTAAGGTGTTGATCTGGGCGTCCGTCGTCGCCGGAGGCGACACCGCCGCCTGCGCTTCGACCTTGAGCTGCGCGGCGCCTTTGAGCTGGGCCAGGTAGCGAGGCTCGACCAGCCGCACAAAGTACTCGGGGTTGCGCAGCAGGATTTCGGTCAGGAACTGGCTGCCGGCAAAGAGCCTGGCCATGATCTCGACCGCGCGCGGGTAGCTGGCCAGGTAATAAAAAAGGGACAACTTGTCGTGGGCGCCGTGGGCAAGGCGCTCGAAGCTGACAAGCACGTGGTCGGGCTGGGCCGCGCCGGCCAACGCCGCCAGCAGGTGAGGCAGCAGGTCGATCAGTGCCGGCCGGACGTGCTCTTCCTCCCCCCCCAGGTGCAGCAGGCAGCGATAGGCCGCCCGCCAGTCGGCCAGGCCGCTGGGGGCCAATATCGCGTGTATCTCATCCTCGCCTAACTGCCCGCGCAGCAGCCGGTCGTACTGTTCGTAAGTAGTGGGCATATGGCCCGATTGTACCACGTTTGAGCCAAACACATAAACGATCCAAATATGCCCCATTTGGGTACTAGACAAAGCCGGGCCGAGCGCTTATAATAAGCCCGTATACTTAATTTTGCAAAAGGAGCAATGACATGGCAAAGACGATCGCAGATGTAATCGAGATGGGAAAAGAAGTCAAGATAGTGGACTTGCGCTTCACCGACTTGCCCGGCACGTGGCAGCACTTTAGCATCCAGGCGCGTGACCTGAACGAAGAGCTGTTCCAGGAAGGCATCGGCTTCGACGGCTCGTCCATCCGCGGCTTCCAGGAAATTCACGAGTCTGATAT
Source organism: Thermoflexales bacterium (assembly GCA_016931085.1). The sequence goes on from JAFGFO010000406.1 coordinate 21,369, forward strand.
GCTCCTGGTGCCGGACCCCAGCACGGCCTTTGTCGACCCGGCGCTGGAGGTGCCGACGCTGGTGATTATGTGTGACGTGTACGACCCGGTGACCCGCCAGCCCTACTCGCGCGATCCCCGCTACGTGGCCAAGAAGGCCGAGGCGTATCTGAAGCAGATGGGCATCGCCACCACCAGCTACTGGGGGCCGGAAGCCGAGTTTTTCTTGTTTGACGACGTGCGCTACGGCGGCGGCACCAACTCGTCCTTTTACTACATCGACAGCCGCGAGGGGTGGTGGAAAAGCGGCGAGGATCTCAAGCCCAACCTGGGCGCCCAGATCCCGCCCAAGCGCGGCTATTTCCCCGTGCCGCCGGCCGATACCATGCAGGACGTGCGCAGCCGGATCGTGCTGGCCCTGGAAGACGCCGGCGTGCGGATCGAGGTGCACCACCACGAAGTGGCCACCGCCGGCCAGGCCGAAATCGACATGCATTACGACACGCTGGTCCGCATGGCGGACAACGTGATGATTTACAAGTACATCGTCAAGAACGTGGCGCGCCTCAATGGCCTGACGGCCACCTTCATGCCCAAGCCGCTGTTCGGAGACAACGGCACCGGCATGCACGTCCACCAGAGCTTGTGGAAGGGTGACAAGAACGTCTTTTTCGACGAGGCGGGCTACGCTCAACTGTCGGACGCCGCCAAGTATTACATCGGGGGCTTGCTCAAGCACTCGTCGGCCCTGCTGGCGATTGCCGCGCCGACGACCAACTCGTACCGCCGGTTGGTGCCCGGCTTCGAAGCGCCGGTCAACCTGGCTTATTCGCAGCGCAACCGCTCGGCCATCTGCCGCATACCGGTCTATTCCAAGAGTCCCAAGGCCAAGCGGATCGAGTTCCGCGCGCCGGACGCCACCTGCAATCCCTATTTGTGCTTTGCAGCGCAGTTGATGGCCGGCCTGGACGGCATCCAGAACCGGACCGATCCCGGTGATCCCTTGGACAAGGACCTGTACAGCCTGCCGCCGGAAGAAGCCAAGCTGGTCAAGCAGGTGCCCGGCTCGCTCGAGGCGGTGCTGGAGGCGCTGGAGGCGGATCACGAATTCCTGCTCAAGGGGGACGTGTTCACGCCGGACGTGCTCGAAGCCTACATCACCTACAAGCGCCAGGTCGAGGTCGACCCGGTCCGCATGCGGCCACACCCCTACGAGTTTACGCTGTACTATGATGCCTAATTTATCCGCGAATTCACGCGAATTTTCACCAATTTTAATTATTCGTGCAGATTAGCGTAGATTAGCGGATAAAAAAAGTTCGCGTTGGTTCACGTCAAAGATAAGCCGAGGGCACTGCCCCCGGCTTATCTATTTATTTGGGTGTGACCAAATTTGGTTGGTGGTACTTTTTTGGCGTTTTCCATAGACGCGCACTGCCCCATCAGGCGGGCATCAACCTCC
>JAFGFO010000407.1 GCA_016931085.1 Thermoflexales bacterium
AATTCCCGTGAATCGGCGCTGGCCTCGAACGTCTGGGCGAGATTGGGGATCACTTTGGTCCAGCCTTTATCCCAACGCACCATGCCTTCGTATTGAATAGTGCGAACAATGGCCGTGTTATCTCCCGTCACCCTGACAATATGCCAGGTGCCGCCGTACTGGCCCACCCGCTCTTCGGGCTGGATGAGCATGGGGTTCTGGGGCAGGCGTTGGTCCACTGGCGGCAGTTGGCCGGCCTCTACCAGTTCGGCCAGCATGGGCGCTTCGTGGTACACCGAGGCCGGTGGGGCTGCCTCGGTGGGCGCCGGCGGCTCGGCCGGCGCGGTGGGGGCGCAGCCGGTCAAAATGAGGCTGGCCCCCAAGAGCAGGTTAATCATGACGATAACTAAATTTTTGAAAGGTGTTGACATAGTCTAACTCTTGCTGTGACGATGACGCGGTGGGGGGCAGGGTGTTATCTGCCCTCTCAGCTTGCCTCCAAGACCGGCAGCATGACGTGAAACGCGCTGCCCGGGCAGCTTGCCTCGTCGTGCCCCGGGCTTTCAACCCAAATGCGCCCGCCGTGCGCCTGGACGATCCCACGCGCGATCGCCAACCCCAACCCAGGCCCACCGCCCTTGAACTTGGTCTTGCCCGACGAGTGAAACCTGGCCTCGCCCGTTTGGTAAAAGCTGGCAAAAATCAACTCGTGGTAGGCCGGGTCTATGCCAATGCCCGTATCCTGGACGACGATTTCCAGCCAGGGGTTTCCACCCTCCTCGACCAAGCTCCCCCTCACCGTAATCGAGCCGCTATCCGGCGTATACTTGATCGCATTGACGAGCAGGTGCTGGAACATCCTGGTCAAAAGTTCTGCATCAGCCAGGAGCGCCGGCAAGCCGTCCAGCCCGCTCATGGTCAGCTCCAAGCGCCTTTCTCTCAAGATTGACTCGAACTGGCTGCGCAGACCCTCAAAGATATCCAACATCTGGACGGGGTCTTTACTCACTTGCAGCACCTGGCTCTCGATCTTGGACACGTCGAGGATGTTGGCGACGATCTCGTGCAGGCGGCGCTCGCCGGTCAGGATGCCCTCGACCAATCTTTTGAGACCAGGACTGCACTCGGCCTCCTCCTCGATCAGCACCCCATAGCCCTCGATCAGCGTGAGCGGCGTGCGCAGCTCGTGGGCGGCCACCTGGATGAAATCCGCCTTGGCCTTGTCCATCATCTCCAGCATCCGGTAGGCTTCCTCCAGCTCCCGCGTGCGCTGGTGGACCATGTGCTCCAGTTGCTCGTTGGAGCGCGCGGCTTGCCGGTACAAGCCTTCCAGTTCGTTGGCCATTTTCTCCAAGCGCGCATTCTGCACTTGCAAGCCCTGGGTCAACTGCCGAATCTTGAGGTGGGTCCTCACCCGTGCCAAGAGTTCTTCTTGGCGGACGGGCTTGGTCACATAGTCCACTCCCCCGGCTTCGAAGCCTTTGAGCTTGTCTTCGGTGCTGGCCAGGGCCGTCATAAAGATCACGGGGATCTCGCACGTGGCCGGCTCGGCTTTCAGCCGCCGGCACACCTCCCAGCCATCCAGGCCGGGCATCACCACGTCCAGCAGGATCAAATCCGGCTGGGCGGCTCGCACCGTCTCCAGGGCGTCCTGGCCATCCAGGGCCGTCAGGATGCGCAAGTCGAACGTTTCCAGGTAATCCGTGATGACGCCCATGTTGACGGCGTCGTCGTCCACGATCACGAGTGTGCGGCCTTGGAAAGCAGCCTCGGCGTTCATTTACCCCCCAGGTAGTGCTCGACCAGCGTCACGATCTGCTTCTTCTGGAAAGCGAGCGCCAGGCTCTGCAGCTTGTCGGCGAAAGGCTGGTACACAGCGTCTTGCTGCGCCAACCTCTCGGCCCAGGCGCGAATGCCGCGCATGTCGCCCACCCGGGCGAGTTCGTACAAGGCGGCCAGCTCGGCCTGGGGCGGCGCCACGAATTCGGCCGGCAGCGGAACGGCCTGGGCCGGCGCGCCTTCGTAACGCCACTCGAGGTGCAGGTGCTCTTGCAGCAACGCCATCAACTGTCTTATCTCGACCGGCTTGGGCAGGAAGGCGTCTATGCCAGCCGCCTGGCTCTGCGCCCGGTCTGTCTCCGATACACTGGCCGACACGGCGATGATGGGCGTCTCTTGCAGGCCGGCTACCTGCCGCATCTGCTGCGCCGTTTCGAAACCATCCATGCCGGGCATCCAGCGATCCATCAGGATCAGATCGGGCCGATTCTCCTGCGCCAGGCGGAGCGCTTGTGGCCCAGCCGCCGCTTCGACGAGCTCAAAGCCCAACGGCCGCAGCATGTCCACCAGCAGCGCCCGGCTCGAGGGGATGTCGTCCACCACCAGCACCCGCCGCCTGGGGCCTCGGTAGCCGGTGATGGGCCGCTCCGCCGGGGCTGGAGCAAGCTCCTCCACGGCCTCTGTCACCGGCAAGGCGATCTCGAACCAAAAGCGGCTGCCCGGCCCCCCCTCTGTTCCCCCCCTTACTTCCCCCCCACCGGGGGGGATAGAGGGGGGGCTAAAGACGGGGCTTTTGACCTGGATGTCGCCGCCCATCAAGCGCACCAGTTGGCGGCTGATCGCCAGACCCAGGCCGGCCCCCTCCTTCCAGCCCGCGACGTCGCCCACCTGTTCGAAGGGCTGAAAGAGTCTCTGCATCTGTTCGGCTGTGACGCCGATGCCGGTGTCTTCAATTTCAAAGCAGATAGAGATTTCAGATAGAGATGGAGAGGGAGATAGAGATTGGGCGCTCACGCGCAGCGTGACGCGGCCGGCGTCGGTGAACTTACAGGCGTTGCCGAGCAGGTTGAGCAGCACCTGCCTCAAGCGCAGCTCGTCCGCCTTGACCCAGGTGGGGACGGCCCCCGGTGTCTCAAAGCTGAATGAGAGTTTTTTGGCAGCCGCCCAACCGCAGGCGATGCCCGCGATAGTGTCGAGGAAAGTGGGCAAGTGAATGTCGGCCGGGTTGAGCTCCAATTTGCCCGCCTCGATCTTGGAGAGGTCAAGAATGTCGCCGATCAGGGTGAGCAGGTGTTCGCCGCTCTGCCGCATCGTGCTCAGGCCGCGCAGCGCGTCGGCGGGCAGCGGCTGCCGCTGGAGGATTTGGGTGTAACCCAGGATGGCGTTCAGGGGGGTGCGCAGCTCGTGGCTCATGTTGGCCAGGAACACGCTCTTGGCCTGGTTGGCCCGCTCGGCGCTGCGCCGAGCGGCCTCGGCGCGCTCCTTCGCCAGCGCCAGCTCGGCGGTGCGCTCTTGCACCAGTTCTTCGAGATGGTCGCGATGTTGCTGCAGTTCCTCCTCGGCCCGCCTGCGTTCAGTGATGTCGAGCATGGATACCAAGACTTTGCCCAGGGAGCATTCATAGCCGGGGGCAACGCTGAGACGAAGGATGATAAATTGCTCCTCACCGCCTAGCGCCCGGTAGACCGCCTCACTCTCGAAATAGCGACCCCCCTCGGCCAGGGTGATCAGCTCTTCCGTAAACGCCTTGAACGAGGTCTCTGTGAATCCATTCGGCAATACCAACAGTTCCTTTTTATCCTTCGCGCCCACTAAGGCTAGCGTGGCCTGGTTGACGTCCAGCACCTTGATGAGGCCGGCACATTCCGTCACCGCCTCGGGATGATGTTCAAAGTAGGCTCGAACGTCGCCGATGCCTGCGGCACGCAAGGTGTCAAAATAGTCCTTGACCTGGGAGAAATCCTCCTCCCACATGGGGAGCGGCGAGTGCTCGAATAGGCCGCGATAACGGGCCTGGCTCTCCCGCAGCGCTTTTTCTACCTGGTCGCGTTCGCGTCGTACGCGCAAGGACTCGAGGCCATAAGCCAAGTCTTGGGCGATTTCCGCCAGCAAGCTGACCTCCCCCGGCGTAAAGCTATCCGCTTCGGCGGCATACACGTTCAACGCGCCCAGCGCCCGGCCACCGCTCACCAATGGGACCGCCGCCGACGAGGCGTAGCCGCGCTTGAGGGCCTCCTCCCGCCATGGGCCATAGGCCGGGTTCGCCAACGCATCGCGGTTCACCACCGCTTGGCCGCTGCGGATGGCTGTGCCGGTTGGCCCCTGTCCCCGCTCGTTCTCCGCCCAACTGACCTTGACCTTCTCGAGATAGCCCTCCTCATAGCCAGATTGCGCCACTGGCCGCACCGTCTTGGCCTCGTCGTGCTCGGCCAATCCAATCCAGACCAGCCGGTAGCCACACTCCTGTTGAATGATCCGGCACACCTTATGCAGCAGTTCATCCTCGTCGGCGGCGTGCAACATCGCCTGGTTGCATTCACCGAGCGCCCGGTAGGCCCGGTTGGCTTTGACCAGCTCGGCCGTGCGCGCAGCGACCTTGTCTTCCAGGCTGCGATTCAGATCCTGGAGATCCTGCTGCAAACGGTGGAGCGTGAGGTGCGTTGTGACCCGGGCCAGCAGCTCGTCGCGCTGAAACGGCTTGGTGATGTAATCCACGCCGCCGGCCGCAAAGCCCTTGAGCTTGTCTGCTACGCCGGTCACGATGGTCATAAAGATGACGGGGATCTCCCCGGTCCGTTCGTCCGCTTTCAGGCGGCGGCAGACCTCGAAGCCGTCAAGACTTGGCAGCCGCACGTCTAGCAAAACCAGGTCGGGCGGCGCCTGCCGGGCTAACTCGAGCCCGGCTTCACCGCTTTGGGCTACCTTGATTTGGAATCCAGACCGGGCCAGGTCATCCGTCACGATAGCCAGGTTGGCCGGCTCGTCGTCAACGATCAAAATCGTAAGAGTTTGTGGATCGACAAGTTCTCGCATTCAACCTTCCCTCCCTCGCCTTGATCAATCCTCCAGAGGTATCTTCTCAAAATGTAGGGGCAAACCTGCGTGTTTGCCCAGGGCAGACACATAGGTCTGCCCCTACGCCCCGGATTATTGAGA
>JAFGFO010000408.1 GCA_016931085.1 Thermoflexales bacterium
CCCTCCCACAAAGGGGAGGGGGATTGGACTGCACGGCGGTGGGTGATGGGCGTTTACAAAGCAGTCAACTGATTTTGGTCACACCCGATTGATTTGCACGTTTGCTTTTCGCATTGCGTCCCTATTTTAACGCCAAGTCGCCGAGTCGCCAAGTCGGGCGCCGCCCACGTGATGTTGACAAACCGTGCTCTAGTCGGTATAATGTCAGTGTTGTCAAGCGTTGACGAGTTGTACCCCCCTTGTCTGATCCTGCCCGGTGCAACTCAAAGAATTGGTGTTGTCAGGAGACAACGCTGTATTTTCGAGCGTTTTTATTTGGATAAACGTGTTCGAATAGGAGTTGCACATGACTTGGAGGAGAATATTCAAAGCTCTCAGCCTGGCTGTCGTAGGGCTGGCTGTCATCTTGCTAGCCGCCAGCCCCGGGCGGCTTGCTGCCCAGGGCGGTCCCATCACCCTGGATGGTGACGGCGGCGACTGGAACCCGGCCTGGCAAGTCGCAACGGATGGCTTGGATGTGTCTATCACCGGCACAAGGGATCATCCTCACGATGCCCCCACATATGCCCGCAGCGGCTATGATGCCACTGCGCTGTGGGCCTACTATGACGCCGCCGGGGCAACGTGGTATTTCCGGCTGGACGTGGATGGGCGGCCTGGTGATTCGGACAGCCAGACCGGCACAGCCGGCAATCCGGGGGTAGGCACCCATGGGCCGGATAGTGGCCCACTGGTGAGTGCTTCCTTCACTGACGGCAATGGCTTGGGGACTTCGGAAACGTACAGGCTCGGCTTCACCTACGAGTTGCCTGCTTCTGGGGTGAGTGTCATGTCGGCCGAGCTAGGGCCTGGTGCAGGCATTCTGCCTGGCACACCTTCTGCTCTATCAGGCCTGGTGGGTCAGGGTATCTATGGCACAGGGGTGAACCCCGGTGTGATCGAGTTCGCTTTTGCTCAAGCTGTGCTTTTCCCAAGCGGGGCCAGTCCTGAAAACGAGCTGTGGCTGTCAGCCCAGGCCGGCGACAATCAAGATAACGTTTCGGACGACACGGTTCCGGTCGTCTTGTTAACTGCCATGGATTTGGACCTGGCTGCCGCGTGCTCGACAATACCTGCGGCCGTCTCCGTGGGAGACCAGGTAGCCCTGGCCGTCGACTATGTCGTCCCCAGCGCGATGGCGATGGACCACCTCAATGACGTGGTGCTGACTGCCAACGTTCCGGCCGGGACGACTTTTGTCAGCGCCACCAACGGTGGCGCCGAGTCGGGCGGTGTCATCACCTGGAGGCTGGGTAACCTGAACAGCGGCACGAGCGCTCGAGTGTCCTTCACCGTGCGCCTGGACACGCTGGGAACCATCACTGTCCAGACCGGGCTGCGGAGCGCCGAGGGGCTGCGGGACGTGGCGACGACCCAATGCGCGGTGGCTGCTCCAGTTCAGCCCTCGACTCCATCCGCAGTGCCCGAGGCCTCGACCTTGATCCTGCTGAGCAGCGCCGTCTCTGGCCTGGCGGGCTATGCCGCGCTGCAGATTCGGGCCCGCCGCCGCAAGTAGGGGCGCGGTACAGAATGAAAATTTTTCACCGCAAAGGACACAAAGGTCACAAAGGGTTTCTTCTTGGTGTCCTTGGTGTCCTTGGTGGTTTATTTTCAGAACAGCGATGAAGTGGGCCGTTGCCTACGGCCTCGTCGCCGGCCTGGCCAGCCTGCTGTTTTATCCCGCCCTGGCCTGGCTTGCCCACTCGTGGCTGAGCAATCCCTACTACGGGCATGGCTTCCTCCTGCCGCCCTTGGCTGCGTTCCTGGCCTGGCAAAACTGCAAGCGCGTCGCCGCCGAGCCACGCCAGGGATTGGCCAGGGCCGGGCTTGCTCTCACGCTGGCCAGCCTGGCTGCCGCCCTATGGGCCATGTACTGGCAAGACTATTTTGCGGCCTGCCTGGTTCTGCTGGCCTTGCTGGCCGCCGTACTGCTTTACCTCGAGGGCTGGCGCCGGCTCAGGCATTGGCTCTTTCCACTGTTCTTCCTGGCCTTGATGGTTCCGCTGCCCTGTGTAGACATGGCCAGTCCCTGGTTCGAGGCTTTTACCGCGCGTTGGGCGGCGGCCGCCGCCCGCCTGGTTGGCATCCCGGCCGTGCAGCAGGGCAGCCAGCTCGTCTTGCCGGGGACCAGCTTCGTCGTAGGCGCCCCGTGCAGCGGGCTGCGCTCGCTGGTGGCCATGGTCACGGTGGCGGTGGGCTGGATTTACGTCGTGGATGGGCGGCCGGCTGCCAAGGCGCTGATGCTGGCGGCCGTCGTGCCGCTGGTAGCGCTTGCTAACGTCTTGCGCATCGCCATCTTGTTGGGAGTGGCGGCTGGCCTGGGCCAGGCAGCCGCTTTGAGCTACTATCACGACTGGTCCAGCCCGCTCTTGTTTATGGTTGCGCTGGGACTGCTGCTCGGGCTGGGCAAGGTGCTGGGGTGTTCCCGCATTCGGGACGATTGGGTATCGCCAGGAAATCACACGCTATGTCAAGCGGGCGAGTCCTTTCCTTCCCGCTCTTTTGTTGTGATCGTCGCGCTGCTGGCTGCCAGCACCCTCATCGCCTGGGGGCAGCGCTGGCTCGTGGCGTCCAGGCTGCCTCCCCCCATGACAACCGTGGCTGGCCGCCAGGATAACAGCCCGCTGCCTGCGGCCCACGTCTACTTTGTCGACCTGGAAGGCTGGTATCGCATCACCCCCTACGAGACAGCCGTCAACAGCCCTTACGATTTGACGAGTCGCACCAACCAGGCGCTGGGGGCTGCCCTGCCGGCCGCCCTGGGCGAATGGCAGCAGGTGGGCCCGGCGCGGTCCCTGGCCGACGACCCGCTGGTGGTCGAATACCTGGGGCACCCCAGCCTGGCCTTCCAGCGGGATTACCAGGATGCGTCGGGGCAAAAGCTCTCGTTGGTCATCATTGGAAATGAGGGGGACGACAGTTTCTTGCTCTTTAGCCACACGCCTGAAATCTGTTATCCCAGCAGCTCGTGGCGCATCATCGAAAATTGCCGCGAGTCGGCCGTGTTGGACGACCGGCCGATGTACGCCCGTTATTTGCTGACCGAGTTCACTCAGACCGGCGAGCGGCTGGTCGTCCTATACTGGTACTTGTGGGACAATGCTCAGCGTGACTCGCGAGATGGCGTGTTGTCGATGCGCGTCAACGTCTACGTTCTGCCAGGCCAAAGCGAAGCGGCTGCTCTGGCCCGTGCCTGGGACTTTGTGCGGCAGCTCTTTCCGGCGACTGTGGCCTGGAAGCGATTTTAGAGCCAATGCCTTTCAAATAAGCTGCGTTGTTTGAAAAGCCTTTCATTTGCAGATTGGCTGATTTGCACTATTGACAGATTCGCTCCAGGCAGTATAATGGCGTCATGCAACAAACAATCACTCTCCTTTCTTGGAACGTCAACGGCGCACGGGCCGTGTATAACAAGGGCTTTTTAGACTGGCTGGCTGAGGCCAAGCCGGACGTTTTGTGCCTGCAAGAGACCAGGGCTGAAGAGCTCCAAGTGCCGCCGGCTTTAGCCCAACCGGAGGGCTACCGGGGCTTTTGGAACGCCTCACGGGCGAAAAAAGGCTACAGTGGCACGGCCCTTCTCACTCGCCTGGAGCCGGAGGAAGTGAGCTTTGGGTTGGGGGTCGAGGAATTCGACCAGGAAGGGCGCACCATCATCGCTCGTTTCCCCACCTTTACTCTCCTCAATTGCTATTTCCCCAACGGTGGGCGTGATCATGGCCGCGTGCCGTTCAAGCTGGCTTTTTACGAGGCCTTCCTGGCCCGCTGCGAAGCGCTGCGGGCGGCCGGCCAGGCGCTCGTCTTTTGCGGTGATGTCAACACAGCCCACCGCGAGATCGACCTGGCTCACCCCAAGGCCAACGAGAAGACGACCGGCTTTTTGCCTGAAGAACGGGCCTGGATCGATCGCTTCGTACAGGCCGGCTACGTCGACACCTTCCGGCATTTTTACCCCGACCTGGCCGAGCAGTACACCTGGTGGTCGGTGCCCATGCGCGCCCGCGAGCGCAACGTCGGCTGGCGGATCGACTATTTCTTTGTGGCTAGTGAGGTCCTGGATCGCATCGAGGATGCCTTTACCTTGCCCGAGGTGATGGGCAGCGACCATTGCCCGGTGGGCTTGCGTTTGAGGCTGTAGCTGAAGTAGAACACAATCGGAGTAACTATGCACACCCTACTCGGTAAACACTGGCATCACCTGCCGCCGGACGAGATCCTCCAACTTTTGGAGAGCGATCTCCAGAACGGCCTAGACCTTTTCGAGGTCAGGCATCGCCAGCAGCACTTTGGTCCCAACCTGCTCACGCCCAAGAAGGGCAAAAGCCCGCTGGTGCGCTTCCTGCTGCAATTTCACAATCCCCTGCTCTATATCCTCCTCGCTTCGAGCGTCATCACCGCTCTCATCAAGGATCCGCTGGACGCGGCCATTATTTTCGCCGTCGTGCTCATCAATGCCATCATCGGCTACGTGCAGGAATCCAAGGCCGAAAAGGCCATTGAGGCCCTGGCGCAGGCCATGACGACCGAGGCCGTCGTCGTCCGCGCCGGTCACACCCAACGCATCCCGGCGGCGGAACTGGCGCCAGGCGATATCGTGCAGCTCCAGGCGGGCAGCAAGGTGCCGGCCGATTTGCGCCTGCTCCGTGCGCGCGATTTGCAAATCGCCGAGGCCGCCCTCACCGGCGAGTCGCTGCCGGTTCAAAAGGCGGTCGACGTCGTGTTGCCGCCCGAGACTGTGCTGGCCGAGCGGCGCAACATGGCCTACGCCTCCACGCTGGTCACGTTCGGCCAGGGCACGGGCATCGTCACCGCGGTGGGCGACGGCACCGAAGTCGGGCGTATCTCGCAATTGATTTCTGAGGCCCAGGACTTGGAAACGCCGCTCACGCGCAAGATCGCCCAGTTTAGCCGCCTCATTTTGTACGCCATCCTGGCGCTGGCGGCCGTGACCTTTGGGGTGGGGATACTGCGTGGGCAAGCGGCCGTCGACACCTTCACAGCGGCGGTGGCGCTGGCGGTGGCCATGATTCCCGAGGGCCTGCCGGCCGCCCTGACCGTGACCCTGGCCATCGGCGTGTCGCGCATGGCGCGGCGGCGAGCCATCATCCGAAAGCTGCCGGCCGTCGAGACGCTGGGCAGCGTCACCGTGATTTGCTCCGACAAGACCGGCACGCTGACGCAAAATCAGATGACGGTCCAGCAAATCGTCATTGGAGCGGCCAGCTACCAGGTGTCTGGCGTCGGCTATGCTCCCAGCGGGCAGATCCTTTACCAGGGCCAGTCTGCTCAGCTCACTGCCGGGCTGCGGGAGTGTCTGCAAGCCGGGGTACTGTGTAACGACAGCGCGCTGGTCGAAAAAGAGGGGCAGTGGCAGGCCCAGGGCGACCCGACCGAAGTGGCACTGATCGTGGCGGCACGCAAGGCCGGGCCGGCGAGCGGCGAGCTGGCCGGGCAACTGCCGCGCCTGGATGTTATCCCATTTGACTCCCAGTACCAGTACATGGCCACGCTGCACGCGCCGGCCTCGGGCGAAAAAATCGCCTACGTCAAGGGCGCTGTCGAAGCGCTCGTGGCGCGATGCACCGCCGCGCTCGACGAAAACGGCCAGGCCGTGCCCCTCCAGGCCGATGCCGTTTACAACGCGGTCGAAGACATGGCCAATCGGGGCTTGCGCGTGCTGGCTTTCGCCAAGGCGAAATTGCCCGATGACGCCACGACCATCACGCACGAGGCGATTGCCTCTGGCTTGACCTTGCTTGGGCTGCAAGGCATGATCGACCCGCCGCGCCAGCAGGCCATTAGTGCGGTACGTGCCTGCCAGGACGCCGGCGTCGACGTCAAGATGATCACCGGCGATCACGCCCTGACGGCCGCCGCCATCGCCGTGCAGATTGGACTGGCCAAGCCGTGTCCGGATTCCTCGCCGTCCCAGGAGTGCGTGCTGAGCGGCAAGTCCATCGCCGAGTATTCTGACGAGCAGCTCGTCGAGGCGGTTGAGAACATTGCCGTGTTTGCCAGGGTCTCGCCCGAACAGAAACTGCGCCTGGTCGAGGCGCTCCAGGCGAAAGGCAACGTCGTCGCCATGACAGGCGACGGCGTCAACGATGGCCCGGCTCTCAAGCAGTCCGATATCGGCATCGCCATGGGCATCACCGGCACCGACGTGGCCAAAGAAGCGGCCGACATGATCTTGACCGACGACAACTTTGCCACGATCGAGGCGGCCGTGGAAGAGGGACGCAGCGTCTTTGACAACCTGACCAAGATCATCGCCTGGACGCTGCCGACCAACCTGGGCGAAGGCATGATCGTTCTGTTGGCGGTGCTGGCCGGCCTGAGATTGCCCATCTTGCCCATTCACATCCTCTGGATCAACACCATCACCGCCGGCATCCTCAGCCTGGTGCTGGCGGTCGAGCTAAAAGAACCCGGCATTATGCAGCGCCCCCCGCGCGCGCCGGACGCACCCATTCTGACGCGAGAGTTGTTGTGGCGCATCGTGTTGGTCGGCATCCTGATCATGGCCGGCTCGTTTGGCTTGTACGAACTGGGACTAAGCCTGGGCGTCAAGATCGAGCAGGCACGCACCATTGCCGTCAACGCTGTTGTGATGATAGAGATATTTTATTTGTTCAATTGCCGCTCGCTGACGCAATCCATGTTTCAAATTGGCGCGTTCTCAAACAAGTGGATGGTGGCCAGCGTCTTGACCATGCTGGCCCTGCAATTGCTCTTCACCTACGCGCCGTTCATGAACAGCCTGCTGGCCAGCGCGCCCATCAGCCTGCGTGATTGGGGCCTGGTGCTGGCTGTGGGATTGGCCAGTTACGCGATTGTCGAGCTTGAAAAGTGGCTGCGCCGGCTGCGTCGATTTTAACTCGACGTGACCAAGGTTGCCAGGCGTGTCAGGCCGATTCGAGCCGCTTCTTCCTCAGCCACCTTGGCAGCCTGAGCTTGGCCAAGCCATTCGAGGTGGTTAACGCCACCGAGCCCACGATGATGGTCGCGGCGAGCAGCACTCGCGGCGTAAGCGGCTCGGCTGCCAGCAGGTAGCCCAACAGGATGGCGACTACCGGATTGACGTAGGCGTAGGTCGAAACCAGTGGCGTGGGTGCGACGCGCAGCAGCCAGGTGTAGGCGACAAATCCCCCCCACGAACCGACCACGATCAAATAGAGCCAGCCTAAGAGAGAGGGTATAGCGATCTCGCTCAGCGCGAGCCGCCCCAGATCACCGCTCACCAGGCCCACGCCGAGCAGCGCGGCTCCCCCAACCAACATCTGCATACTCGTCCCCAGCAAAGGGGAGGGGGGTATGATGGCCTGGCGGCTGTACAACGAGCCGCTGGCCCACAACGCCGCGGCCAGGATCAAGACGACCGCGCCGAGCGGGTCAACGCCCTGCGCGCCGCCAGCAAATTGAGCCGGCCCGATCAGCACAACCACGCCGCCAAAACCGATCACGACGCCGGCAATCGCCCGCCGGTCCGCCTTTCGCTTGCTCCCAGACAAGGCATCCATCAACGTCATCCACAGCGGGGTCGTGCCGATCAGCAGGGCTGCCACGCCGGAAATCACGCGCTGCTCGGCCCACACCACGCCACCGGTGCCGCCCGTCAGCATCAGGATGCCGGCGATGGCGGCCGAGCGCCACTCCAGGCGAGTAGGAGCGCTGTCGCCGCGTGCGCGCCGCCAGGCGTACAGCAAGCCGCCGGCGATCAGGAAACGGCTGCCGGCCATCAAGAACGGCGGCATGCTCTCGATGGCAAAACGGATCGCCAGGTAGGTCGATCCCCAGATGATATAGACCGCCAGCAAGGCCCCCCAAATCGCCAGCGGAGAAACGGCTTGCGTACCCGTTTCAGATTGTATCGTGTTTGAATTCACGGCATCGTTCCAACGTCGATTAATAATTAACAATTAACAATTAATAATTAACTATTAATCGTTAATACGGCTTCCCAGCCGACCAGGGCCTTTTTCCGCGCCGTGCCCCAGCGATAGTTCCCGACCTGGCCCGTTTTCTGGATCACCCGGTGGCATGGGATGAGGACTGAGATCGGGTTTTGCCCCACGGCGTTGCCCACAGCGCGCGCGGCGGCCGGCAGCCCAAGCCGGGCCGCAATGTCCTGGTACGAGCTGAGCGCTCCCGGCGGGATCTCGAGCAGCGCTTCCCACACCTTGAGTTGGAAATTTGTCCCGCTCAAAAACAGGCTGAGCGGGGTGTCTCCTGACCGCTCGAAGCGGGTGAAGGCTTGCTGGGCCAGCCGCCCGGTGCGCTCTGCATCCTGCGCCAGTTTGGCCCTGGGCCACCGGCTTTGGAGATCCTCGACGGCAAGCTCCCGGCTGCCGCTTACAAAGGCCAGGTGACAAATCCCCCGCCCGGTGAGTCCCAGCAGGCATTCGCCAAACGGGCTGGGATGAAAGCCGTAAGCGATCGTCAAGCCTCGACCTTTGTTCTTGAATTCGCCTGGCGTGACGGCTTCGCAGGTGACGAACAGCTCGTGCAGGCGGCTGGGGCCAGATAGCCCAGATTCATAGCTGACCTCGAGCAGGGGGCGAGATTTTTCTAGCAGTGCCTTGGCGTGCTCCTTGGTCAGGAATTGCAGAAAGCGCTTGGGGCTGATGCCGACCCAGCGCGTGAACAGCCGCTGAAAGTGATACTCGCTGAGGCTGGCGCTGGCGGCGATTTCGCCCAGGCTTGGCTGGGTGTGAACATTCCCTTCGAGGAAGCGAATGGCCTGCTCGATCCGGGCATAGTCCTGCGATGACTGGCTGTAATCCATCGTTACCTACTTCGAAAATAGGTGGTAAGGGCGGGGGAACCCCACCCCACGCACATGGTGGGGCGTAGGGGGCGCGGTCACCGCGCCCAATTCTCGTCTATGGTGAAGATCGTAGATCATGTGTTCTGCTTTGAAAATAAATCACGACGCCTTGCGCACGAATCCCCTTCGGGGCGAATGTCACGAATGTCTATAGTATACTCATTCCTATCCCGCAAAACCACCCGATTCTTGCTATCTTGCAAGTTTATCACACTTTGGGCTGGTTGAAAATGGCCAAAAAGCATGTTATGATGGTGAGCATGGGACACAAACTGGCCATAGACTTTGGCACCACGAATAGCGTTGTGGCGCGCTGGGATGAGCAGGCGCGCGCGGCTGATTTTGTCTTCCCCTCACCCCCGCCTTCGGCGTCTCCCCAGCGAGGAGAGGGAGCAGACTCCCTCCCCCTTGTAGGGGGAGGGTTGGGGTGAGGGTGTAAGCAACTTTTGCGATACTGCCTTTTTATCAATACTTCCACCAGCGTGTCTACATCCGTCTGGGTTTACTCCTCCAACAGCTTGTCCGCCGCGATCACGGTGAACATGAACATACAGGCCGCGTCGGTGATGTACTCTCGCTCCTGCCACAAATAGGGCCAAACCTTGTCTTCGGCGAAATCGGGGCTCAGGACGTTCACGGCATTCCAAAAAGTCCCGCCAGGGATGTAGCTCCAATCGGCGCGGTTAAAGCCGTACGCGACCACCGGCGAGTTGACTCCCACCCCAGATACCAGGCTGTTGGTCGTTTTGCCGGGACGGCAGCCCAGCAGAAAATTCATGACGGCGAACATGGGATCGGCCGAGAAGATCTCGGGCCAGCCTTTGTGGAGGAAGTAGTGCATCAGCCCCAGGATTTCTGTGTGGGCGAGGCGGCAGCCAAAGGGCGTTTCGCTCGCCGAGCGTTCTATCTCGGCCTGGAAAGCGCGGGCGGCAGCGGTGACCTGGTCGCGAAACTCGGGGCAGTCGAGCAGCGGCATCACGCGGCCCAGCGCCCAGCCCGAAGCGCCAAAGTGCTTCTCGACGGCGGCCCCCATGCCGCACAGCTCCTTTTTGTATTCTTCCTTCTTTGTCGTGAGGATCAGTTCGGCCAGGGCTGCGATCCTGAGGCTTTCGAGGCCGCCGTAACGCCCGTAGGCGTGAACCAGCCCCGCATCCGAGTCGCTAAAGTGGCGATTGGCCGCCCAGAGTGTCTCGGCCACGCGCAGACAGTCACCGGCCAGCGCGTCGTTGTAACCCTTGAGCACCCTGGCGGCCATCGCCAGCCCGGCGCTCACCAACAGTTGCCGGCCAGGATTGGTCTGCGGAAAGGCCAGCCGGTCATCCAGCTCCGGGACGAATTCCTCGATCTCGTCCAGGTTCTCTTCAGGGTCGAATATCCTGGAATAGCGATTGGCGACTTTTTTGTACCAGAGCCCCTCGACGCGAGCGGCGCGCGATTGGGCAACGGCCGCGTCGACGACGCGATTGTCGGTCTGGGTGGATGGGTCTCCCAGGTGCACGTATTGCCGCAGGGTCGGCACGATGACGCCAAAGCCGAGGCTGCCAAATTGGCGATAAAAACTGAGAATCCACAGCACGCCGTGCTCGATCTGCTGGAGGATATCGGGCTTGCCATCCGGCTGGTGGATTTCGACGTGACGGTGTTCCTGGTCGATGGTGGTTTCATCGTAGTCGATGCCGAATTCCTCGTAAGTGTGCGCCAGCGCCATGATAGTGTTGATCTGCGTGTCGGTGCGGATGTCGTCGTCGCCGGCGTCGTGCCAGCCGCCAGCGTCGAGGGCCGGGATGTGTTCGAGCGCCTGGAATGGAAACGTGGCCGTCTCGTCGAGATTGCCATAGCCGTCAAAGTGATTGACGTTGGAAGGCGCCATCAAGGCGTCGTCCATGTGGCAGAGGCCGTGCCAGACGCGATATTTTTGATTGACCCGCATGTGGCACATTTGCATCGGCAGGAAATACTCCAACGTCGGCTGCCAGACGTGCCGCTTGTAAACCTTGGCGTCGATCTGAAACGGGTTGCTCCTTACGTCGCCGTATGTGATCACGTAAATGCCCGCCTCGGCGATCTCGGAGAAATCGAGCGTGGCGTACTGGTAACGTAAAAATGGCCCCCAGGCTGCCGGCCGCTTTTCGGCCACCAGGCGGTATTCGCCCGATGGCATCACTTGGTGCAGCGTGACCGGCTGCAGGGCGCTTTCCCGCTTGTCCAATTCGATGTAGGCCACCTTTTTCTGCCGGGGGTGATAGCCGACTTGAGAGACGTGAATCACGGGCTGGTAGGTCCAGCCGGGGAGCACGTGCAGCGTGATCTTCCACTGAATGGCGTTTTGAGTGGCGCCGGCCGGGACGAGCGAATGGACGACGAACCAGCCGTTGTTATGCTTCAGGCTGCCATCCAGCAGTTGCAAGGGGACGCTGGGGCTTTCAATCGTCATTCGAAACAGCTCGTCCTCCGGGGCCACGACCAGGGTATGGCCCTCGGCCATGGGGACGGCCTCGGCTTCGCCGTCAGGATTCTTATAGGTCGGCCCGTTGGCCTGGCGTGGAAAGGCACCTGGCTGCGCGTCCATGTAATAGCTTTTGCCGTACAAATCGCCGGGGAAGAGCTCCAGGCTGTAACCCACCCGGCCGACCCAGGCTTGTGGCAGCGGCTCTTTTAAATCCACCGTGATGGTAAACGACGTGCCCTCGGCCTGAACCCGGACCGTGTAGTCGATTTGCAAGTCGGGATAAATGATGGGGTTGAAGCCCTTTCGCTCTCGGCTTTTGTCGGGGTAACGGCACGGCATGCTGATGGTGTTGGCCTCCCGGTCGACTGCCCGGCCCTGCAGCGCGACCGCCTTGGGGGCACAGCTCTCTTGGTGGAACCCCCAACCGACTTCGGGCACCGGCTGCCATTGGCCGGGGGCGGGGCTAAGGCGCAGTTCGCCGTTCGTGGCCACCCGCTCTCCGTGTTGGATGATCTCAACCCCTCCCTGGTGGCCTTCGGAGAAGGCGTTCTGATAAACGAACACGTTCAAACCGGGCATTTCGAAATAGTCTTGATCGTTGATGGTGAGTCCTGTTTTGTTCATCCTGAATTCTCCTTTGTTAGGGTCTATTCTCGTTCTGCGTGCCCTTCGTGGCAAACATGATCCCTCACGGCGAGGTTGTTAGACCTGTCTGGGCCAGCACGCTGCCGGCGCTGTCCAGCACTTGTAACCCCAGTTGCCCGCAGGCTTCTCCCTGGCAGCCGCCGGCCGGCCGCTGCCACACCACGCTCACTGGCCGGCCGGGGCCGAGCGACGTCGACCACTCGGCGGCCACTTGCCCGGTCTGCCACAGCCGGATGCGGGCGTTGGCCAGGTTGGCGTTGGCGGCGATGCCGGCGTACACGCTGCTGCCGCGATCCCGCAGGCGCAAGGCGGCCGTGGCGTTCGCCTCATCGTAAGCTCCCTCCAGCCCGCTGACCGGGTACCAGCGCTCGGTCCACGACCACGTTTGCCCGCTCTCGATCGTCGCATCCTCGGTAAAGGTGGGCGTCAGCCCGCCCCACAGCTCGAGGTACGTGCTGCCGTCGTCGGTCCACGTCGCCGGATCGATGCCTTGGGCGCTAAAGAACTTGACACCGGTAGCGACGTGGGCCGGAAAGATGCGCACGATGCCCAAGCCGGCGGCCTCGTCGTAGGCGCCGGCAAAGCCGGCCTGCGCCCTGGGGCTGGCAAAGACGCCCAGCCAGCCATCCAGTTGGCCCACCACGCTCACGTCGCGCCCGTTGTACACCGGCCAGTCGATCACGGCGCCGGCTCCGGGCAAGTGGCTGTCGCTGCTGGAGTGAATTGTGGCCTGGCCGGTGGGCATGATCGTGCGGGTGCTGGGGCCAACGCGATTGCCCCCAAAGGCCAGCATGGCATTGATCCAAAATTTAAAGCTTTGGGGCGAGCCGGTGCCGTTGGCGATGCGGGGCTGCACGATCAGGCTGCTGTGCACGTTGTCCAGGCTGAGCGTCACCTGCACGTCCAGCCCGGTGCGATCCTCGTGGTCGCTCACCGTGACAGACGCCCCGCCGAGCGTGGTCTGCCAGGGGCGATATTCGTTCAGCCCGTGCTCGTCGGTGGGCAGGCACCACTCCATCCCGCCGGTGGCCAGCCACCAGCCGCGATAGCCCCAGTGGGTCGGCTTGATGACGGGGTTGCTGTAGGCGAGCGCCTGGCCGCTGCTTTTGTCCAGCCAGGCGTACACCCGTCCCCCCAGTTCCGGCAGGATCGTCACGCGCACGTAGGCGTTTTCTAGCACCACGGCGCGGTAGCGGCGCAAGCTCTTGCCGCCGACCCGGCCCGCGTTCAGGCGTGGGTAGGGGTAAATCGGGTCGTCCGGCTGCGAAGGCACCAGTGCCCCCTCGTAATCATAGGTGGGGATCGAAAGCTCGGTCTCGTAAACCCGCACGCCGGCCGGCGGGATGAGCGGCTGGTTTGGCACAGTCACCGGCGTTGGCGCCACTGTCGCCGGTGGTGGGGTGGGGGGTGGTTTCGTGGCAGAGGGGCGTGGCGTGGGCGATTCGGCTGGCGGTGGGCTGGTGAGGGTAGGGGGGATGGCTGTGGATGTGGCGGCCTGCGTTGGCGCAGGTGTCGCCGGCGACGGCGTGAGTGTCGCCGGCTGGCTCGGCGCGTCGCTAGGGCGCAGCGTGGAC
The DNA here is from genome assembly GCA_016931085.1 of Thermoflexales bacterium. The sequence goes on from JAFGFO010000408.1 coordinate 13,532, forward strand.
GTGGCAGGCGGCGAGCTAGGGCTGGGCAGCGCCACAATCACCGCTTCCGCCGTGGGCGATGGCGTTGGCGCTAACATGGCCGCCGGCCTGGTATCCGTCCCACAGCTCCCTAACGCTAGCGCCAGCCCCGCCAGTCCGATTACGCGCCAGACACCTCGCCCGTTAAAAATTAACAATTGACAATTAATAATTAACAATTCCTCACTGCCATCTTTCGGCGTAGAAAAGCAGGTATTCCTTCAGCCGCGCCGCCCAGAAGGGGTCGGAATGGTCGCCTTCGTAAACGACGTAGAGATGCTCCACGCCGGCCCGAACGAGCGCGGTGTGGAGATCGTCCGAGCCGGGCTTGGTGTAATCCACGCTGCCGGCGTCCATGTAAATGCGCAGCGACTTGATGGCAGGGTTGGCGGCCAGGTGGATTGGGTCGTAGGCCGGCCCGGCCAGGTTGACGTTCAGCGCGGAGCTGTGGGAGCCGACAGCGTCGAACAACTCCGGGTGGCGGAAGGCGATTTCCAGCGACCATACCCCGCCCCGGCTGATGCCGCCCACCGCGCGTGCCTGGGGGCGAGCATCGGTGCGGTAGCTTTGGTCGATCAAGGGGATAAACTCGTTCACGACCAGCCCCTCGAGCGACGCCTCGCCGCCGCTGGTGTTCAGATACAAGATGGGATCGCAAGCCAGCATGACGATGAGCATGGGCGGCAGCGTGCCGTCCTGGATACCTTCGTCGGCCACACGCGTCACGCCCAGGATCTCGTCCCAGTGAGCGTCGTCGCTGTGCGAGCCGTGGAACACGTACAGCGCCGGGTAGCCCCGTTCGCCTTGCGAACGGCCTGTGTCTTGGGTGGGATGCCCGTAGCAAGGCGGCAGGTAGACCCGGTACTTTTGCTCGCGCCCGGCGGTCGCGCTAAAAAACGTCCCGCGCACGACCTTGCCGCTCGTTTCCAGGCAGGGTTCAGGCGTGGGGGTAGGGGTGACTGTCGGTGTGGGCGTGTCGGTCGCTGTGGGCGTGGAGGTGGGCGTTGAGCTGGGGACAGGCGTGAGGGTAGGGGCGTGGGGGGTGGGCGTCAGCGTGAGGGTGGGCGTCAGCGTGGGCCACGCGACGCCTTGGGAAGGCGGGACCATCGCGTAGGCCCACAGCAAGGCCCCTGCCAGGAGGGCAAGCAGCAACAGCGCGCCGGCGGCCGGCCGCGCAAGCCGAGCATGGATGTTGGAATTTCGAGCCATCGTGCCCATTCTACCAGAAGTGTGCCATTCCGCAAAGTCGAGCAAAAAAAGAACTCCACATATCGATGTGGAGTTCTTGCAATACCCCTGCCGGGAATTGAACCCAGGTCTCAGCCTCCGCAGGGCTGCGCTCTATCCGCTGAGCTACAGGGGCACACAAAGCGGGGAGGCAGGGATTCGAACCCTGGGAGGAGTTATTAGACCCCTCAACCGCTTAGCAGGCGGCTCCGATCAACCACTCCGGCACCTCCCCAAACACGAGACATTCTGCAGACTGCAGCCTGCAGGCTATGTTCAAGTACAAGGCGGAGGGGGTGGGATTCGAACCCACGGTGACTTGCGCCACAACGGTTTTCAAGACCGTCGCCTTCGTCCACTCGGCCACCCCTCCAGGGAGGGCCATCCCCCGCGCGCAGCCTATACTAGTTCCGCTGCGGAACTAGTATACCACGCTGGTAATGATGTGTCAAACAGGTGCTGCTGAGCGCAGCGATTCCAAATCTAAAGCCAGAGACTATGCGGGTCGAGGCACCAATTTGCCACAGCGCCTGGCGGCTTGCCGCCGCACGCCCTTTCCGCTGCGTAGCAGCGGGGGCGCGCTGCGCCTTGTCCGCGTGTGTTACTTTCAGATTTGGAATTGCCGCTCGTGCGCAGTGCTACGGCCTCCATGACTTTGTGACTTGGTTGGAAGATCAGTTGCGCCATACCATTTCGACGCCGAAAGTTCCTATTTCGGCGTTGGTAGCCCGGCAGAAGGTGAATGTGC
>JAFGFO010000409.1 GCA_016931085.1 Thermoflexales bacterium
CAAAGGCGTCCTGCGGATAGCCGCCGCGCCTGTGGCACGCTTTGCGTGGAAACCTGCCCTACGGGTGTCTCTCCGACAAGCTCCTAGACTAACGAGTCACGAGTGTATACTTTAGCATTAATTGGCACAGCCGTCAACTTGTGTGGGGCAGATGTGTGGCCCCTACCCGACGCGGAGGTTGTTAAATGGACTATACAACACTGATCCTGGTAGCCGTGGGCATCCTGCTGGCCATGGTCGTCGCTTACGTGCTCATCCGCCGCGAGCGTCCAGCGCCGACACCGCCAGCCGAGGCGCCTGAGCCAGAAGCTCGAGCTGAACTGGAAGCGACTCCAAGCCTGCCGGCAACGCCGCCCTTCGCGCCGCCGCAGCAGCCCCTAACGCCCCAATTTTTCGAGCTGGCCACTGTCGACAATCGCCTGACGCGGATCGCTCTTAACAAGGCCATCACGAGCATAGGCCGCGCCGGCGATAACGACATCGTCGTCGACGAGCAATTCCCCGGCTACGAAACGGTCGCCGAGCACCACGCGCGTCTGAAGATACAGGGCGATCTGACCATTCTTGAGGACCTGGCCAGTCCGAGCGGCTTGTTCGTCAACGACCGGCGCACTGGCAAGAACATGCTACGCAACGGTTGGCGGGTGGGCTTGGGCAGCACAGAACTGGTTTTTCGCACGCTTGGCCTGGGTACGGCCCCTTTGAACTTGCCCGAAACAAACGCACCGGCTGGCAGCGTACAGCGTGAACTGCCCGCCTTTGCCGCTTTGCCCGAAGGTGCGATCATTAGCGATCGATACGCGGTAGTCGAAATCCGCAGCGAGTCGGTGCATTTCAATGTCTACGTGATCGAAAGCCTCAACCCCGTTCGCCGCTGCCTGCAGTGTGGTTTTGAAGAAAATGCGGCCGATCAATCCAGGTGCATCAACTGTAACGCTGCCCTTGACCAGGCCATGCCGTACTATCCCCATTACCAGGCCAAGGAGACAGACGAGCCATCCAGGATCGAGATCGAGTCTGAGCTGGTAGGGCTGGCTCATCCGGCTCTCCTGCTGCCACGTGAGGTCTTGGGCGAAACGCCCTATGGCGATACGCCTCGCCACTACCTCATCGGACCAGACCTGCCGCCTCAACTGGCCGCAACGATGCGCGTCCCACAGAAGGTCACCGACGTCCTGGAATGGGGCATCCAACTTGCCGAGGGCCTGCACTATCTTCACCAGAGCAAAATGACGGCCGGGGCAATCGATGGATGGCGAATCGCACTGGATCTCCGCCGTGCCTATTGGATCGATTTTACGCCATGTGAGCACATCATCGGGGTGCCCAACCCGGAGGTCCTGGCGAAAGACGTGCTCGGCCTGGCCTCCATCCTGTATTATCTGATGAGCGGCCAGCGTGACTACAAGCCGCCGGCGGACGTGCTTCCTCCCAGCGTGGGGGCCTTGATCGATCATGCCCTCGACCTGGGGAGCTTTGACAACGCCGAGCAGTTTAGCAAGGCGCTGCGCGCCACGCTGGTCGACGTGCGCCGCCCGTCCAGCATGGACCTGCGCGTGGGCCGCATCAGCGACGTCGGCCAGGTGCGCTCTTTGAACGAAGACAGCGTGCTGACGCTGGAATTGTCACGCATTCGCCGCTCGATCAGCGAACCATTGGGATTATACGTTGTGGCCGACGGCATGGGAGGGCACACGGCCGGCGATGTGGCCAGCGCGCTGACGGTCGATACCCTGGCGCGCAAGGCGATTTCCGAGTTGTGGATGGAGCACGTGCACGAATCGGGCGCCTGGCCCGACATAGGCGGCTGGCTCAAACTGGCCGTGCAGGAAGCCAACCAGGCCGTATTTGGGCGGCGGCGCGCTTCGACGAGCGACATGGGCACGACGGTGGTCGTGGCCTTGCTGCACAGCAATGTGGCTACCATCGCCCACGCTGGCGACAGCCGGGCTTATGTGATCAATGCCGAGGGGATCCGCCAGGTGACGACCGATCATTCGCTGGTTCAGCGGCTGGTGCAACTGGGTCAATTGGCGCCGGCGGACGCGCGCACGCATCCGCAGCGAAACGTCATCTACAAAAACCTGGGAGATAAAGCCCGCGTCGAGCCAGATGTCACCCAGTTCGAGTTGGCTGTCGACGACCGGCTCTTGTTGTGCTCGGATGGCTTGAACGGCATGTTGTCTGACCAGCAAATCCAAGAGCTTGTCATGTCGGCGGCTTCATCCCAGGAGGCCTGCCGGAAACTGGTTGAAGCGGCCAATGCGGCCGGCGGTGAAGATAACATCAGCGCCATCGTGGTGCGCATCGAGGCAGTGGGGTAGCGCATTTGACATCCTGTCAAAAATGTGGTATCTTGTGGCCACGTTGTAAGCATTGTCCAGTAACCGCCGGTTCTGTGTCCTTATCTGGCGGTTTTGTTTGTTGTAGGTAGTTCGGCCTTTCCGTACGAACGGAGCTACGGAAAATTCATAGGCCTAGTGACGCCATTAAGAAATGGTTAGTAGTATGCAGGAGGATTTTAGCACGATGTTAGAAGAGGCACGCACTCAAGGCACCGTTCGCTGGTTTAGCCGCGTCAAGGGTTATGGTTTCATCAACCCAGATGGCCAGGAAGACGACGTGTTCGTCCACTTCTCGGCTATCGAGGGCGATGGCTATCGCAACTTGAACAAGGGCCAGCGGGTCGAGTTCTCGGTTGAGGACACCGACAAGGGGCCTCAGGCCATCAAAGTTGTTGGCCTGGCTACCCCGTCACAGCTAGACGACGACCCAGAAAATTAGACACAAAAAAAACCCCGGCAGCCAAGCGCCGGGGTTTTTTTATTTCTAGGCTTCCGATTACTTTTTGGTCGAGACCTTGATCGTCTTGGGTTTGACCGCCTCGGCCTTGGGCAAGGTGATGGTCAGCACACCGTTCTCAAAGCTGGCCTCGGCCTTGTCGTGTTCGACCGGCACATTGATCGTCAGGGTGCGGCTGAACTTGCCGTAGCCACGCTCCTGGAAGATGTATTCCACGTCCTCCAGCGGCGGCTTGACCTCGCCGCCGATCGTCAGCGTGTCACCTTCGATCGTGATGTCGACCTCGTCCGGCTTCAGGCCGGGCACGCTGGCCATCACGACGATCTCGCTCGGCGTGGTGTACACATCCAGCGGCAGGCGGCGCTCGCGTTCGCCGCTCCACATCGGCCGCACAAAGCTGTCTTCGAACAAGCGGTCCATGGCCTCGCGCAGGCTGACCAACTCACGACTTGGATTCCATCTTACGACTGTCATTTTGACCTCCCTCTTTTGATTCGCGATTTGCTATTTGATATGTGCTATTTGCTAGTTGTTACTTGACCTTGATCTTGAGCCCCTTTGGCTTGGCCTCTTCGACCTTGGGCAGCTTGAGCGTCAGCACGCCGTGCTCGTACTCGGCTGAGGCTTTGTCGGCCTTGACACGCGCCGGCAAGGACATCTGGCGGCAGAACTGCCCAAAACGCCGCTCCTGGTAGACGTACTGCTCTTTTTCGACCTTTTCCTCCTGCTTGAACTCGCCCTTGATGGTCAGCATATCACCCGTGACCGAAACGTCGATGTCCTCCGGGTCGAGCCCTGGCACGGCCGCCTTGACGATCACGTCGTCCTTGGTTTGGTAGACGTCAACGGCCGGCCCTTCGAACCCAGCTCCAGCCAGGCTGCCCGGGCGGATCGTGCTATCGTCGAACAGGCGACCGATTGCCTCGCGCAGCGTGACCATCTCGCGCATAGGCTCCCAACGTGTGATTGAATCAGACATAGACACCTCCCTGCTTTCTTATTGATTTACCGTTTTCCAATTCACACTCTTACTTTACCCAAGTTGTGTTAGAATTTCATCAGCGTTGTATTAGAGTTGTATTAGAACGCTTTTCCGGCTGCTGGCAGCCGGAAAAGACCTAGTCCCGGCTGCGCGCACCGCTGAGCAGAAAGACGTAATACAGCATGGTCGAAACGGATTGGGCCAGCGCGGCCACGTAAGTGAGGGCGGCCGCGTCCAGCACCTTGGCCACGCCGGCCAGCTCGCCCTGTTCGAGCAGCAAGCCCTGGCCCAGCCAGGCCTTGGCGCGCCGGCTGGCGTCGAACTCGACCGGCAGCGTGACCAACGAAAAGACGACGACCACGCCAAACAAGGCCACCCCCAGCCAGGCGACCGGCCTCAGGCTCAAGATAAAGCCCAGCATAAACACCAGCGGGCCTAGCCACGAGCCGAACTGAACCACCGGCACGATGGCCGTGCGGGCTTGGAGCGCCGAATAGCCCTGGGCATGCTGCAGCGCGTGCCCGGCCTCGTGGGCGGCAACACCCACCGATGCCACCGAGTTGCTGCGATACACCTCGGACGACAGACGCAAGGCGCGGCTGCGCGGGTCGTAGTGGTCAGACAGCAGCCCGTGGGTCTCTTCCACTGTGACATCCTGCAACTGGTTTTCGTTCAGCATCGCGCGGGCCACCTGGGCGCCGCTCAGGCCGCGATAGGTGCGCACCTGCGAGAACTTGCTGAAAGCAGATTTTACACGCCACTGGGCCACCAGCGCCAGGATGAGCGCCGGCAGCGAGAAGACGAGATAGAGTGGATCGAAATAGAACACGGTTTGCCTCCTATGGGTGTAGACCCTAAGGGTCTCGAAGACCCTTAGGGTCTAAAATCTACATTTGTCTGAACTCGCCCTCGACGACGTTTTCGCCCTCGTCGCGACTCTGCTGGCCGTTGCCGCCCGGGGCATAGCCTCCGTAAGGCTGCCCCTCCATGCCCGGCTGCGGGCCAGGGCCGGGCTGGGCACCTGCGCCGGCTTGCGGGCCGGCGGAGCCATACATCGCCTGGCCGATGGTGACAGCCGCCTGCTGCACTTCGTCCATCGCGCGGCGAATGCGGCCGGCGTCGTCGCCAGCCATCGCCTCACGCAAGCTCTTGATCTTGTCTTCCACGCGGCTACGGTCAGCCGCCGGCGCCTTGTCACCCAAGTCGCGCAGGCTCTTTTCGATCTGGTAGATCAACGTGTCCGCTTCGTTGCGCGCCTGGATCGTTTCCTTGCGGCGATTGTCATCAGCCGAGTGCCGCTGCGCTTCCTGCACCATGCGGTCGACGTCACCCTTGTTCAGGTTCGTGCTGGCCGTGATGGCGATTTTTTGCTCGCGGCCGGTGGCCTTGTCCCTGGCATTAACGTTCAAGATGCCGTTGGCGTCGATGTCAAAGGTCACCTCAATCTGCGGGATGCCGCGCGGCGCGGGCGGGATACCCTCCAGCCGGAAGCGGCCCAGCGTGTTGTTGTCACGCGCTAAGGGGCGCTCGCCCTGCAGCACGTGGATGTCCACTGCCGTCTGCCCGTCGGCGGCAGTGCTAAAGGTCTCGGCCTTTCTGACCGGCACCGTCGTGTTGCGCGGGATCAGTACCGTCATCACCTCGCCCAGCGTCTCCACGCCCAGGCTGAGCGGTGTCACGTCCAACAGCAGCACGTCGCGCACCTCGCCGCCCAAGACGCCGGCCTGGATGGCGGCGCCCACGGCCACCACCTCGTCGGGGTTGACGCTCTTGTTCGGCTCCTTGCCGGTCAGCTCGCGCACCAGGGCCTGGATCATGGGCATGCGCGTCGCGCCGCCCACCAGCACCACCTCGTCCAGCTCGCGCGGCGACAACTTGGCGTCGGACAGCGCCCGCTCGAACGGGCCACGGCAGCGAGCCACCAGCTCCTGGCTGAGCTGCTCGAAGCGGGCGCGCGTGACCTTGAGCGTCAAGTGCTTGGGGCCGGACGCGTCGGCCGTGACGAAGGGCAGGTTGACCTCGGTTTCCATCAAAGTCGACAGCTCGATCTTGGCCTTCTCGGCGGCTTCCTTGAGGCGTTGGAGCGCCTGGCGGTCTTGCCGCAAGTCGACGCCCTGCTCGCGCTTGAATTCGTCGGCGATGTGCTCCGCCAGCACCGCGTCCCAGTCGTCGCCGCCCAGGTGCGTGTCGCCGCTGGTGGACTTGACCTCGACCACGCCCTCGCCCACTTCCAGGACCGAGATATCGAAGGTGCCGCCGCCCAGGTCCCACACCAGGATGGTCTCGTCCTTTTTCTTGTCCAAGCCATAGGCCAAGGCCGAGGCGGTGGGCTCGTTGATGATGCGCATCACCTCCAGGCCGGCGATCTTGCCGGCGTCCTTGGTGGCCTGGCGTTGGCTGTCGTTGAAATAAGCCGGCACTGTGATGACGGCCTGCGTGACCGGCTCGCCCAGGTAGGCCTCGGCGTCTTTCCTGAGTTTCTGCAAGATCATGGCCGAGATTTCCTGCGGCGTGTATTCCTTGCCGGTCTGCGGCACGTGCACGCGCGCGTCGTCCGATGGGCCAGGCACGAGCTTGTACGGCACGCGCTCGTCCTTGACCTCGTCGTAACGGCGGCCCATGAAACGCTTGATCGAAAAGATGGTGTTTTCCGAGTTCACCACGGCCTGGCGGCGGGCCGTTTGCCCGACCAGGCGCTCGCCATTCTTGGCAAACGCCACGACAGATGGCAGCAAGCGGCTGCCCTCTGAGGTGGGGATCACCACCGGATCGCCGCCTTCCAACACTGCCACGACGCTGTTCGTCGTTCCCAAGTCGATTCCAATAATTTTACCCATAACAATCCTCCTAATGTTTTGATCCGCGAATTCGCGCTAATCTTCACTAATTTTTATAAACGATTCGTTAGATTCGCGAAAATTAGCGGATAATAAAATGTTCTACTCGGATGCGTAAACCCTGCTCGACGTGTATGTCACACGCACGACGATCGACACCTGGTCGCCTGGCTGCGGCAAGTGGTCATAGTCACATTCGCACGGCCCACCGTTCGCGCAGCCCATACAGCAGTAGACCTTGCCGTCCACCACCGTCGGCTGCCAATCGATCGCGATGCCACAATTGGCGCACGCGGGCAGGCGTCGAGTCGAGTTTCCAGCTTTTGGTTTCCACATCGTCATTCCTCATTGCAGACATTATAGAGGATAAGTATTAGAAGGACGTTAGATTTGACTTGTGGGTTTTGAGTTGCGAGTTGTGGGTTTTGAAGTTTGATATTGGCTAGAGGAGAACCTGCTGGACGTCGGTCACCGAGGGCAGGGCACGCAGGTCGGCCAGGGCGGCCTCGCTGGCGGGCGTGTCGACGTTGACGAAAGACATTTCGACCAGGCCGGGGTCCTCGCGTCCCAGCCGCCACTCGGCGATGTTGACATTGTGCTTGCCCAGCACCAGCCCGATCTGGCCGATCACGCCTGGCGCGTTGCGGCTGGCGATCAGCAAGGCCCAGCCCTCAGGCAGGGCGTCGAGCCTCAGCTCGTCGAGCAGCACGATGCGCGGGTGAGTGCGCAGAAACAAGGCGCCGCCGATCAGGCGCGTCTGTTCGGGCGACGCCGCGCGGCACAAGATCATGTTCGAATAATCCTGGGTGGCCAGGTAACGCGCTTGCGAGATGAGGAGGCCGCGTTCCTCGGCCAGCTTGGGAGCGTTGACGTAGTTGACCTTGTCGCCCAGGATGGGCGTGAGCAAGCCTTTGAGCAGCGCCACCATCAGCGGCCGGACGTGCGGCTCGACTTCTTCGCCGCGAAACTCGAGCTCGACGCGCCCGACGCGGCCGTGCGCCAACTGCATGTGGAGCGAGCCGATCTTTTCGGCCAGGGTCAGGTAAGGCGCCAACGCGCGTTGATCCACGCCTTCGGCGAAAGGCAAGTTGACGACATGGTGGAACTGGGTGCCGCGCAGGGCGTCGAGGGCCTGCTGCACGACCTGCACCCCCACACCGCGTTGGGCCTCGACGGTGTTGACGCTGAGGTGGGGGGTAGCGATCACGTTGTCGAGTGAGAGCAGCCGCCGCAGCTCAGTGGCCTGGGTGGGACTGGACAGGTCGAGCGCGGCGGAGGCGATCTTGCCCGAGACCAGCCCGGCGTGCACAGCTTCCTCGTCCCACAGCTCGGGGGCGGCACAGTTGACCAGGCACACCCCATCTTTCATCAGAGCGAGCTGGGGGGCGGCGATCATGCCGCGCGTCTCATCCGTCAGGGAAGCGTGGAAGGTGAGGACATCGGCCTGGGCCAACACCTGATCGAGGCTGGCCAGGCGGACGTGCAAGGCCTCGGCCTCTTCCTCGGTGATATAAGGATCGTAGGCCATCACCTTCATACCGAAAGCCTGGCAGCGCACGGCGACCTGGGCTCCAATCCGGCCCAGGCCGACGATGCCCAGCGTCTTGTCTCGCAGCTCGGTGCCCAGGAACTGGCCGCGCGTCCATTCCCCGCCTTGGACTGACCGGTTGGCCCCCACCAGGCGCCGGCAACTGGCCAACATCAAGGCGATCGTCAGCTCGACGGTCGCCACAGTGTTGGCCTCAGGCGCGTTCATGACCATGATACCACGCCGCGTGGCGGCTTCCAGGTCGACGTTGTCCAGGCCCACGCCGGCGCGGGCGACGAGCTGCAGCCGCCCGGCAGCCTCGAACAGCTCGGCCCCCAGCGGCACGTCCGGCAGCGTGATCAGCGCGTCGTAGGCGCCTGCGATCTGCTGCGGCAAATCGGAGGCCGCAAGCACATCGTACGCCACGTCGGGCGCCGCGTCCAGCAGGGCCAGCCCGGCCTCTCCAATATCGTCCGCGATCAAGATACGGTACATAAGGCTGTTCCGATAGCCTCTTTCACAGCAGCACCTGCCGCACGTCCATCACCACCGGCAGGGCACGCAGCTCGGCCAGGACGTCCTCGCCGGCCGGCGAGTCGATGTTGATAAAAGACATCTCGGTCTTGCCGGGCGCCTCGCGGCCCAGCCGCCATTCGGCGATATTGATGCCGTGCGCGCCCAGCAAGGTCCCGATCTGGCCGATCACGCCGGGCCTGTCCTCGCTGGCGATCACCAGCGCCCGGCCCTCCGGCAAGGCGTCCAGCCGGAGATTGTCGAGCACCACGATGCGCGGTTGAGTGCGCAGGAACAGCGCGCCGCCGATCAGGCG
>JAFGFO010000410.1 GCA_016931085.1 Thermoflexales bacterium
CAAAAAACGCGCCCAGGCGCGTTAGCCTGCTTTCAGCAGGCTTGCGACCATCGGGAGTATCAGCCCTGAAATTCATTTCGGGGCGACCACCGCCCTATTAGTGCAAAACTTTGACGCGCACCCGCGGCGCTGCGGCGCTTGTCCTGTGGGGCGTCTTGTGGTATCATGGATGCAAGTGCATTGCATTATCAGTGCGGTTCGTCAGGCTCGCCGTGCATGGCAGCATTGAAAACAGAAAGGATGGATCTGTGGAAAGCCCCAAATCTGACTCGTTGTTTGCAGCCGGCAAGGCCAAGTGGCTATTGCAAAATATCGACAAGCTCTCTGAAGACGAGCGCGGTTTGCTCCTGGCAATCGCCAATCTTGAAAAAGATACCGGGCGTCAGATCACGCCGGAGGAACAAGCGGCACTGGATCAAGTCGCCAAGACATGTGGGTTTAACCCGTCTGAAATCGCCCAGGCGATCGATCACATGGTCACCGCCAAGGCCAAGCGCCCGGTAGAGGGCTGGCCCGACATCCAGGAGTGGAAGAAGAAGCGCAGGCAAACCGGGCCGCTGGGACAATAGGAAGGTTTCAGGTCGCAGGTTTCAGGTTTCAGGTCCGAGCGGATCGTTCGCTGCGGCAGCCGCGGCTATAGCCAGGCCCCAGAGCGCCCATACCAGCACGGCTGGGCGCGTGTTCCACGTGACCGCATCTGTCAATCCGTGCATCACCAGGGCCACCTGGCTGCACAACACTCCCGCACCCAGCCCCATCAGCCACCGCTCGCCCAAAGCCTTACCCAGCCGGTAGGTGCGCCAGGCAGCGGCGATGACCAACACCAATGTCCCTCCCCACGCCAGTAGGCCAGGCAATCCCAGGTCCACCGCCACTTGCAGGAAGACATTATGGGCGTGAGGGATAGTCGCCTCGGGTCCGGCTAAAAAGAGGGGATACATCACATCCACCACGGGCCGGAAGGCACCCATGCCAAGGCCTGTGAGAGGAAAGTCCTGGATGATGTACCAGGCGCGCAGCCAAATCTCGGCCCGCGAATCGACGCTGCGGATGGCCTGGGAGGTGAGCAGCAGCGAACTGACCCGTTCCAGGCCGAGCCGCCACACCACCATAGCCGCCATCAAGGCCAGCAGGCCCACTCCCCACGCGCTGCGCCGGTTCACTAGCAACACCAAGGCCACCAAGGCGGCCGCCAGGCCCATCCACGCGCCGCGCGATTGAGTCAGCACTAACACGCCGATCATCCCCACGTTTACCGTCACCAGGGCAGCCCGTTCCGCCCGCCGGTGCTCAGGCCAGCCGATCCAGCACCAGCCTATCAAGGCTGACACGAGCACGGCCAATATCCCCCCCATCACATTGGGGTTGATCGTCTCGATAAGAGTGGCTGGCAAGCGCGCCAGCAGCGGTTTGAACGCTGGCAGCTTGGGTATCCATTGTACACCTAGCATGGCCAGGGCACTCAACACCACGCCCGTTCCGGCCAATCCCCAGGTGACCAGGCGCAAGCCAAGCTCGGCCAGGTCCAACGCGGCCCACACGGCGCAAAAATTGACGACGACGTAATACACGACGAGGCCGGCTGCTAATTGATATACGGCCGGCCAGGTGAGGTCCGGCAGAGGGGTAGCCCAGAGTGTCACGGGGATCATCAAGGCCAGGCAAGCCAGCAGCCCATCGGCGGGGGTGCGCACGCTCAAACGGCGAGCGGTGAGAGCATAGACGGCCCAGGTTACTCCCATTCCAGCGAATGTGGCTGGCGCCCAACGCGGCACAAGCGCCACACAGGCCGCTCCCAGTGTGACCAAGGCCAAGGCGGCTAGACCGATGTATTTTATCGCGTATTGCGCGCTTCGCGTGCGTATCGAGTGCATCCTAGTGTTCCGAAAATGGCCAGGTGCAACGCACTCGCTTCGCGGGAAGTGCGTTGCACCTACACTCTTCATCCCTACAGTCTGCCCCGTATTGCATTGAACAGATGGCGCACTTGCACGGCCAGGCCGCTTTGCCCGTAGCGCGCGAGCAACCAGGCATGCTCTGGCCACAGGGCACGCCAAAACAGTCGTGCCGCGTCTTGCCAGCGCTCGGCCATCAGCAACAGGTACACAAAGCGCGCCCCCCCCTCACGCAGGTCTCGCATCTCGACGACGGACGCGGCATTGGCCAGACGATCCAGCAGCCAGGCCCGTTGGCGAGAGGGCGCCAGTTGGCTCACGGCTGGCCTGGCCTCTTCCAGCCCGGCCAGTTCGACCGCCAGGCTCAGCACCAGCCAGACGGCCGCACTGACACGCCAGGCGCGGGCCCGCTGCGCGAGCACTTGCCAATCTACCGGCTGCGCCCGGGCCAACAGCACCACATCCACCAACGCGCGCAGCCAGGGATAGGCTAATTGGTGATTGATGGCCCAATGCACCGCCAGTTGAATCAGCGCGTCCTCCGGCGCCAGCGCCAGCACCTCATGTCCCACCAAGCTCAGCCCCACGCCCCGGGCACGAAGGCCGGCCTCGTCCACATTGGCCGCCCGAGAAAGCCACTCGCCGGCAAAGGTGCCCCAATGCAACTCGACCAAACCGCTGCCCGCTTGAGCGCTCACCATTTGCAGCTCACCGCTGTTTTGCTTCATCATGGCCAGCGGGCGACGAGATTTGGTATGGCACGCGTAGCCGATCGCCTCGAGCGCCGCTCGCGCCTGGGGAATTTCCTCAGCCATCACCCACAGGTCCAGGTCACCCATGGGGCGGCAAGCCGGGGCGGGGTAAACCGTGTAGGCCAGGGCCGCCCCCTTGAACATCACCGGCTGCACGCCTTGAGCGCTCAGCGCTTGCAGCACCCTCTTCAACTCGCGCTCGTGCAGCTCGGCGTCGGCCAGGGCTGCATAATACGCGATGTGCAACTCGGATGCAAAATCAGGCGGCATGCCTGGTACAGACTGCAAGGCGTGCCAGGCCATAGGGGCCAGTCCCTGGGCGCGCAGCCAGGCAACACCCAGCGCTTCAGCCTGGGCAGAACACGCCTGGCCAGGGGCCTCTTTTGAGAACAGACCTTCTAAAAGCAAGCGAGCCGGCTGCACCGGGTTAGAAACCGATGTTGCAGGTACATGCATAACGTGCACTCTCTACTCTTCATAAGCCTGGGGGCCGGCTGGCGAGCTGCCAAACTCGGGCACCAGGCGACGCAATCCGAGCACGAGCTGGGCGGCTTCCATTCGACGCGCGCAAGCCGCCATCTCATCGATCTGGCTTTCAAGGTAGGCGCTGTCTTGGGGGGGCAGCGTGTTGCACGAGATAAATATTTTGGCATGCGGGGTCGCGGCATAATCTTCGGTCTCGAGCAACAATTCCTCATACAATTTTTCGCCTGGGCGGATGCCTGTGTACGCGATCTGGATGTCATCGCCGGGTATCAGGCCTGACAGCGCGATCAAGTCATTGACCAGGTCGACGATCTTGACCTGCTCACCCATATCCAGAATAAAAACTTGGCCCCCCTGCCCTAGCACGGCGGCCTGGAGCACCAATTGGACCGCCTCGGGGATCGTCATAAAGAAACGGCGCATGTCAGGGTGAGTGATCGTCACAGGGCCGCCGGCGGCGATCTGTTCCTTGAAAATAGGGATGACGCTGCCCCGGCTGCCCAACACATTGCCAAAGCGCACGGCGACGTAGGGCTTGCCGATGCGGGCGGCCGTTTCTTGGACCAGCATTTCGGCCACGCGCTTGGTGGCGCCCATGACGGAGGTGGGGTTGACGGCCTTGTCGGTCGAGATGAGCACGAAACGCTCGACGCCGTGTTGTTCAGCCGCACGCAGCATGCACTGTGTCCCCAGCACGTTATTGGTGAACGCCTCTTCCACGTTCGATTCCATCAGCGGCACGTGCTTGTGAGCGGCGGCGTGAAAGATCGTCACAGGGCGATAGGCGTGCACGATCCGCTCGATCCGCTCGGCATCGCGGACGTCCGCGATAAGCGGCAGCAGGGGCAAGTGGGGAAAGCGGCGGCGCAGCTCTCGCTCGACGTTGAAAATGCTAAACTCGCCGTGCCCCAGCAACAACAATTGAGCCGGGTTGTGCCGTGCGACCTGGCGGCACAACTCGCTGCCGATCGACCCTCCCGCCCCGGTCACCAACACACACGTATCGCGGATGTAAGCGTCCAGGCCGGCCTGGTCAACCACGACCGGCTCGCGCCGGAGTAAGTCTTCGATGCGCACCTCGCGCAATTGTTTCAGGGTAACGGTGCCATCCAGCAGCTCGTACACCCCTGGCATCGTCCGGCACAGCACGCCAGCCTCGTTGCAGATGCGTTGGACGTCGCGGAGGGTCGAGCCTGGCGCGCTGGGCATGGCCACGATCACCTCGTCGATCCTGTCGGCCTTGACGAGGGCCGGGATGTCGTGGCGCGAACCCAACACCGGCACGCCGTGAACACGCAGCCCGCCCTTGTCCATATTGTCATCTATAAAGCCAATGGGGCTGAGTCCGAGCGATGGATTGTGCTTCATCTCACGCACGATCATCGCCCCCCCGTCGCCGGCGCCTACAACCAAGACCCGGCGTGGGGCGGATATAAAGATACTTTTGAGCAGTTGGCGTTCCCGGGCGCTGATCTGCTCCTGAGTCATGCGCAGCACCAGCCGGCTGCCGCTGAGACAAGCCAGGTTCAGCAGCCAGTCCAGCACGACGACCGAGTGCGATGGGCAATGCTGGATCCGGAGCGCCGGCAAGGCGTAAAAATTCAGCACATAGATCACGGCCGAGCTGAGCGTGCCAGCGGCCAGGATGCTCATCAGCTCACGGGTGCTGGCGTAACGCCACAAGCGATGATACAAGCCAAAGGCCACATAGACCGGCAAGCGCACCAGCAAAGACAGGTACAGCAGATTCTGATTGTACACCAGGTAATGCCATACGTTGAGAGCCGGCTCATAGCGGATGACAAAGCTGGCAGCAAAAGAAAAAACCATGCTGAGCAGATCGATAACGATCGCGTATCGGATACGGAGAACCGGCAATTTATTCATCAGCAACGCCACAGTGGCAGCCCATAACGCCGCCAGTAAAATACGAGCTTGATCAACTCGTTGACGACGGCCACAAGGCCATCTTCCTGCAACCACCAATCGTCAGGGCCATAACGGAGATCGCGCGGGGGATCATAGTACAGCTCAATCCCACTGCCATCCAACTGCTGCTGGATCACACACAACGCCCGGCGACTGTGAGACCAGTTGGTCACAATTAAAAGCGAGCGCACGTGCCGCTGCCTGGCCAAGCCGGCAATCGCCTGGCCATCTTCCCAGGTACTGGTGGTAGCCAGCAAGTGAATGGACTCGGCCGGCACGTCCTGCTGGACGGCAAAGCGGGCAAAGGACTCGCCATACGAAAAAGTCATTTCAGGTGCGATGCCATCGCCCGTGTACCACAGCTCGCCGGCCTGGATGTGATGATAGAGTTCCACCCCATGTCGAATCGCCAGGGGGCCAGACCCACCCAGCACGATCACGGCATCCGCCTGGCCGGGCCGGGCAGGCACAGCCAACCAACGCCCAATGGCGGGCAGCCACCAGCCGGCCGTCACCCACAGCAGCACGCCGGCTGCCAACATACAACCCACCCACAGACCCACGCAGCGGGGCCACGTGCAACGTACGACTGGACGCACTATGACATCTCCTCTAGACTTTCACGAGACCCTGAGGGTCCGCAGCAAGTGCTGGCAGACATCATCCACCTGCTCCTCGGTCATGATCGAAGAGAAGGGCAAGGCCAGGCAATTGTCCCCCAGGGATTCGGTGATCGGGAAATTGCCCCGGCCATAGCCAAACTTGTGCTGGTAAAAGGGCTGCAAGTGAATGGGGGTGAAGTAGGGGCGGCTGGGGATCCCCACCTCCTCCAGGCTGCGCATCACCTCATCCCGGCTGGCCGGCGGCCTGATCCTGACCACGTAAACGAACCAGCTCATGCGAGTCGTCGTCACAGCGACACAAGGCGGCTCGACCAGTTCTTGGCCGGCCAGGCGCTCGGTGTACCAGCCGGCCACCCTGGCCCGCTTGGCCAACAACTCTTCGATACGCCGCATCTGAGTTACCCCCAGTGCCGCGCTCATCTCGTCCATGCGGTAGTTGTATCCCAAGCGGGTGTGATTGAGCCAGGCGTCGAACACGTCTCGCCCCTGGTTACGCAAGGATTGAAAGAGCGCGGCCCAATCCTGGCGATCGGTGACGATCATGCCACCCTCGCCGGTGGTGATCTGCTTGTTGGGATAAAAGGCAAATATTCCTGCGTCAGCCAATGTGCCGGCCGGGCGGCCTTTGTACTCGGCGCCGATCGCTTCGCAAGAATCTTCGATGACCGCCAGGCCATGCTCGCGCGCCACGGCCAGGATGGGGTCCATGTCAGCCGGTTGGCCAAAAGCGTCGACAGGCAGGATGGATTTGAGATGGCGGGGGGCAGATTTTGGATTGCGAAGCGTTGGAGGCAGCCAACGCCTGGCGGCGGCGGTCTGGCGGCGCAAATCGTGAGCGGCCTCGGCGACCAGGGCCGGGTCGATGTTGCCGGTCAGTGGGTCCACGTCGACGAAAATGGGCACGGCCCGCTCGTAGAGAATGCAGTTAGCCGAGGCGATAAAGGAGAAGGGCGTAGTGATGACCAGGTCGCCTTCCTCGACGCCGGCGGCGATCACCGCCAGGTGCAGGCCGCTGGTGCCCGAGTTCACACTCACAGCGTGTGCAGAGCCTACGTAGGCAGCCACGGCCCGTTCGAATGCCTCGACTTGGGGGCCAATGCTGAGATAGGACGTTTGCAGAACGTGGTTGACGGCGTCCATCTCAGGCGTCGTCAGGTCAGGCGAAGACATAGGTATACGCATGGGGCACTCCTCATACTCGTTGTAATGGTCTAGCTGGAACGCCGGCGACCGTCAGCCCGGCCTGTACAGACTTGGTGACACAAGCGCCGGCGCCGATCACGACATCATCTTGGATGACAATAGGCTCGTCTTGCGTGCCGTTAATAATCACAGCGCCTGTGCCGACGTAGACACATTGACCGAAATGGACACAACCCGAGACGTGAACGCCTGGCGCCAGGGTGGTATAGTCACCCATGACCACGTCGTGGCCGATCGTACAATCCAGGTTAATCTGCACGTGCTGCCCCAGGGTGATATTTGTTGTCAGGATATTGCCGGCACAGATCAACGCGCCCAAGCCGATATCAATCCATCGCGAACGCTCAACCCTGGGATGAATGATCGTTTCAAAGCCAAAACCGGCTGCGGCAGCCTTTTCCATCACCGCTTGTCGAATCCTGGGATTGCCTATCCCTCCGACAACACACGCTGATGGGAATCGTTCACGAGCAGCCGGCAGGCTCATAACCAGGATGTCGTTGACGAGCTGTCCCTGGATCTCCACCTTATCCTCGATAAAGCAAACTACCTGATAAAGCTCTTTCTCCACATTACACGACTGGACCAGCCAAGCCACTTCCCGGCCGAAACCACCCGCACCATATACTGCGATTTGCTTCACCATTTCCTCCTGCAAAGGGCATCAAAGCTGGCGACCAGGTGAGCCTAGGAATTCTTGGGCCGTCGCCTGGCCGGGCTGATTGATACCCTCGCGCTTCAAGATTTTCCATAGAGTCAGGGCAACGATTTTTATATCCAGCCAGAAAGACATGTGATCCACGTACCAGACGTCCAGCTCGAATTTCTGCTCCCAGCTCAGCGTGTTGCGGCCGTTGACCTGGGCCCAGCCGGTGAGGCCGGGTTTGACTTTGTGGCGGCGCGCTTGCTCCGGCGTGTAGCGCTCCAGGTAGCGCATCAACAAGGGACGCGGGCCGACCAGGCTCATCTCGCCGCGCAGCACGTTCACCAGCTCGGGCAGCTCGTCCAGGCTGGCGCTGCGCAGGAATTGGCCGAAAGGCGTCAGGCGCTCGGCGTCTGGCAGCGAGTTGCCCTCCGCATCGCGCGCGTCGCGCATCGTGCGGAATTTGAGCAAGGTAAAGAGCCGGCCGTGCCAGCCAGGCCGTTGTTGGCGGAAAATAACAGGAGTGCCCAGCTTGACCCACACCAGCCAGGCAAGCACCATCAAGACTGGCGAAAGGGCGATCAAAGCCAACCCGGCCACCACCAGGTCCAGAATGCGCTTGCCGCAGTGACGATACATCTCAACCCCGCCCGTTTGCTTCTCCATGCCGCAAGCCCTCTAGCAAGCGCCGCGCCAGCACAGAGTAGTCGTGATTTTCCCGCACAAAAGCCCGCCCTCGCCCCCCCATGGCTTGCCGTTCCTCGACGGGCATTCGAGCTAACTGGAGTATTTTTTGCGCCAGGTCCACAGGATCATCCGGCGAAGCAGACACGCCACATCGAGCCTGTTCGACAAGATTATTATGTTCGGCCAGCAGGGCAAAGACGATGGGCTTGGCGGCAGCCATGTAATCGAAGAGCTTGTTGGAACTGCCATACAACACTTGCTTTTGCACCAGCACCAAGATGTCCGCTTCGGCCAGGCGATCAGGCACCCGTGCACGGGGTACCGCCTTCTCAAAGCGTACGTTGTGCAAGCCCCGTTCCTTGGCCAAGTGCTGCAAGCGGCCTTTCTCCGGCCCATCGCCCACGAAACAAAAGTCAATGCCGGCAGATTGGCCACCGGCCTGTTGATTGATCACTTGCATAGCGTCTAGGATCAGCTCCAATCCATTCGTAATACCCATAGCGCCAAGATACATGGCACACACGGCTCCAGGTTCCGGGCGTCGACCAAGCCCATTCTGTTCAAAACGGATCAGCCGGGTGCCGTTAGGAATATAGAGCGTCTTTTCGGCCCAAGTTGGAGAGTATTGAGCCAGGTAGTCACCTGTCAAAGGTGAAAGCACAATGATTTTCTCGGCCCGCTGGTACAGAAATTGTTCCAAGCAGCGGAAAAATCGCACCTGTGGCTGTCCCTCACGCCAAACCCCCATATCCAGAAAAGTCTGGGGCCACAAGTCGCGCACTTCCATCAAAAAACGCGCACGATAATGACGGCTCAAACCATAGGCCGCCAGCACAGCGAACAGATGCACGGCGCATCCCATAATGACGTCGGGCGGCCTGACTCGGCGAGCCAGGCGAGTCAAGCGGCGCCCTAGCCAATACGCCCGCCACGTATAGTCCAACATATTCGCCAGTCGCCGCCAATCGTTCCCCTGGTAAGCCATCGAAGGCAACCAGACGAAGCGCACACCGTCCAGCTCTTCCAGTGCCCATGGGCTTGCGTCCAACAAGCGTGTTTTTTTGCGCAGGCTGTGATTAAACGCCGAGGCGAAAATGGTCACGTCATAGCCCAGGCGAGCGAGCTCACAGCCCAAGTCAAAATGGCGCGTCCCACCCGGCAAATCGGGTGGCAGCGCATAGTGGTTCAACATCCAAATGGAAGGTCTCTGACTGTGTTCCACTAATTCAACAATTCCTCATACAGCTCGATCAATTTGAGCGATTCTTTCTCCCAATGGTACTCGCGCTCAATGCGTGCTCGACCCTCAGCACCCATCCGGCGGCAAAGGTTGGGATCATCCAGCAGATGGACGATAGCCTCAGCAAAGGCTCCAGGGTCATCAGCTCCGACCATAAGGGCACAAGCGCCGTCCCCCACAAAAGGCCGGCTGGGCGGCAAGTCACTCAATACAACCGGCATCCGCAGTGCCATATACTCAAAGAGCTTTTGCGGTATATTGTTATAGTACTTGGGCAAGTTCGGCAGAGGGATGATGCCAATACGAGCCTTGCGCACCTCTGCCATGACTTGATCATGAGGAACAAGCTCTCCGATCCGGAATCGCTCTTCGGCATGGCGCTTTTCCACTTCCGCCAAAATCCAAGCTCGTTCGGGCATGATCCCAAACAGGTACCACGTCACGTGTCGGCCGCGTGCCTGCAGCGCTTCGTCTATCTTCAATATGGCCTCAAAGTAGTGCCTGCCCAAGCCGCCATGAAAAACCAAGTCGTACAGGGGGGCATTTTCTTCCGGCACATCTGGGAAGGCGCTCAAGACGGGCAGGTTATACAACGCTAACATCCGGCGTGCCCAGGGGCGGAAATAGTCTGCAGTGCCTTGATCGGCTGTCACGATCGCATCCAAGCCCAGCGCAGCTCTTTGTAACTGGCGCCGCGTGTATCTCAGCACCAGGGGCCTCAGCCAGCCTGGGATGCCAGGTCTCTGCTGAACATAACCCTCGAAGTCTTCCATACAATCAAAGATGACAGGCTTGCCTGTTTGCTTCCGCAAGGCCAAGGCATACGATATAAATTCCGGGCTGTAGAATTGAAAGATATCGGCCTCGGATCGGAGAGCAATCTCAAAAGCCCGGCGGACTCGCCACAAGCGCTCCAAGGGGCGAATGGTGAACGACGGCTCGTACTCACCCACCTGGTAAAAGTGGATGCCATCTAAAAAATCGTTTTCGGCATCTTGCTGGGCCACCAAGTCCACCTGGTAACCGTGTTCGACCAAGCTGGTACATATACGGTGATAAGTCCGTACATAATGTGCTCTATGATTAGTGGCAAGCACACATACTTTTTTAGGAATCACACCTTCTCTCCGTACCATTTGTAATGCTGCTTATGACAGAGCGATTACCTGAGTATACACTTGTGTGAGCATATTTGCAACACGTTCAGGGTTAAAACGATCATGGGCGTAAGCTGAGATCCGGGCGGGATCGAAGTCGCCAAGCTCTTTGATCAGGCGCACGATAGCTTCAGCTAACGCCTGGGGATTGCCCGGCTCGACCAGGATGCCCATACCAGGCGGCACGATCTCCTCTGGCCCGCCACAACAGGTTGTGATGACCGGCCTGCCGCAAGCCATCGCCTCGATCAGCACAACGCCAAAGGTCTCGTGATGGCTAGGCAGCACGAGCGCGTCGCAGCGCTGCATCTGGTCGCGGACGTCCAGGTGAGATAAGGCTCCCGCAAAATGGCACGCATTGGCAACGCCTAACTGCTTCGCGAATGCTTCAGCCTCGGCCCTGGCCTCCCCGTCGCCCACGAGCGTCAAATGAGTGCCGGTTGTCAGCCTGGAACGCACCAGGGCCAGGGCCTGCAATAATTCCGGCCCTCCTTTTCTGCGGTAATGATGGGGAGCTAGCGAGCCTACCCACAGCAAGTGTATAACCGAGCTATCCCTGGCCAGCTCTGGCGGCGGGAGAAAAAACACCTTTGGGTTCACGATATTGGGCACAACGACAAATGGAGCCGTTATACCCCCGCGCTCGATCTCTTGCTGGGCTGCCTGGCTTACGACCAAGACACGTCGAGCTTGCTTGATCGTCCAGCCTACAAGCCAGCGGCGCGGCCATGACGCCACGAGCGCCTTAAAGTTGGCCGTGTGCTTGGTCAGCACAAACGGTTTGCGATACCAGCGGCTCAGGAGCGCAGCCGTAAACCCGGCCGGGATGGCAAAGTGGGCGTGAACGACATCGACCGTAGTCCAATCGATCTGGCGGGCGCACCAAAAACACGTCAAAAGATAAAACAACCACCAGATGCCGCGTCCGTACCAACAGCGTGGTCGGTAAACGACCCCAGTCTCCTCCAGGCTGGATGGACAAAGCTGTTCACGGACATCTCCCCAGCGCGCCAGCTCGGGGGCGAGCACAGTCACCTGGTGAGTTTTGGCCAGCGCCAGCGCCTGTTGTTGAACGAACGGCCGGTTCTTGACGAGATCGCGGCGTGTGTATTCAGACGTCAAGATGACGATGTGCATTCTTTCTCCGCTTGTCCCGCCTTGTCGTGGCCTGGCTGGAGATCAACGAGCGCGCTGGAATAACCCACTCCAACCATAAGCCAAAAAAGAGACATTAACTGAAGCTCGTAAAACGTTTCGATGAATACATTCGACGCCAGGTAAGCCGCCGTGACAGACAGGATGGACAACGCCATCGTCCATTGCGGCGATCTGTAGGGGTAGGCGTGCAACAACTTCCAGCAAAAGCGAAGCACCTGCCAATAAAGCAAGAGATAACACGCCATGCCGAGCAAGCCATAACGACGCAGGGTCAATACATAACCATTATCCGTAACCGTTGCCTGGCTTGACTTGGCCGGTCCCCAACCGAGAATGGGGGACTGGGAAAAATTCTCCAAATTCTCTTGCCAAATACTAACCCGGATATCTCGCGACTCTTCCGATTCGCTGAAGCGGGCCACCATGCGATACAGTAACCCTTGCCGAGCATACCGGAGCAATTCCCACTCGTTCGCGCCCTCCAGGGATTCTAGCTGTCCGAGCAGCCACGTACCACTTATCAGCCCCACCACAGCCAAGACGATGAGGAGCCCCATGACCCGTCCCAGCCGCCGGTGCAAAGCGTCAGGCCGCATAGCCAGGCGTAATCCAACCACAACAGCCAAGGCCACCACCATCCCCAATATACCAGAGCGGGAGATGGTCAGCACAGAAGCCACGCCATACAGGCCTGCCAATACCATCGAAAACAAGCGGCGTCTATACCCGCCCTCGACATTGACAGCGAACGCCATGCCGGTCGCCATCAACATCGAAAAGTAGATCGGGCTTGTCATTGTGCCGATGACTCGATCGCTCTCAACGTGACCCAGGTCTTGCCCATAAAAAGCCTTGGTCAGGCCTCCGATCCCCAAGAAGTTATTCCCCTGCACGATGCCAATCAGCGCCGCCAGCCCCATACTGCCCACCAACCACCTTGTGATACTGCCAAGATCATCCTCGGTCCAACGGTAGAGCGCCAGGCGAAAGAAAACCCAGAACTTGGCCAATTTGACCAGTTCCATAAGATCGCGCGGGGAAAAAGATATCCCCTTGCCAATCGTTCCCCACAACATAGACAAGACGGTCGATACGCCAACCAGGCCAAAACAGACATCGATCCGATTCCAACGCGTACGCAGGCGAGCGAGAATAAAAGGCAGCAAGACAAGCACGACGAGTTCTTCTGGGCGGATGCGGATAAAAGGGGTAGGGATGGCTGGTCCCAGGATACTGAGCACGATCAAGGTAATGGCCAGGCGGCGATGCGTCAGTGTGGCAAGCCATGCCAAGGCAAACACACCTCCTATTAACACACTCACTATCACACCCAAGATCATTTCGTTCATTTCAACCCACCCGGAACAGGCACTTGGAACAGAACCAGGTCGTCAAAATAGACCTGACCTGCGCCCATGTTCAGGAACAATGGGACGAACACCGTTGCCCCCTCAGGAGCACGGGCCGCTGCGGCGATGTGCTGCCAAGCTTGCGCAGGACGCTCTCGAGCCACGTGCCAGTACAGCAAATCCGTAGTGGGGTCAGTGCGCCAGATCCCGCCCAAGTAGCCGTTGCCGGCCTCGGTCACGCGCATCCGACCTCCCATAACGTACAGGCTTCCCGCCTTCACCGAGAGCTTGTAAAGCGTCGTCAGGCCATTAAAAGCTGCGTTGGAACTGACAACGACGGCAACCTGGGTAGCGTACTCACCAGCCTGGTCCAGGTCAAGCCGGTGACGAGTGCGCAGCAGATCCACGTAATCTCGACGATCACGAATCAAGGCGGCCTGGGCATCCTGGTAACCGGCGGGGACGATGGCCATGGTCGACAAGTCGCGCTCGAATCCGCCGTTAGGCAAAATATTGTCAAGCGTACCCAATTGATACAGGCGGTTCTGGACCCGCACATACACCCAGCCGTCTGCCTGCCAGCGCGAAACGCCTTCAGGCGAGCCGGGCAGCTCCCAATAAAAAGTGACGGGAATCGGGTCCACACCTCGTTCCAGGCTCATTTCATCCAGGTCATAGCCCAGCAAACGAGCTTGAGCGGCCAGCGACGTGCTCACCGGGTATTCAGGTGACAACGTGTACAACGCCTGGGCGCGCGGCTGTGCCAACGCGGCTTGTCCAAGCTGCATGCCCAAGTCATACACCTTATACCCCGCCTCGACCCAGCGGCCATCGTCGGCGAAAGCTTGCTGGTAAGATTCCAGCGCCAACGCCAGTTCTTCCTGGCGTTCCCAGCTCAGGCCCTGGTCATACGCGCCCTGGGCGCGTTGCCGTGCCAGCACGACCTGGCTCTGCATGCGCGCCCCAAGCCTTTGCGCCTGTTGGTTGTGCCCCAGGCGATCCGCCGTCCAGGCATCACCGGCCTTCTCTCCCCATTCAAGCGCAGCAAAGAGTTGAGATTCCGCCTTGGCCTGTCCCGGCACGAACGCCCAGCGAGCTAACGCCACGTGCGCCAGGTCGGAACACAGGCTGCGATACAGGCTGGCGGCCAATAGCACTAGCCCCAGGGTTACACCCGCCAGGATCACCACGCGACCCCGCTTCGAACGACCTATCCGTGCAAGAAACACGCTATCCCTCTTCCGACTCTCTATTGTATAGGATCTGTTCAATCCGGCTTCCATCCGGGGCCTCGGGGCGTGCCAAATGGTAACCGCGATAATCCCACGCGCCCCGCAGGCGGCCGGCCATACGCAGCGTCGTACGGAACCAAAACAAGAGCAAGTGAAACGGGACGAGCAACAACGCAAGTCCACGATATTCACGCACCAGCCGTTCCAGAACGGCCCGCCCGCCCTTCATCAGGACATGCTGGCGGGCAAAGGCCAGGCACGATACACCCAAAGCCAGCCGACCAAGCCAGTTGTGCTTCACCAGCAGCCAGAGCGGCAGCGAGGCGATCACCAGTCTTTCTACATTCAACGCCGCAGTCTTGAGCTGGCGCTTGGCAGTTCCCCGCGTCGTGTTTTCAATCAGTGCCATCAGGTGTCCCTCCTGGTATTCGGTTCTCATCCAGAGCGACACGCTATCCTGATGCTTGTGGTAAACAATCGCCTGGGGAGCCACGCCAAATGTATAGCCCTGGGCCAGCAGGCGACGCACCAGGTTGGTCTCGTCTCCCCGGTACCTGAAGTAAGGATGAAAGCCTCCAATCTGGCGGACAATGGGACAGCGGTAGGCCATGTTGGCTCCAATGATGTGGCTCACGTATTCCTTAGGGCCAAATTCTTGATGGTAACGCACGATATGGTTGAAGCGGGCGATCTGTGATTCGCGGTTTAACAGCTCAATGCGCCCGCCGACCACGGCAAGCTGGTCAGTCGAGAATCCTTCGAGCAGCCTGGACAGCCAATCGACGTGCGCGACAGCATCCTGGTCGATAAAAGCGACGATCTCGCCTTGCGCCAAATAGATGCCTGTGTTCCGCGCGTTGGCCAGGCCCGCATTTTTTTGATAGACATACGCGAGTTTCGGCAGTTGGCCGGCGTGGCGGTCGAGGATCGTCTCACAGATTTGTCTCGAGCTATCTCGAGAACCATCGTCGACAAGAATGATCTCGTAGCGATCACGGGGGTAACCTTGAGCCAGCAGAGCCTCAACACAGCGCCGGAGATACTCCTCGCCGTTATAGATGCACACCACGACCGACAGATCGAGTTTCATGCTCATCCTCGTCCAGCCAGGTCGACTTGAATATATTCCCGCAGGGCGGCTGGCCAGGGGCGCATCCAGTTCATACCTCTCAATTCCAATTGATAATTTCTGGCCGCTTCCATCCTGGGGCGAGGCGCCGGCAGAGGGAAATGGGCCGAGCTGACCGGTGTGAGCCGGCAAGTCTTGATAGCGGCGAATTCCAATATCTTTTCTGCCACCTCAAAGCGGCTGCAAGGTGCGCCCGTATTGACCATGTGGTAGGTGCCGAACAAGCCGGTTTCGACCAGCTTGTCTATCCCAGCCGAAATATCTCGGGTATAGGTCGGAGAACCGAACTTGTCATCCACAACTTTGAGCTCATCTCGCGTCGAGGCCAACTCTATGATTTTAGCCACAAATTTTTTATCTTCCTGGCCCCCTCCAAACATCCAGCCAGCCCGCACGATGTAATAGCGAGACAGCAAGGACTCGACAAAGCGCTCGCCCTGGTATTTGGCGTGGCTGTAAAAGCTGTGTGGATTAGGCGTGTCGAACTCGACATAGGACGTACCCTTGGTCCCATCAAAGACGCTGATAGTGCTGACGTAGAGCATCACCGCGTCAATGCGCTGGCAAGCCAGGGCAACGTGCTGAGTCCCGAGTGCGTTGGTATGGAAAGCCTCGTCCGGGCATTTCTCGCAGTAATCAACGTCTGTCAAGGCTGCCAGGTGAATGACACACTCGGGCTGCCGCTCCTCGACAGCTCGAAAAACCGACTGTACATCTCTCACGTCCAGGTCGTCAATGTCAGTCGATGTGACTGTGTGCCGGCGCGAGAGAGTGGCAGACAGATCTGTCCCCAACATGCCTCGCGCTCCCGTGATCAAAATTTTCATAGCATTCTCCTTCATGCCAAGGCAGGCTTCTGCGTCTGCCCGAGCAAACTCACGCCGGCGTTATGCGCCGGGTAGCGGGATTGTAACAGGTCACACAGCGTTGGGCACACGTCGATCAGATCAGCTTGTGGCACGCTGCGCTTGACTATGTCTCTGGAATAGACGATAAGCAGGCCTTTCGAGTTATCATCCTCTGGGCAATAGCCGTGCATGGCCCTCACCGCTCGAGAGCGGTGAAAATAGTCAGGAAAAATGGCAGTTCCAGCATTGGCCCACCAGATCAACTCACCATAGCGTGGGCCTGGCGCAGGCACGTGGTAAGCCTGGCCCAGTCCAGATGTGAGCAGTTGGCCATGCCCTGCCAAAAAGTCCCGAAAGACTTTTTCAATGGGCTGGCGTGCCTCCGGCTTGAGGAACCAAAAACGCGCCATGGTTGAATCCAAAAACATCACATAGTCGCGCCCGTGGACCAGTCTCACCTGGTCGATATGCTTCTGCACGTCGACGTAATGCTCCACATCGACCATGCCGTGGTCGCCCAATACCAGGAAATTGACGGATTGGTAGGCCGCTTGAAATCGCTGGCGAATGTCTGCAATACGCCTATCCAACTCCTGGCAAACGCGGTGGCGGTGTGGCGACTGCGTGCCACACTGATGAACGACCGAGTCGGTTGCCCCAATGTAGAGCAAATAGAGATCCCATCCCTCATCGGCGTGCTGGAGCACCAGTTGCTGCCGCGCATCGTCGTTGCCATTCCGCATCCCCAGGGCCGTAAAAGAATCATAAAAAAAACGCTTGCCCTCACCCGCCATGACGTCAAGCACAGACTCGATGGCCAAGCCACCTGGCCGGTCCAGGTCACGGCTGTCCTCCGTCAAGGAGAAGAGGGGCAGCATCCACAGTGGGATGTGGTACAGCGGGAAATTTTTCCCGCGCAGCCTGAGGTACGCGCCCAGCGCCCGGCGAACGTACCGCCCCTGGAGCAACTTGTCGAGGGGAGAAAGCAGCCTCAGCCAACTGCGCGTGCCGGCCAGGGGAGCGTGGGCCGGGTCATACGTAATGGCTGTAAAGTTGCCGCTGACGTCCGGGCGCGCGCCGGCAAAGATCTCGGAGCGTTCGCAAAAGCCAAAGCTGGGCACCAACTTCTGAACGTGCAAACCCTGCTGGGCCATCGACCAGAGCACCGGCGTATCGGCCTGGTTCAAATAGTCCCAACGAAAGGCGTCCAGCAAGATCAACACGGTAGTCTTTTCGTGCATCTTACACATCCATCCTCAGTTGAGCTGCCATGGCACGCGCAGCCTCCCAATCCAGCTCGGACAAATTGCTGCGCGTGACCCGGCCTAGCTCCAATTGAGCCAGGCCCAAAAAGCCGGCATCAACTTTTTCTGGCTCAAAAGCGAGCAGCAAGAACAGTTGAGCCAGGTTCACACTGACGTGTTTCTCGTGCCTCAAACTGCGCCTCACGAGCACGTGCGCCAGACGGCGTAAAACGCGCCTGGGATTATTGCGGTAGTACCAGGTATACGCCGGCCAATCTCGAAACTTGCGCTGATACATCGCGCCCACAAAGCTCCACATGGTATCCAGGTACACACGGCGCACCTGGAACCAGCGCTCGACGACATCGTAACGAACATCCCGTGTGGGACGCAGTTTAAACTCGGTTGCCTCTCGAATCAAGGTCAGCCTATCCGTCCGATCGCCAAAGGCCGCCTCGAAGCGGCGGAGCCGCTCGGCGTAGCTAGGGTGGTACAAGCCATGCAGGATCAACAGCGCATCAGAACAAGCCAGCAGAGCTTTGGAAAACTGGCAAGCCAAAAAGAAGCGCTCCTCCTCTGTCGCCGTTTGCGCCAGGAAACGCGTGGAAAATGGGCCCAGGAAGCACCACAAGCGGACGTAAAATTGAATCTCTGCCTCGGCCAACGGCATTTTCTGGGCGACCATGTCTGGAATGAGCGCCAAGACACCTGGATCGCCATAAATCACCCGGCCCGCGTACTTGAGATCATAGTGATACATCGTATAGGCCAGTTTTTTCCACCGGGCCGGGCTATATACGCTGATATCTACCCACGATATTCCGAGCTGTTGTGCCAACTCACGCCGGAGTTGGCCGAGAAAGTCCCGGTCGACCGGCCGCTGGTTGAGCATCACGAGGTCATAATCGTTAACGGGCGTGAGGTCTCCCTTTTCGCACAAGACAGACCCTTCGCCGCGCCCAAAACCACCCACCAGCACCAAGGCTTCCAGTTGGGGGAACGCCGCGAGCAGGCGCTCACGCAGCAAGGCCACGTCAGAGGCGATACGCACATCGACAGCCTGGTCATGATGGACGGTATAATGGGACGATTCTAGCTCACAGTTCATCTATTTTATCGATCACCCTATCAAAATATTTAGCAAATTCAAATTCCTCGTTGTAGCACCGCACGGCGTTCGAGCTGAACTGGGAATAATCAGCTAACACTCTCGCCACGGCGCTCTTGATCTCGCCCGCATCGCCAATGCACACGCCGCACTGGGAGCGCTCGACCAGGCGGCGCAAGCCAGGTGAATCGCTCGTCACTATGGGCAGGCCGCACTTCAGGTAACGAATCAGCTTACCCGAAGCGCCGGCGATGTTGGCGTAGTTAGCCCCCTTTTTCGAGTCGTACAGGGCCACCCCGATAGCCGCCGAGCTGTACAAGCGTTCGACATCCTCGTAGGGCACCATGTCCAGAGAAAGCACCACACGCGAGTCAGTCGCCAGGCGCTTGATTTTGTCCAGGTAGGCCGCCTGCGAACTCACCGCGTAACCGTGCAAAACCAACACCCACTCGGCCGGCCAGGTCAACGCGCTCTCGGCCAGTTCCAGGCACATCGCCCAATCAATGATGTTGCCGGCGTACAGAACAATCTGGCGATCGCCGGCAATGCCGAGTCTGTCATTCAAATAGCTGCTCTTGTTACGCGCCGCCCGGCCCAACGGAGAATTGGGGACAATCATGATCTGCGAGCGGTCGATGCGATTATCCTCAAGCAGGCAAGCCGCCCGCTCATCGTCCTGTATGAGTGTGAGCCAGGTAAAGCGATTGCAGATGCGTTCCAAGCTCTTGTTCAAGCGCTTGCGCCACCCTCGTGCCTCACTAGATGGGTATAACTCCATCGAAAAATACACCGCCGGCGTCCTGACGAACATACTGGCCAGCGTGGCGACGATCATCCCGCCCTGATCTATGCCAAAAAAGCACGCGTAGCCACCCCGGGCGCGCGAAAGCCGTACAATCTCGGCAATGATGCGCAAAAAACCCAAGCCGGGTATCTTGAGCTTGCCCCTGGCCGGCAAGGGACAAAGCGTGATCTGCCTTTCTGAAAAATGCGGCGTTGGGATGTGGTCGACGCTGGCGATCGAGATGAGATCGAGCTGGTAACCGCGTTCCACCAACCTGCCCATCGCGCTGACCACCGCCGGCAACGCGCCGATGTGGGGCGTCAGGTTGACAAAAGCGACCCTGCGTCGGTCAAGTCTCTCGCTGTCCATGTTAGAAATAATTCTCCTGAAGGACATACCGGCGCAAAGACGGGCTGGCCAACAACCTGAGCGAGTGAAGAAACTGGGCCCATGCATGGCTGGCAGCCATCCAGCAGCGCATCTTTTCCGTTTGGCTTTTGAATGCCAAGGCCGATTTGAGGCTCAGTCCGGTATAGCGAGACGACGCGACCAGCATCCGTCGCAGCACATTGACCAGGGATGGGGCAGTCCTGAAAGCGGCGTAGGATTCGCTAATGCCCTGGTCAAAGGCTCGCCTTTGAAAATAGGCTGGCCTCAGCCGGCTGGCCGGCACGCGATGGCGCAGGCACGCGCCGGGCACGTAGATCACTTTGTAACCGGCGTGATAGACCTTGTACTGCAAGCCTGTCTCGCCGTCTCCCCTCCGCCAAATCAGACGCCGATCTCCAAAGCCGTCTGGGTTAAAGCCACCCACTTCGAAGAGCACCGGCTTGCGAACAGACATATTACAGCCATAGACCGTCCTGGGCCAGGCCAACTCGCTGGTCTCTTGGTCCAGGTCAAGCAGACTGAGATAAGCCAGGTTCACGCCTGAAAGCCAGGCGGGCGGTTCCAGCTCCCAGTCCGCCACCACCTTACCCCCTACGCACGCCACCTGGGGGTCCTCGTAGGGTCCGCACATCGCCGCCAACCATCCAGGTGGGCAAAGCACGTCGTCGTCAATATAAACCAGGATTTCCCCCTCGGCTGCTTTGGCACCGGCATGCCGGGCGTTGTGCAGGCCACAGTTGGCTTCGTGAACATAACGCACCGGCGGCGATAACGTGGGGCCATCTAAAGCCACCAACTCGGTGGGCTGCGGCGCGTTGTCCACAACGAGAATCTCGTATTGATCGTGGGGGAAAGACTGTGTCGCCACGCTGGCCAATGCATCCTGCAGGAACCGCGTGCGGTAGTACGTGGGAATGATAACCGAAACCAACATAACGACACTCTCACTCACCTACGCTTGCGGTTGCGCCAGGATACTGCGTCCCAAGTGAACCATTCGCCGCACCATCGTTACATCAAGGATATACAGCATTAAGCCGTAGCTGGCCACCCCTACGAGCGACAGAACGAGCAGTTCTACCCAATCCACAGAACCTGACAAGGGTCGTAACATGTATTGAGTGAACCCAACAACTACTGCCATGCCTGCTGCGGCTAGAAACGGCACACGCAGGTAAGCAAATAGAGTTCTGTAATCAATATGCAGAAATTTGACCGCCAACAGCAGATGAAGCGGCATGCCAATCAGGACCACGACCAGCTTGGCATAACAGAAAACCACCAAATTTTGCTGTGCGCCCAGGACGTAAATAGGAATCGTGTACAACAGTTTCAATGCCTGGAATTTGGGCATAATATCGGCTCTGCCCACAGCTTTATAGACTTCAGGATTAGCCGCAACAACCCAAGACAAGCCCTGTTGAATAGCCAGAATGCTCAGGGGGACATCTAGTCCAATCCACTTGCCGCCGTAGATGAGTGAGGTGGCCGGGCGTGCGATCAGGGCAATGCCCACCCCGATGGGCAACGAAATGAGCGCACTGATACGCACCAGGTCCAGTAAACGATCACGCAGCTCAGGCATGTTGTGCTGGAGGCGGCTAAACGCAGGAAACGTTATAGAAGATACGGGGGCCAGGAGAGTGCCCAGTATCATGACCACCAGGTTATAACTGACGGTGTACAGGCCGAGGTCAGAGACGTCAAGATAATGTCCCACAATGGCGTTGTCGCCGTAGACGTAGAACCAGCCCATCAGCGCTTCCAATGCGCACAGAAATCCAAACACGAGCAACTGGCGTCCCAGGCCAAAATCGTATTGGAACTTGGGCCGCCAGGAGGTACGCCACCACAACAAAGCCGTTTGCACGATTGAGGCCGCCAACGAACCCACGACCAGGGACCAGACCCCCCAACCTATATAGGCTAGAGGAATAGTCACGAACAAGGGGATCAAGTTAGGCAGCAAATCGACGACGAACAGCTTGTCAAACTCGATCCGGCGCACGAGGATGTTTCTGTGCACGGCCCCCAACGAGGCCACAATCAGTTGGAACCCCAGAACACGCAGGACCGGGACAGCGCTCGGTTGATGAAAAAAGCCAGCTATCCAAGGGGCGCTGACCAAGAGCATCCCATACAGGACCAGGCCAAACACAAGATTCGACCAAAAGACGATGTTGAATACATGGTCTTCATTTTCGTCACTCTGGATCAAGGCCCTCGACATACCCATATCTCGCAGGATATCCAGCAAGGCAATCGTCGTGGAGGCGATAGCCACCAGTCCATAAACGGATGGGGCCAACAAGCGTGCCAAAATGACGGTTGTCAAAGGTCGAAGGAGCTTGGGAAAAGCGGTTTGCAAGTACACCCATTTCACTGCTCCGACGGATTTTTTGTTAACGTCGTCAAATGCCATTTTTCCCCTACTCGCCTGGGTCAATGATCAACTGCAGCAGCCTTGAGCAACTTGGCGGCTTCTCTCACAGCGATCGTGCTGCGATCTTCTAACTCGGGCACAACACGTTCCAGTTGCTCCCGAATAGCCGCCCTGGTCTGGACAACACTTTGCACCTGAAGCCATACCTCCTCATAACACGCAAATTCCATATCGTGCTGGACAAAGCACTGCGGCAAGCCACATAGATCAGCCAGCCCTTTGAGCTTGGTTTGCTGGTACACGCCACTCGCCAGGCCTACAAATGGAATCCGCATAGAGGCCGAAAACACAGTAAAATGATAGCGTGCTCCAAGTGCCAGATCGAACAAGCCTATCAGGCCCTTTAACGTCGAATCATCATACTCTCCCTCTACACAGCGAGCGTGTTCCGGGTAAGCCATGCCAGCCACAATCTCTCTATGTATCTCCCGATCATCTACACCCTGACAGTAATCCGTAGGGATAAAGAGAATTTTCGCATTAAATCCTCGCACAAGCCCGTCAGCGATCTGGGCCATCAGGCTTATTTCACGTTCAAGCCCAGGCTGGCGACCTTGACCCTTGAAAACCTTTAAAGAGCCTTTTAAATTCATGGCCACCGCCAGAGAGGTCTCCAGGTCGAGCCAGTCCTGTCCAGCTTCTGCAAGCAAAACACGCCCAGCTTCTCGAGCGGGTATACATGGGATGGTCATGGCATCGTCGGCTGCATCCAGCACTTCAGGCATGGACACACCAATGGCGCGCAGACGTTGGTGCGATGTATGCTTGTCGCGAAAGGTGATCATGTGAACGCGATCCAGGCATAAGCGCGCATACCAAGCGTCCAGCCGGTCGGTAAAGGGGCCAATCGTTTGACCTGACACAATAACCGTTTTGCCCAATATACGGGCCGCCAGGTATTGCGTGCATTTTTTGTACAGCTCCTGCGGAATCACGCTATTGAGATTGCCTCCTCCGACGTTGAACAGCATATCCGCGCTGGCAATCTCGTCCAGTGCAAGCCGGGCGGAGGTCCACAATCTCAAGCGCAGGCCATAGCGTTCAGCCAACGCAGCCACCAGAAAGAGAAGCGTGGCTCCCAACGTGACAATCTTGGCCTTGAGATTTGAGCCTGGCCTCAGTCCCAGCGCTCTCACATCGTGGACAGCTCGCTCGCCATGAAAGGCAGCGGTGTAAGCCGGGTCGTGCGAAAGCATCACGATCTCCACATCGTTCTCCAACAAGGTCTTCAAGTTCAGCCTGTCGGCGTGTGGCATCGCCTCGTCGCCAATGTCATGGGCACCAAAGCCACCGATCATGACCACCTTGCAAGATCTCGATCGCTGCGGAGGCGGTCGCTTTTCAAGCGCAAACGCTTTCAGCATGCGTGCCAGCAAGCTGAACCCGCGTTGGAATTGGCGTCCGAGTTGCTTGAGCAGGTAGTCAAAGCTGATAATCTTGTCCAGGAGCCAAAAAGGAAGCGCATGCTCACCCATCAAAACATTGAGGGAAAACCTGAGCGTTCTGAGGAAATCCACCCGCCGAATGGGCAAATCGTGGGTATAAATGGGCACCTTTCGCCCCAATCGTCGCCACACGCTCAAGCGGATGCCTATATTCATCTTTTTTGTCAAGCCCTGATCACGAACCACATCGTCAACCCCCATTGGAGCGGCCTGAATAAGCTCTGCTCCAAGCATTTGGCGGACAATCTGCTCGGCTGCATCGCTCCTCGTAATCACCGTAGCCGTCCCATGAGGTCTTCCCAACCCGCCTTGCCAATTATCGCCCACAGAAAAATCGGCCCACTCCGACAGCTTGTCGAAATAAAGCCACTCGCGTACCGGATAGAAAAAATAGGGGAAAGTATGTCCCCAATACGTCCAATCCAAATGATTGACAAAACGTTCTGTACCATCCTTCAAGACGAGTCGCAGCCGGCCGGGCACACCCTCTCCGCGATATTCAAGTTGTGCCAGATCTTCAGGTCTCACGCCCTGCTTGTAACATAGAAATTCGGTGGCACGGCGACTTGGGACGTGACTGGTAAACAAAGACAGCACATACGGGAGCCTGTTTCGCAAATCAGGGTACACTCTTTGCAGCAAACGCAGTCCGTGTACGTGGGCCGGCA
The DNA here is from genome assembly GCA_016931085.1 of Thermoflexales bacterium. Next base: position 24,414 of record JAFGFO010000410.1, read on the forward strand.
AGCCAACAAAGGCCAGACGACGATCGTGATCCTCACCACGAATGATGGGTTTGAGAACCTGATTCAAGGGCACGGGGCAATACTTGGATTTCTGTGCTGCTATCAACTCGTCCCTGGTGTGTGCGATGTAGCTCAGTGCTTCCAGGGGTGCGGCGGGATTCATGCGGGTAACGATAGCGCCATCGACCTCGCCTACCGAGAGAAGATGACAAAGTATTTGTGTCACCATCCCGCCTGAGGCGCCATTATCCCGAATAGCAACATCCAGCGAGCAAGCCCGCCAGATACCCCGATGGGGACCGACTAAGGGATGACAGGGCAGTGCTTTCTGTGATTCTGGCCGTTCGTATAAATCCAACTCGAACCCGGGGCATACCATCACACACAATTCGCACTGTGTGCACAGCGCGTCATCCACACATGGTTCATAAATCCCCTTGCCAGAATTGTAACGCACCTGAACAGCATCTGTCGGGCAAACAGCCTCGCAGGTAGCGCAACCCGTACAAAGCGAATTTTTGGCGACAAAGCCAATATGCTTGCCCACGTTAAAACCCACTTCAGCAGCGGACAGGCGTTGATAATGACGCTGTATACGGAGATTCTGCCCAGTACGATCGTTATTCACTGCTCGAGTCGACTCTATATCTCATGCGGCATTGCTGACGAACAGCACATTCCAGGTCGTATCGTTGGGGGACTGGGTCATGTCGCCAAAAGCGCGAATGTCCAACAAGCGCAAGTTCGCCTGGCTCATAAAGAGCGCCAGTTCCTGGGGGAAAAAGTAGCGCATCCAGTGAGCCTCTGCGCTTTCGTTGACGACCTGCTGGCCGGCGAGTCGCCAAACCAGGTAACGCACCTCGCACAGATGGCGATAGCTGTCCAGGACGCCCGAGGCCACCCGGATCACCTTGCCGTCCTCGGTTGGGATAACCTTCACGCGCTCGCTGGGGCGGACGTTGAGCACGGCCGGCCCATACCAGACGTCGCCCACGAAGAGGCCGCCGGGGCGCAGGTGGCGGCGCACGGTGCCCAGCGCCGCCAACACGTCGTCATTCGTCGCCTGGTAACCCAGCACAGCAAACATCATCAAGACTGCATCGAACTGCTGGTCCAGCTCAACTGTCCGCACATCGCCGGTCTGAAAGGTGGGCATGTGAGGCGTTTGAGGCGGCAAGTTGGCCTGCGCCTTGAGCCGGGCGTGAGCTAGCATCTCGGCCGAAAGATCGACCCCTGTGACCTGGTAACCGCGCCGGGCCAACGGCAGAGTGTGATTGCCGGTGCCACAGCCCAGATCCAAGACGGAGTGCACAGGTGCGCTGGCGTACTGTTTAAACACTCCCTCCAGCATGTCACATTCTGCTTCATAATCCTTGTCGCCGTAGAGCAAATCGTACTGCTCGGCGTATCCCGCCCCAAAAACTGAATCGCTCATCCTAACACCTCCCTGACTGCATCACACACTTGATCCAACTGCGCTTCTGTCAACGCCAAGCCGGAGGGTAAATACAGCCCCTGGCGGGCGATTCGCTCAGCCACCGGGTAGCGCTCGCCCCGGAACAGCCCTCGCTCTTGCAAGACCGGCTGTTCGTGCATACCCAGGAAAAATGGGCGCGTGTCAACGCCGCGCTCCTTGAGCCGCCTGGCAAACTCGACGGCATCCAGCCCATAGCTTTCATCCAACACCAGCCCGTACATCCAATACACCTGCCTGGCCCAAGACTCCTCTAGCGGCAACTGAAGGCCAGGGATACCCTGCAAGCGCTGGGTGTAGGCGTGCCCCATCCAGCGCTTGCGGGCCACGATGTCGTCTATCCGCTCCATCTGCGCCACTCCCAGGGCGGCCTGCAGATTCGTCAGGCGAAAGTTGTAACCCAGTTGAGTGTGATAGAAGCGGCGCTGCGGCTGGAAACACAGATTGCGCAGCGAGCGCGCTCGCTCGGCATACGTGGCGTCGTTGGTCAACACCATGCCGCCCTCGCCCGTCGTGATCAACTTGTTGGCGTAAAAGCTGAACGTGCTGATATGCCCCAGCCCGCCGCAGCGTTTCCAGGCCGGGTGAGGCCCGGCGCGCCCGGAGAGGTATTCTGCTCCGTGGACTTCGGCCGCATCCTCGATGACCCTCAGTCCATGCTTTTCGGCCAGCGCCAGGAGCGGGTCCATGTCCACCGGGTGTCCGTAGATGTGAACGGGCATGATGGCGCGGGTGCGCGGCGTGAGCCTGGCTTCGACCTGGCTGACGTCCATGCACCAGGTGCGCGGCTCGGCGTCGACCAAGGCCGGCACGAGCCCGTTGGACACCAGCGCCAGGGCGCACGAGATGATGGTGAAGGTTGGCATGATCACCTCATCGCCCGGCTCCAGCTCCAAGCAGCCAATCGCAACCTGCAAGGCGGTCGTGCCGTTGCTGACGGCGACTCCATACTTCATGCCACAGTAAGCGGCCCATTTTTCTTCGAACTCGTGGATAAAGTGGCCGGCCGAGGAGACCCAGCCCGTGCGGACACACTCGGTCACGACCTCCAGCTCTCGTTCGCCCAGCCGTGGTTCATTTACCGGGATCATTAAAAGCGCTCCTTCTCATCTACCCCCGTGTAAGGGCCTTGCTTGATCTCTAAAAAGACCGTGTCTTCCAGCATGCGAAAGCCGTGCCCGCCGCTGACCATGAGCATCACGTCGCCAGGGCCAAGCTCGCGGCTGGCCACAAGCTCGCGTTCGTCGTTATAGATGTCGATTTCGCAGCGCCCGCGGCGAATAACCAGCACCTCCGAAGTGCCCACCAGGTGGCGCTCCAGGGGGAGGTGGACGTGGCGGACGATTTCGCCGTCCTTCGGGTAGACGACAAAACCCACCTGCTGCTTGAATTCGGGCGGCGTCACAAAAGTTGTTTTGGCCGGCAGAAAGTCGGCTCGAATGATATAGGCCAACAGTTGATCGCGCCAATAAATCCGTTCGATCAATTCCTGGTCACTCACGGGTGTCCCTCCTGTGTGTCCCATTTCACAAGCGCATCCACAATCCGCTGCGCCGCGTGGCCATCGCCATACGGGTTCACGGCTTGTGCCATTTCAGCATACTCGGCCGGATCGTCCAGCAGCCGCCGCGTCCAGTTCACAATACGGGCACGATCAGTCCCGACGACGCGGACTGTCCCGGCGTCGACCGCCTCCGGTCGCTCGGTCAGCTCGCGCAGCACCAAGACCGGCTTGCCCAGCCCCGGCGCCTCTTCCTGGATGCCGCCCGAGTCTGTCAGCACCAGGGTCGCACGCTTCATCAGGTAGACCAACGGCAAATAATCCAACGGATCGACCAGCATGATGCCAGGCACTCCTCCCAATACGCGATAGACCGGCCCTTGCACGTTCGGGTTGAGGTGTACGGGGTAGACAACGTGAACGTCGCCGGCGTAAGCCTGCACGACCTCCTGCAGGGCCAGGCAAATCTGTTCGAGGGGGCGGCCGAAATTCTCACTTCGGTGAGCCGTGACCAAGATCAGGCGCTTGTCCCAAGGCACAGCCGCGAGCGGGCCCGAGGCTGGGTCATACGGCAAATTGGCGACGGCCTGCAAAGCGTCGATGACGGGATTGCCGGTCACGAGAATCATCTCGTCAGGCACACCTTCGCGCAGCAAATTCTGCCTGGCACGTTGGGTGGGCGCAAAATGCAGGTCGGCCACCACGCCGGCCACTCGGCGGTTGATTTCCTCGGGAAAAGGCTGGTACTTGTCGTAGGTACGCAAGCCAGCTTCCACGTGTCCCACCTTGGAACCGGCGTAGAAAGCGGCCAGCGCGGCGGCGACGACAGTGCTAGTATCGCCCTGGGCCAACACCCAGTCGGGCTTTTCAGCCTGCAAGATCGGTTCCAGCTTGCTCAGCACCGCCGCCACCACCTGGGTAGGCGACTGGCTATCTTGCATGACGTTCAGGTCATACGCCGGCGCGATGCCAAACAAGGTCAGGACCTGGTCGAGCATCTGCCGGTGCTGCGCGCTCACGCACACACGGCTGACAATACGGTCAGGGTGTTTTTCGAGCAGATTGACCACCGGCGCCATCTTGACCGCCTCGGGCCGCGTGCCAAAAACTGAAAGGACTTTCAACTCTAGGCTCCTATAAACTCCAGGCAAGCCATGTTATCATACTCCGTGGGCCTTGTCCAGGTAAGGCAGGCCGGTCTCTTCGGTCACGATCCAATTCCAGGCGCGATTCCACCACGCGCCTGGCTCGCCTCCCAGCCGGCGAGTGATCTGCCCGGCCCACAGATACTCGATGCTCCAGGCGGCCAGCAAGCCCAACAACAATCCACTGAAGCCGCCCAGGGCCACACCAATCAGCGGCGAAAAAACACGCTGGACAGGCAGCACGGCCGGGGCGGCAAAACGCACCTCGCTGCCGGTCACGGAGCCGGCGATGTCCGTCTCGGACTGTTTGCGCGCCATGGTCAGATAGGTTTCCGAGGCCAGGTCACGCGCCTGGATCAGGCCATGCTCAGTCGCCTGCTGCCGCTCCAATTCAGCCCGCATCTGGTTGATCTCGCCCTGCAATTGCTCGATGGCCTGGTGGAGAGGTTCAGCCGCCGCCGAATAGGCCGGCAAGGATTCCAGCTCATCTAAGCGCAGCATCTCGCCAATCCCTTGGAGTCCAGACGCCGCCGCCGCGCTGTCGGCAAAGGTGGACTCGCTCAGTTGCGCCAGGCCCCCCACCTCAAACAGGTGCGGGTACTGCTCTTGAATCGTCACCAGGAGTGGCGTCGTAGGCGAGAGCACCAAAGACGTCTCTCCAAGCGCCCCCAGGCCGAACAACTCGTCATACCTGGTCATGATAGCCTGGCCCAACGTGCCATCCTCAGACGCCGTATCCACCGCCGTGGTCAGCGCCCCCAGGCCGAACAACTCGTCGTATTTGGTCAGGATAGCCGCCTGCAGTTGGGTGCTGGCCGTACCGCTCAAGGCGCCAGCCTGGGCCAGCGCACCCACGCCAAATAGCTCCGCGTACCTGGCAAGGATGGCCTGGGTCAAGTCACTGCCTTCCGAGGCCCGGTCGGGAGCCTGGGCCAGCGTCCCCACCCCAAACAACTCGTCGTACCTGGCCTGGATAGCCGTCTGCAGTTCGCTGTCCACCGTATTGCTCAGCGTAGCGGCTGCACGAGCTAACTCGTCCACCTCAAACAATGCGGCATACTTTTGCTGCGTGGCCGTGTAGAGTGGATCACCTTCGGCTCGTTCAGCGTTCAGCAGCTCGTAGCCCTGGTTGTCAAACAGATGTTTGGACAGCCGGTCAATAGCAGCCTCTGACTCGGCCAGGCGGTTCTCCAACGTCCCCACCAAGGCCTGCAAATCGGCCAATTGGCTCGCGCTGTCCGTCTTCACGCCATCCACTCCGCTCAATTGTAACTGCAGTTGGCCCGGCAAATCCGCCGAAGACGCGTACGCCTCGGCCTTGAGCAACAGGACCGCCAGGCTGTTGGTGGGCACGCCGGCTTCGCCGGCCTGGCGCGCCTGGCGCTGCAAAGCTCTCGCGTCGGCCAACAAGCGCTCGGTCTTGAGCTTGGTCGCGTAAGCGTCCGCCAGGCTCTGCAAGCGGGACTGCACCTGCTGGTCAAAAACGGCCAACTTGGCCCGTTTGTCGGCATCGGCATACGCCTGGAAGATGTCACGCTTGGCCTCCTGTTCCTTGGCCAGCGCGGCCACGCGATTATCCAACTCGGCCGTCACGTACTGGGTAAATAAGCGGCTGCGCGCCTGGCGGTCCGCATCGACCGCCGCCAGGCGGCTGTTGGTTTCCGCTTCGACATAGGCCTCGAACAAGCGGAGACGGGCCTGCCGGTCTCGCTCAAAAGCCAGCGAGTTGTTTTCAAGCTCGGCCTCGGCGTACTGGGTGAACAAGCTGGTGCGGGCCTGCCGGTCCTGGTCAAAGGCCAGCAGCCGGGCCTCGATTTCGGCGTCGACGTACTGGGCAAACTGCTTGACGCGCGCTTCCCGGTCCTTGCGAAAAGCCATCAAGCGGGCATCCGTCTCGGCATCGATCAACTCGGCGATCATTGCCCGGCGAGCCTCTTGCTCCTTGTTAAAAGCCAACAAGCGATTTTTGGCCTGGGAGGTGGAATAAGCGTCGACGATGGCCTGGCGGATTCCTATTTCCTCGTCGACGATGCTGGTGATGGTTGTTTGCTTGGCCCTTTGGAGGGAATCGATGATGTGCTGTTTGTCTGAGATCGTGCGAGCGAGCCTGTCCAATTGGCTCCGCTCGACAAATGTCTCCACAGCGGTCTGCGCCTGTTCATACTTGTACCGCGCCTGTTCCAGCTCTGTCTGGATCGACTTGGCGTACTGTTCTGGCGCGCCCCCGCCATAGAGGCCATTCACGTGGCGCTCGTAGGCCCGCGCCCAAGCGTTCGCGAGGGCCGCGGCATGCCCCGGATCGGGGTCCGTCACGTGGATATGGATCAGATCGCTGTCCTTCACCAGCCCGGCGCTCACTTTTTGGAGCAAGAGCGCTGGAGTACGTTCGCTAGGGCGCAGCATATCCCCCATTTCCTCAATCACCTGGTACGCGACGGAACCGTTTTCCACCAGGCCTGCCAGCGCTTGGCGGCGTGCCTCGGCCCCCATCGCCTGCGCGTAGCCTGAACCCAGTGTGTCCTCCGAGGTGGTTTTGAAGCGAGAGTCAAACTCGATGGAAGTTTTTATCTTGACAATTGCGACACCGGCTACAGCCCGGTAAGGCGAGGGGAAAGCCAAGGCCAACACAGCCGCCACAAGGGTCATACCAAGCGTCAAGGAAGCGACCAGCCGCCAGCGCCGCAGCAGGGCATCGATAACCTGGCGTACATCCAAGCCCAGCTCGTTTTCCATACGCCCTCTCCTTTTCATACTTCCAGGCTGCAGGGTTCAAGTTTCATGTTTCTTCCGACTCAGCCGGCTCTCGTCCCGTCTGTTCGGCACGACGGCGTTCTCTCCCCCCTACCGGCAAGCCAGGGCCTGAAGCCAATAGCCAACTGGGAATTCGATTCCAAAAGGCATTCGGGTTGCCCCAGCCAACCTGCAATCCTGTTGACCCAGCCAGGTAGTCAATGCCAAACACGAGAAGGACACCCAGCAGAGCGCCCAACAGCGCGGCGGTGGCCACCCCCATGGCCCGCGAAGCAAGGCGGGTGGTAGGCGTGACGGCTGGAGCGGCAAAGCGCACTTCACTGCCGGTCACGCTGGTCGCGATACTGACCTCGGAGCGCTTGCGCGCCAGGGTCGTGTAAGTGTCCCATGCCAGGTCACGCTCCTGGGTCAGTCTCTTTCGAGTCGCCTTCTGCTGCTCCATCTCGGCCTCCATCTGCCGGATTTCCTGGTGCAGTGTGCCGCTTGCCTCGCCCAGCGACTCGGTGGCGGCCGCATAGGCCGGGAGGGATTCCGCAGACACGAGTTGTGCCAACTCTTTGGCCCTCTGGTCGGCAGCCAGCGCCAGGGGGTTGTCGGAGGGCACAACCTGCGCTAGTTGGGTGAGTTGGCCAAGGGTAAACAGCTTGGGGTAGAGCTGCTCGATCTCGGCAAACAAGGGCGTGCCGCCGGCGGTCTGCTGCGCGGCCTGGGACAAGCCGCCAATCTCGAACAACTTTTCATAGTAGGCCTCGATGCGGGCCGGCAGGGAATCCGTGGCAGCCATCGTAACAGTCAAGGGTGTCGTCACATCCTGCAGGAAATCATAGCCCGTGCCGGTCGACAACGCTTCAGACAAGCGGCGAATGTCGCCATCCAGGTCCTGGCGGCGTTGCCCCAGCGCGGTGATCAAGCTGTCCAGGTCAACCAGTTGCTGGGCGGCCGTGCTGGTGGGCTGGCCATCCAATTGCACTTGCAGATTGGCCGGCAAATCATCCGAGGAGGAAAAAGCTTGCGACTTGAGCAAAAGCATGGCCAGTGTGTTGCTGCTGGCCACCGCGTCGCCACCCTGAATCAGTTGCGCTCGCATCGCCCCAGCATCTGCCAACAGGTGCTCGATGCGCAGCCGGGCAGCGTAATAATCAGACAAACGCTGGGTCTTGTCCAACGCCTGTTGGTCCACGACAGCCAGCGTCCCGCTAATCTCAGCCTGGACGTAGCTGGCAAACAGCTCGGCGCGCGCGTCCCGGTCACGGTTAAAGGCGGCCAGGCGGCTGTTGACTTCACTATCGATATAGGCCGACAAAATTTTACGCTTGGCCTCCTGTTCCTTCTGGAAGGCTAACAAGATATTGGCAGCCTGGGCATCCATATATTTGGTCACGATCTGGGTGCTAGCGTTTATCTCCTGGGTAACCACAGTCGAGAGAGCCAATTGCTTGCCGGCCTGCAGGATATCGAGAACCTGGCTTTTCCCCTCGATAGATCGTTGCAGCTCATCAACCTTGCTCTGGGCGATGAAGGTTTCCAAGGCGGTTTGTTTCTGGTCATATTCTTGCTGAGCCTGTTCCCATTCGGCCTGGATCGACGAAGACTGATCGAGCGGCACGCCGCTGTAGAGATTGTTGACAAAGCGTTCGTAGGCCCGCGCCCAGGCGTTGGCGATAAGCGCGGCCTTCTCCGGGTCGGCATCAGTCACCTCGATCTGAATCAAATCACCTTTCTGCAGCGTCTGAGCGTTCACTTTGCGCATGAGGTTAGCCGGTTTGCGCTCTCCGATCGACAGTTGATCACCCAACTCCCGGATCACCTGATTGGCAATGGCGCCGTTCTGCACCAGGCCCACCAAGGCGCTGCGCCGCGCATCATCCCCTCCCATCGCCCGCGCGTACCCGGCTGAGCTGAGCAAATCTTCCGAGACGGTTTTAAAGCGCGCGTCAAACTCGACATCTGTCTTGACCTTGATGAGGGCAACACCAGCCACGGCTTTGTAGCCCGGTGGGAAGGCCAATCCATACAATCCGGCCGCGCCGGCCGCGATCAGAGCCGCCAGGACAATGATCTTCCAACGCCGCACCAGGGCATCCACATACTGCCACACGTCAATTCCTAGTTCGTGTTCCATATCTTTTCCCCCAACAATGATGAGCAGTCTCTATCACGAAAGTTGATTATCTCGCAATCGAGCCAATTAGTCAAGGTCAGGGGCACACAAGATTTGCTTTACATCCAAGCTCGAGTATAATTGATTCTATCAGGAGGTGTGTATGATTCAACGTGAACATTCCAAGCCACGAGCGCGCAGCCAGGCCAAACGCGCCACAGGACGCCAGGTCAAGAGCCGGCCGCCGGCCGCCAAGCTAACGTTCGTAGAAGCCCTCCAGGCCAGCAGCCCCTTGCTGGACGACTTTGTCTTTATGATGACCGAGGGTAAGGCCAGCTTGACCGACCGGCGCATCAAGGCCAGCACCAAGAAAAAACAAGGCCCGCTGCCGCCGTCGGACAAGTGGGCCTGGTTCGAATATGACGCGGGCGAATACCCCGTCAAGCTGTTCCAAAAGCTCTTTGTGAAGCAAGGCTTCAAGATCCTCAACCTGACCGTCGAGAGTGACGAGGAGGGCCTTCAGCGCGCGGTCGCGCTCAGCCCCTACTGCCTGGTCTATGTCAACCACGTGCGGATCGGCGACAAGATCGTGATCAACTGTATCAAAGACGAGCGCACGCCGTTCAAGCTGGGGGTCAAGATCGCCAAAACATTTTGCGCCTCGCTCAGCGCCGCCTTGCAAGCCGACCCCAAGCTGGGGAAAAAGCTTTTCAAGAGCCAGGGCTGGGTGTTCAAGGCCAAAGAGATGGCCAAGATTATCCGCTAATCTACGCGAATTCACACAAATATCTCATGTGACAATGTTACACTCGTTAATCACGAATGACACGAACGGACTCCGAAGCGGATGACACGAATTTGCCTAAAAATATTCGTGAAATTCGCCGATTCGTGAAATTCGTGATAAAAAACAGGAGTCTGTATGCAGTACGGTTACTTTGACGACGAAGCGAAAGAGTACGTGATCACCCGGCCCGACACGCCCCAATCCTGGAGCAACTATCTAGGCTCGACCGAGTACGGCGCCATCATCACCAACAATGCCGGCGGCTATGGCTTTTACCGCTCGGGCGCGCGCGGGCGCTTCCTGCGCCTGCATTTCAACAGCGTCCCCCTCGACCAACCCGGACGCTATTTCTACCTGCGCGACGGCGAGAGCGGCGATTACTGGTCGGCCTCCTGGCAGCCGGTGGGCAAGGCGCTCGAGCAGTACCAATCCACCTGCCGGCACGGCACGGCCTACACGACGATCGAAGCGCGCTACGCCGGCATCGCTACCGAGGCGACTTATTTTGTCCCGCTGGGGCAAACTTTCGAATACTGGCGACTAAAGGTCACCAACGAGAGCAGCCACCCGCGCGAGATCTCGGTCTTTAGCTTTTGCGAGTTCACCAACCAATGGAACACATTCCAGGATCAGGTCAACCTGCAATACTCGCTCTTTATCGTGCGCGGCACACTGAGCGACGGGTTGCTGCGCATCTCGATCCACGACAATCTGGCATCATCCGACCCGGATGACTTTATCATCCACGATAGTTCCTACCAGGCCTGGATGGGATTGGCCGGCGCGCCGCTGGAGGGCTACGACACCAGCCGCGAAGCTTTTCTCGGCCCGTACCGGGCGTATCGCAATCCGCTGGTGGTCGAGCGAGGCCAGAGCGGCAACAGCCATGCATACGGCGACAACGCCTGCGGCAGCCTGCACACCAAGCTGGCCCTCCAGCCCGGCGAAAGCCGCGAGCTGCTCGTCATGCTGGGGATCGGCGACGCCCGCTCGGCGGGCAAGCGCGCGGCAGCCGAGTTTGGCTCAGTGGAACGGGCCGAGCTCGAGTTGCAAAAATTAAAAGACCACTGGCACGCCCGGCTGGGCAGCCTGGTGGTGGAAACGCCGGACGAAGAGTTGAACCACACGCTCAACGTGTGGGGCCTCTACAATTGCCTGATCACCTTTGCCTGGTCGCGAGCCGCCAGCCTGGTCTACAATGGCGAGCGCGACGGGCTGGGCTTTCGCGACTCGGTGCAGGACATCCTGGGAGTGACGGCGGCTGTCCCTCAAGAAGCCCGGGAGCGCCTGGAATTGATGCTCACCGGCCAAGTGTCTACCGGTGGGGCCATGCCTCTCATCCAGCCCTTCGGGCACCAGCCTGGTTACGAAACGGCCCCCCAGGCCGAAGAGTATCGCTCTGACGACTGCCTGTGGTTCTTCAACGCCGTCCCAGCCTGGGTAAACGAAAGCGGCGAGGTGGATTTTTACAACAAGGTGCTGCCCTACGCCGACCAAGGCCAAGCCACCGTTCTGGGTCACCTGCGCCGCGCGCTGGAGTTCAACCTGGAACGCACCGGCAAGCACGGTCTGCCGTGCGGCCTGTTGGCTGACTGGAACGACTGCCTGCGGCTCGGCTACCACGGCGAGAGCCTGTTCGTTGCCTTCCAGGTGCGCTTGGGGCTGACGACTTATGCCGAGATCGCCACATACCTGGGCAAAGCGGACGAGGCGGCCTGGGCGCTGGCCCAACGCGCGGGCCTGGACGCCAGCATCCAAGCCTGCGCCTGGGACGGCGACTGGTTCATCTGGGCCATCGGCCAGGACGGCACCGTCTATGGCACGCACGACTACGAGGAAGGCCAGGTTTACCTCAACACCCAGGTCTGGTCAGTCATCAGCGGCGCGGCCACGCCCGAACAAGCAGCGGCCTGCATGCAGACCGTCCGCGAGCGCCTGGCGACGCCGTACGGGCTGATGCTTGCCGCCCCACCCTTCGTCAAGACCTCGCGCGACGTGATGGGCGCGGTGGTCTTCAACCCCGGCATCAAGGAAAACGCCGGCATCTTTAACCACACCCAGGGCTGGGGGGTGATGGCCGAGTGCATGCTGGGGCACGGCGAGCAGGCCCACGAGTATTACCGGGCTTCCATGCCAGCCGCCTACAACGACCGGGCCGAAATCCGCCAGATGGAGCCTTACGTGCAGGGGCAGACGACCTATTCGACTTGCTCGCCCCGGGCCGGCAACACCCGCACCGCGTGGTTGACGGGGGCGGCCGCCTGGGCCTATGTGAGTGCCACGCAGTACATCCTGGGGCTGCGGCCCGAGCTGGACGGCCTGCGCATCGACCCGTGCATCCCCGGCACGTGGCCGGGCTTCAAGGCCACGCGCCGTTTCCGCGGCCGGACGATCCAGATCGAGGTTGAAAACCCCTCCGGCGTCTGCCGCGGCGTTCAGTCGATGACGTTGAACGGCGAGAAGCTGGATAGCAAGCTGGTGCCGGCAAACAGGCTGGGCGAGCATAACCAGGTCAAGGTCGTGTTGGGATAGAACACGAGGTAGACCCTAAGGGTCTACCTCTGTCTAGAGAAAAAGTCATGCTGATAACTACCTATGGGATCTCGACCGTCACAGTCTTGAGCTGTACCTGTCCACCCTGCAGCCCCACAGCGAGCAAGTAGTAATCATAGGTAAAGCCAGCCTCCGCAGTCATGTCGCGAAAGTCATATTGAGGCTTGGTGATCAAGTTGCTGTTCACCTGCACAAAAGCGTTTGTCCCGCTCTCTGCCCGGTAGACGTGGAAACCCTTGAGGTTACGCTCGCTCTGTATTTCCCACCTGAGCACAGGCCGGCCGCGATCCACCTTGGCGGTGAAAGATTTCAACGTTACATCCAAGCCGGTGCCCCCCCCGGCCGTGCCCCCCAGGGAAGATGCCGCCAGCGACCACCAGCCCAACTGGAAACCGGCCACGGTGAGCAGCGTGACCGCGACCAAGAGGGAGCCCACCACGGCCAGGCCAGTCCCACTCCTCAACCAGCGTTCGATTCTCTTCACAGTGCACCTCCAGAATTAAAACCTTGGTGAACCTTCGTGGAGACAGGTTCTTATTTTTATCTCTACATGAATAGTCGCCAGCCCAGGTCGAAATGGGTCGTGCCATGGCGTGTAGGGGCGGTTCGCGAACCGCCCCTACGACCCGCCCCTACCTACATCTCGCGCAGTACCACGGGCAAATAGATGTGCGTCCCAAGAACGATACGATGCGTATCGCTGACACAGCCAGCCACATTCATCGCCGTGACAGTTATGGCCCACTCACCCCACCCAGCCCAGCTAAAAGCGACCGTGTCGGTCGTGCCGCCCATCGTGTGCACCACGGGACCGGCCTGCCCACTCGCCTCCCAGGTATAAGTGAGCGGCATAAAGGCCGTGCCCAGGGTTGAGGTGACGCTGGCGCTAAAGGGGTAGACGGTGTCAAGCTCGCCAGTGCTCGGACCGGTGATGAGCACCTGCGTCGGTGAGACAGGCACGCGAACGAGGATGGCGTGCGCGTCCGTCAGCACGCCGCCGGCATAGGCGGCCGTGATGGCAACGGTCTTGAGGCCGGGTGCGTTCCATGTGTAGCTTGCAAGGCCGGTGCCCTGCCCGCTGTCCGGCTCAGGCGTCCAGCTATACGTGAGAGGAGCAGTCGCCGTGATGGGGCTGACATCTGCCACGAAAGTGTAGGGCGTGTCGACGTAACCCAAGTCGGGGCCGGTGATCGTTACATCGCCTGGCGCAGAGAAAATCACGCGGGCGTATTTGAGGTCTTTGCCGGTATAGTCGTAATAGCTGATGTGCGGAAGGTCTACGCTATCTAGCGCCAGCGAGCTGTACTCACCTACCCGCCCGGCGCTATCGACGGTCTGAACGAGCCAGGCGAGCCCATCCCAGCGGGCGTATTTGAGATCATCTCGCGTGTCGTTGTAATAGCTCATGTGCGCCCTACCCGCGCCATCCAGCGCCAGGGAGTTATACTTGCCCACATCCCCCGTGCTGTCGACGGTCTCGACAAGCCAGGTGAGACCGTCCCAGCGGGCGTATTTGAGGTCGCCGTTGGTCCCGTCATAATAGCTGATGTGTGCCCATCCTGCGCCGTCCAACGCCAGGGAGCTAGACGCGCTCTGCCCGTCGACGCGATCGACGATCTGAACGAGCCAGGCGGAGCCGTCCCAACGCGCGTATTTGAGGTCGCCGCTGACGCCGTCGAAATAGCTGATGTGTGGAAAGCCCGCGCCATCCAGCGCCAGCGAGCTAGAATCGCCCGCACGCCCGGCGCCGTCGACGATCTGGGTGATCCAGGCATGGCCGTCCCAACGCGCGTATCTGAGATAAAAGTCGATCCAGGTGTAGCTGATGTGCGGATAGCCGGCCGCATCCAAGGCCAGGGAGGTCGATTTGCCTACATCGCCAGTGCTTTCTACGGTCTGCGTGAGCCAGGCAAGACCATCCCAACGCGCGTACTTGAGATCGTGCACCTCGTCGCCCCTTCGATCGCCGTAGCTGATGTGGGCAAGCCCCGCGCCGTCCACCGCCAGGGAGCCATATTGCCCCACGTCGGAGGCGCTATCCACGGTCTGAACGAGCCAGGCATGGCCGTCCCGCCGGGCGTATTTGAGGTCAGCCTGGATGCTGTCGTAATAGCCCACGTGGGGCAGCCCCGCGCCGTCCAGCGCCAGCGAGCTATAGCGGCCCACGTCCTCGGCGCGGTCGACGGTCTCGAGGCGCCAGGCGAGACCGTCCCAGCGCGCGTATTTGAGCTCGTAAAAGATCGAGTCGATCCAGTCGCAGTAGCTGACGTGCGGCTGGCCCGCGCCGTCCAGCGCCAGGGAAGTGAACCAACCCACATCCTCGGCATCGTCGACGGTCTGAAGGCGCCAGGCGAGACCGTCCCAGCGCGCGTACTTGAGGTCATTGTTCGTGTCGTCGTAATAGCTGATGTGCGCCAGGCCTGCGCCGTCCAACGCCAGGGAGCTGTCCTCACCCACATAGCCAGCGCTGTCGACAGTCTCAAGGCGCCAGGCGCCGCCGTCCCAACGCGCGTATTTGAGGTCGCCGTTGGTCAAGTCGCTGTAGCTGACGTGCGGTCGACCCGCGCCGTCCAACGCCAGGGAGGTATCCCAACCCACAAAGCCATCGCTGTCGACGGTCTCAAGGCGCCAGGCGCCGCCGTCCCAGCCGGCGTACTTGAGGTCACTGTTGGTCCCGTCGTAATAGCTGATATGTGGGAAGCCGGCATTGTCCAGAGCCAGGGAAGTAAACCAACCCACATCCTCGGCGCTGTCGACGGTCTCGAGGCGCCAGGCGAGACCATCCCAGCGGGCGTATTTGAGGTCGCCGTCGACGCCATCGTAATAGCTGATGTGCGGCCTACCTGCGCCGTCTAGCGCCAGCGAGCTATCCATGCCCACATCCTCGGCGTCGTCGACGGTCTCGAGGCGCCAGGCGATGCCGTCCCAGCGGGCGTATTTGAGGTCACCGTTGGTCCAGTCGTAATAACTGATATGTGGGAGGCCTTCACTATCCAGCGCCAGCGAGCTATACTCGCCCACCCGCTCGGCGCCATCGACGAGCTCTGAATGCCAGCGCGTGCCATCGTGCCAGGCGTAATACAGGTGGCGCCTGCCGTAGGCGATGTGGGGGCGGCCATCCGCATCCAGGCGCAGGCTGCGCTCGTCCAGGTTGTCAAAGTTGTGGGGGCAGTCTGCGCACTGGATCTCCCACGGCCACGCCAACGCCGATTGGCGCGCCGTCGTGACCGGCTGCATTCCCCGTTCTTCTCTCTCGAGGCCTGCCCGGCCTGCCATCTCCAGCCGCAAGCGGCCCGGCACGTCCTCACTTGTGGGAAAGGGAGTCAGCGCCGTCAGCGCTTCCGGGGCCGGGGCGCCGGCCAGCAGCGCCAGGGCGGCGCACGCAGAAATGACGCGGAACAGATTCGTTTTCATGGTAGCCTCTCCCTACATCCCGCGCAGCACGATTGGCAAATAGACCGGATGGGCGGGCGGCTGGGGCGCTTCTCCCTCCTGGATGGGGGTGTAGAGCGCCGCATAGTTGTTGTGGAGGTCGACGTCGAAACCCTTGATCCTGTCGAGCGGATCGACGAACGAGGACGCCCTGGCGATGTTGACGAGCACGCCCCCCACGTGCAGGGGAAGCTGGAGCGTCGACTGCAGCGTCGCCGTTTCGCCAGGCTCCAGCGGGCCCAGGTTACAAGACACGTCCGTGACGTAGGTGAAACACCTGTCGTCGAGCGCCACCACCGTCGTGGCCCACGGCAAGGCGTTGTACACGTTGACGCGCGGCACCGGGCCTGGGCCGGCGTTCCTCACCGTGATCGTGTAGACCAGTTCCTGGCCAGCCCAGACCGGTCCCGGCCCGGCCGACATGCTCACCTCCAGGTCATAATCCTGTTGTGGGAGTGGATCGACGCACAGCTCGGTGTCTCCGCGGTCGAGGTCTTGTTGATCGGCCGTGATGGTACAATTGCCGTCGAGCGACACCTCCTTCGCGTTCAGGCCGGGATCGACCTGCAGCGTCATCTCGACGACGAACTGGCCCTGGCGCGGCGCATCGCCCAGGCTGCACACGACCTGCTCGCCTGCAAGCACGCACTCACCCTGCTGGACGGAAGACAGCGTCGTGCCGGGCGGCAGCGTGATGGTCACGACCAGGTTGCTCGCCGCCAGCGGCCCGGCGTTGCCCACGTGCCAGGTGTAGGTGATCAAGTCGCCGGCCTGGGCCCTCTGGTGGAGGTGCGCGTACAGGTCCGTAAAGATGGCGCCGGGCGCATACACCCCCAACTCGTAGCGCGCGCAGCCGGAGCGGACGTTTACGCCGCACAGCTCCAGCTCATAGCCCCGAGTAGAAAGCGGCGTATCCGGCGTAGAGTCGACCTGCAGGTACATGGAAAGCGGCGGGGTGATCGGAACGTGCATATCCAGCGGCACGCCATCGCCGGAATGGAGGTGTACCGTCGTCGAAGGCAGCGTGGTATGTTGGAGATACACCGCGCTCACCGGCTGCGCCCAGCCATTCAGCGACCTGGCCTCAAACGGCAGCGTGACACTTTCACCGGCCAGGATATTGACGCGCTCGACAGGCCTGGTCTGGGGGCGTTCGACTCTGAAATCCGGCTTGACGATGTCGTAATAGATGGTGTGGCTGGAGGCGGCCAGGGAGGAAGACGCCCAAAGTTGTATAAACGGGCGATCATCCCGATCGCCATCACCGGTGGCGGACTGCCGCTGGGTATCCGTGATCAGCAGCCTGGCGGATTGGCCCGGCCACACCACGTCCTGGCTCAGAGCGTACGACAGGTCTTGCAAGCCATCCACAGACAGCTCGACCGGCTCGGTATGGTTCTGGAAATGACGGATGTCCACGCTCAGGCTGACGCTCTCGCCCTCGCCCAGGACAATGCGATCCGGCGTCACGCGTAGATCGATGTAGGGGTTTGTAACGGTCACCGGCAGATAGGCGTAACGCAGGTCGCCGCCGCCGGCCGCCATGATGACCTCAGACCACGAGCCCTCGGCGGCTGTCTTGGGAGCGAACACGGTGCCTGTCACCACCACCCCGGCCCGGGTAGGCGTGACGGTATCTTGCGCAAAGGCGGTATGCAGGTCCACAGCATCCAACCTCAGCTCTTCTTCGTCCACGCCGTACAAGCGCACCACGTTCGGATAAGTAGCCAGGGGGGTGCGGAGCGTCACGGTAAAGGTGCGGCTCTGCCCATTGGAAAACTCGAGGCCGGGCGGTTCTACGCTCAGGCTGAAGGGAGCGCTGCGCGGGCAGGCCGTTATTTGCTCCGAATGTGACACGCGGCCCGTCCGGGTATCCACGGCGTCTATCCACAGCGTGTACGCTTGAGCGGGGTCCAGGCCCGTGAGGCTAAAGTGATGCGCGTCGCCCAGTTCGTGCTGCATGGTCTGGGTCGATTGGTCGCTGGCATACAGGATATACTCGTCCACGTCAGCGCTGGGATTGTCCTGCCAGCTTACGTTCAGGGTGCGGTAGCTGGCCACGGCGGCCAGGCCGGCCTGCCAGTTGTCCGCCCATGGCAAGACGACCTGGATGGGCGTGGGGATATAGACCCGCGTGGGCGGATTGTGTTCTTCCAGAGCCTCGATCCAGACGTGATACGTGCCGCTGGGCAGGCTGCCGAGCAAGTCAAGCGTGTAGCTTTGCGGCGAGCCATTCACCCAGCTCGCGTCCGAGCCGCTCAAGCCGTGGGCCAGTCGCTGCCCGGCAAAGTAGGGTATCTCGATGGTGGCCGTCAAGCCATCGCTGCCGGTGACAATGGAGGTGGTGGTGATCGGGCCCGGATTGGCAAAGATGCTGATCTTGGTATCGGCCTGGGGTGAGGTCAAGCGCCAGGCCACCTCGGCCTCCGTCGCATCGCGCAGGCTCACGCTCACGTCGCTCAACTGGGGCGCCGGCACCATGCCGAGCGCCTTGAAGACGTAGGTGCCATCTGGCTTGACGTCGCCGCCCAAGACGGCCTGCCAGGTACCCACCTGGGCTTGCCGGACCTGGTACAACACCTGGCTGTTCTTGTCGGTGGCCAGGTCGGTGTTGAGCACAGCGTTATAACCGCCCGGCAGTCCTACCAGGAACAGGCTGTACACCTGCCCTTCCTTGAGCGCCAAGCCTGGCAGGCTGGCAAGCTCCGTCGAGCTGCCAGCCTGGCGTATCTCCAGGTCATAGACGCCGCCGGCAAGCTGGGCGTAGCGGCTGGCCGCCTGGTAAGCGACGTTCTCCACCAGGGCCGGGCCGTTCCGCACGGCCAGGTCCACCGCCGGGGCGTCCGGCGAAAGCGCCACCAACCGCAGGCGCGCCTGGCCCAGGGCCGGCAGGCGGTTGTCGTCTTTCAGCCAGAGCGGGACGATATTACCCGGCTGCCCGGCAGCCACCATGGTATAATCCTGCCCACCCTCCAGGTCAAGCGTCAGGCTGATCAGGTGGGTCGTGCTGACGCCGGCCGGGGTGACAATGAACTGAGCCAACTCGCCTGGATCAGCCGCGTAGGCCGTGACCTGGCTGTACGGGACACTGCTCCAAGCGAGACTGGCCTGGGGTGTCACACCCGGCCAGGCGTGCAGCACATCCACGTCAGGCCCGCCGGCCACGGCGTTCACAAAGCGCACCTGGGAAGGCGGGGCGGCATCCAGGCTCGAGACGAGCTGCAAGCCGGGCGTGATGCCGGCGGTGCCCACCAGGAAGACGCTGTAAATGCTGCCCTGGGTCAAGGTCAGGGCGCTCGTGTCAAGCAAGATAGCGGCCTGGTCGGCCAGCCGCACCTGCACATCGTGGCGCCCACCCACCAGCTCGACGTAACGGCTGGCCGTCTTGAACGGCACATCGCCGGCATAGTAGCTGCCGTACGGGTCGGTCAGGTCCACCGCCGGGGTGCCCGGCGCGAGATGGACCAGGCGCAGCAGGGCGTGGCCCTGTGGCAGCGGCATGTTCTCGTCCACCAACAGCCAATGGCCGCGCTCGGCGCCAAGCAGAACGAAGGTATAGTCGGTGTACTGCGCCAGGTCAACGCTTGTGCTCACAAGCAGCGTGCTCGTGATGCCGGCCGGCGTCACCTGGATCGCGTGCCGGCCCTCTGCAAGCGCTATGTACCTCGACAGACCGTAGCGGCCCAAGTTGCTGGCATAAGGATCGTCGTCCACCCACACGTCCAGCGCGCCCGCGTCCGGCCAGGCGTGCAAAAAGCGCAATTGGGCGCTCGTCGCCCCGGCCGCAGCCTCTGCGGCTGAGGCCGGCAGTTGGACGGCGACGCCGCCCCAGTCATCGCCCATGTGGCGCGCGATGCGCTCCGGCACCGGGAGAGAGCCGGCCAGGCTCGGCTGGCCGCTAGCGGGTGCTTGGGATGCGCACAAGCTCAGGCGAAGGCCGTCGCCGGCGAGCGTCCGTGTCTCGGCGGCCGGGAGCAGGCTAAAGGTGGACGAGGCGGCCTGGCCGTGCTTGACGGTGTAGGTCACAAACTCGTGGTATTCGACGCCGGCCGGCAAGTTGGCGGGAGAGATGGGCGTACCATCCGGCGCGACCAGGCTCAGCGTGGGCGCATCACCCAGGCGGGCCAGGCTAAAGATGGCCTCGCGGGTCTGTGTGATGGGCACGTCGATCACGATCTCGCCGGCCGCGTTCAGGCGGATATAGTCGAACTCCCGCAGGCTATCCGGCAGCTCGGCCCCGGCCGCGCGCAGCTTGGCCGCACGCTGGGCCTTGAGCACCGTGGCCGGGGTGACCAGGCGGTACGACTCGACATTCCCGAACACGATGTTGTTCCGGCTGTCGATGTAAAAGCCATAGTTGGCGCCGAGTATGGTCACGTAACCCTTGAAGCCCCACGCGCCGTTGCTAAACTCGCCCACGTCCACCCCGACCGAGTAATGGATATTCCAGGGCGGGATGGTGACGCAGGTGTCTTCTAGCCAGCACGACACGACCGGGTACGACCAATTGACACACGTTCTCCACCACCGCCTGCCCCAACACGTTCGTCCGTGCACCCAGCTCGTGCTGCAATGCGGCACCGGCACACAGTAACTCGCGATCGAGCCCTTGTCGATGGCCAGGGTCAGTTGGGCGCTGCCGGTCAGGTGGAAACCGCGCGTATCGCTCCAGGCATTGACCGCCAGCTTGCCCTGCAGGTATTTCATATCGATCCACAAATTAGCGCTAAAACTGTTGGACGTGATCTTGGCGTCGGCGCCGCCGACCTGAATGCTAAAGAGCTTGATCGTGCCCAACATGACCAGGCTGAAGGGATCGGTCGTGAGCGTCGTGTCCAGGTCGCCGCTGAGGACCGACATGCCGAACAGAGTCGGGCCGGCCGTCAGCGACAGCTTGACATTCACCTGCGTGCTGTTGCCGTCCAGGGTCACATGCCCCGACAACGCGGTGATGTACACACCGGTCGAGGCCACCGGGATCTTGCAGTTCACCATCCCCAGGGTGGCTTCTTTGAGCTTGAGACTGTAGCCGCCTGGCGCAGCCGGGCCATACGGAGCTGGCACCGTGTACGCGGCGTAGGTCGCTTCCGCCGGCAAGATCTGGAGCACAGTCTGGCCCGTCTGAGTGGCATACAGCACCACGCCGACCTGGATGCCGCTGCAGCCCACCGCGGCGCCAAAGCCCGGGATGGCGATGGTCCCGTGGGCCGAGATCTGATAGTCATTGCCGACCTTGAGCAGCGATCCACTCAATTGCAGCTTGAAACCGCCCACGCTGATCGTCGGCAGCTCGAACGAGCCGCCGCCGATGCTCAAGGCTCCGTCCTTGGAGATGGTCACGTTTTGCAGGGTTGCCCCCCCGCCGCCAAAGGCGGCCGGCAGCTTGAGCGTGGCTAACTCGATCGAGAGCGAGGCGTCAGACGAGAAGCGGATATTCTTGGCCTCCAGCGTCAGGCCGGCTATGCTGAGGCTAAAGCTGGCGACCGATCCGCTCAGGTGGCCGGCATTGTCGATCGAGACGGTCCCGCTGGCGCTGGCGCTTTGCCCGGCGACGCTGATGCTCAGCGTGCCGCTCAGGGTCAGCTTGTAAGAAGAGGCCGAGCCGTTGCTGCTAAACTCGATCTTGAGCCGGGCGCCGCTGACCTTGAGATTGGTCGAGGCGCCGCCCAGGCTAAAATCGGGGAAGGAAACCGTGGCAGCGCCACCGCCGACCGAGAGGCCGTCTTTGGTGATCTTGACGTCCGTCAACGCGCCCTCGACGCCGCCCAGGAGGTTGGGCAGTTTGAGACTGGCCGACGCGACCGTCAGGCCGGCGTTGTTGAGCGTGACGCCCGAAAGCGTCAGCGAGGCCGTGGCGATCTTGAGCGTGATCGAGCCACTGATACTGGCGCTCAAGTTGCCGTTCGAGTCCAGGCTGGCCGTGATGGGAATGTCCTGGCTGTTGTCGGGCAGGCGCAGCGACAGCGTGCCGCTCAGATCGAGCTTGTAAACGCCACCGGACATCGTCAGTGTCGCCGTCAACCTTTGAAGCTTGACCTTGCTGCCGTCGCCAAACTTGATGTCGGGCAGAAGGATGCTGACCTGGTCAAAGCTTATGCCGTCCTTGGTGATCTTGAGTCCAGACACCGCGCCGCTCGCCCCGCCCAGGCTGGCAGGCAGCGTCAAGGATACCTTTTCCCCGGCAAGGCCGGCGTTGCTGAGCGACATGTTGTCGATGGACAGCTTACAGCCGGCCAGGGTCAGGTCGAGCTTGACAATCGTCGCTTTGAGATTGCCGTCCGGTTCCATCGAAAAGGCGAGCGAGACGGTTTGCGGGGGGTTACCGGGCAGGTTGATGAGCAACGTACCCTGGGCGTCAAAGCCATACCTGGCGTTCTTGGTCTTGAGCAAAGCCCTGGCGCCTGTCACCTTGACTTTGCTGCCGTCGCCAAACTTGATGTCTGGGAAGCCAATCTCGGCCTGAGCAAAGACCAGCCCGGCCTGGGTAATGCTGATCCCCTGTATGGACGCGCTGGCGCTGCCCAGGCTGGCCGGCAGCGTCAACGTGGCGCTATACACCGATACGCCGCTGTTGTCGAAGGCCAGGTTCCGCATAGCCAGATTGGCTCCAGCCACCGTCAGGCTCAGGCTGGCCGCCTGCCCGCTGGCGTTGCCCTGCGGGTCGATCGCAAAGGTCAAGTCGGCCTGGGCACTCGTGCCAGGTAAGGTCACGCTCAATCTGCCATGGGCGCTAAAAGCATAGCCTGCTGTCTCTGAACTCACGGTGGCCGTGATGCCGCTGACCACCAACTTGCCGCTGCCGATGTTGATGTCCGGCAACGCGATCTGGGCCTGGGCAAAGACCAACCCGGCGTTGGTGATACTGATACCGCTGATGGACGCGCTCGCACTCCCCAGGCTGGCTGGCAGCGTCAGCGTGGCACTGACGACCGACACACCCTCGTTGCTAAAGGCCAGCTCCTTCATGGCCAGCGTCGCCCCAGCCACCGTCAGGCTCATGCCGGATAGAGCGCCACTCAATTGGGCCTGCCCTCCCACATAGGCCAGCTTGACCGTCGTCGTAATGTTCTGCACATTCGCAGGCAGGCTGATCGCCAGCGTGCTCGTGATCGCAAATTCGTACCCCCCCTCCGGCATGGTCAGCCTGGCACGGTTGCCCGTCAACTTGAGCTTGCTGCCATCGCCAAACTTGATGTCCGGAAAGTTGATGACAGCCTCGGCAAAGCTCAGGCCG
>JAFGFO010000411.1 GCA_016931085.1 Thermoflexales bacterium
ATCGTCAACCAAAAGGGCATCCAGCCGGTGCGCGTGGGCAGCCTGCCGCCCAAGATCATGCTGGAGCAGATCCTGCCCGATTGGCTGGAAACGGAGCGCACGCTGCTCGCCTTCAAGACCGGCGACCGTTCCGTCCTGCTGTACGACGTGCTGCAGAATCACCAGACGCGCAGTTACGACCAGGCCGTGGCGATCCTGGACGAGCTGGTGGCGCTGGACGAGGTCAAGCAAGTCGAGGACTGGGAAAAGATGCGGCGCATCGGCGATCACTTTCAATACCCGGCCGATCTCTTGCGATATGATGGTCATTGAGAGTAGACATGGTTAACCCTCTGGTGGCGCTCTTGTTTGACCTCGGCGACACGATCATGGACGAAGCGACCGAGCTCAAGGACGGCGAAGGGACGACGCTGCGCGCCGACCTGATCCCCGGCATGGCCGGTGCGCTGCGCCAGTTCAAGGCGCACGGCCTGAGGCTGGCGCTCGTGGCCGATAGCCGCCCGGACACGCCGCCCAACGTGCTGCGCCAGCACGGGCTGTACGAGCTCTTTGACTCTCTGGCCATCTCGGAGGTGGTGGGTGCGAGCAAGCCCGACCCGCTGATTTTCCAAGTCGCGTTGGATGCGCTGGGCATTCCGCGCCGCGACTACGGCCGCGTGGCGATGGTGGGCAATCGCCTGGATCGCGACGTGGCTGGCGCCAACCGGCTGGGATTGATCTCTATCTTTTTCCATTGGAACGAGCGCCGGCGCACGCGGCCGCTGGCGGACGAGGAGCAGCCGCGCTACACGGTCTCTTCAGCCTCCGAGTTGGTAGCGTTGATCGAGCGATTGGAGAAACAGGAGCTATGACTATCATCGAAAATGAGTTTATGGAATTGACCGCCAGGCTCGACCTCGAAGCCTTCTGGGCCGAAGACGACGCCTGCCAGGCGTTCACGCCGGACAAGCCGCGCTGCGCCATGTCGTTTTCGCCCGACGATCACTGGCTGTTCGAGTTCATGCAAGTCCCTTCCACGCTGCGCTATTATGGCGACAAGTCGTATCGCGATCAGCTTCACCGCCAGACTAACCAGATCACGCAGCAGTTTGTGGGCAAAGCATTCTTTGAAGAGGACACCTGGGTCCACTCTCCCAAGCGGATCGAGAACCTGTTCGGCTGTGAGTTCACGTTTACCGAAGGGGCCACGCCGTGGTTGACCGCCGTGACGAATGATCCGGGCGAATTCGACCGGGTCCTCGATCGCGCCGAGGCGACGGACGTGGCGGCCTGGGCCTTGCCGGAAGACTTTCTGCGCGAGTGGGAGGAGCGCCAGGCAGCCGGCCTGCCATTGCCGGCATTGGGCACAGGCAGCCGCGGCCCGGCCACCATCATGACGTCGGTCCTGCATGTAGAAAGGGTCTTTTACTGGATCTACGATCATCCTCAGTTGATGCGGCGCTTTCGCGACATCCTGGCCTGCAAGATGGTCGAGCTCAACCATGCCTTGCGCGCCTTTAGCGGCAACTCGCAAGCAGGCTGGTGGATCACCGACGACAACTCCGCCTTGTTCAATCGCAAGCTGTATAACGAATATTGCGTCCCCGTGCTTAAACAGGTATTGGACGCCATGGCGCCCCCCGGCTCGCGGCGCTACCAACACTCCGACAGTAGCATGGGCCATTTGCTGGATTACCAGCGCGAGCTGGGCATCAACAGCGTCAACTATGGGCCGGAAGTGGACGCGGCGCTCATCCGGCAAAAAATGCCGGACGCTGTCATCAACGGCCACATGCCCCCCCTGCTGCTGCGCAACAGCTCTCCGTCAGAGATCCAGGCTCGCGTCGTGGCCGATTTTCAAAAAGCCGGGGCGAGCGGTGGCCTGATCGTCACAACGGCCGGTTCGCTGGCCGCCGGCACGGGCGTGGGTCGGATGCGCTGGCTGATGCAGTCGGTTCAGGAACACTGCCGCTACGATTCAAGTGATTTGTAAGGGGTATCATCTCAATAATCCGGGGACGCCGGGCTTCAGGCCAGACTTCCGAAGTCTTCTTAGACTTCGGAAGTCTTCCATCCCCCCGCTTTTTGAAAAGATACTGTAAGGGGCTCAGATCACCAATTGTCTGGCGCGGGTGGCCGCCGACGAGGCATCCGGCGCATAACCGTCGGCGCCGATATCCCGGGCGTATTCGCCGCTCAGGGGGGCCCCGCCGACCAAAACCTTGACCTGGCCGCGCAGCCCGGCCTGTTCCATGGCCTGGATGGTGTCTTGCATCTTGGGCATGGTCGTCGTGAGCAAGGCCGACAGCCCTAGGATGTGAGGCTGGTGCGTTTGCACCGCCTCGACGAACTTGTGCGGCGGCACGTCCACGCCCAGGTCGATCACCTCGAATCCAGCCCCCTCGAGCATCATGGCCACCAGGTTCTTGCCGATGTCGTGCAAGTCGCCCTGGACCGTGCCTATGACGACCTTGCCGGCGGCCTGGATATTGGCCTCCGCCAAGCTGGGCCGCAGCAGGCCCAGCCCAGCCTTCATGGCGCGCGCCGCGATCAACATTTCGGGCACGAAAAACTCGCCCTCTTCAAAGAGCCGGCCGACCTGGGCCATGGCCGCAATCAAGCCCTCGTTGAGGATTTGGTCCGGCGGCAAGGCCTCGGCTATCGCCTGCTTGACCAGCGCCTGGGTCTTGGATTCATTGCCTTCGATCACGTTTTGCCTGAGATCTTCCAAGTTCATGTTATTCTGCTCCCTAATAAATTGAATCATCCGTGCGACTCACCCATACAATTTCCTCAGTCGCTCGCAATAGTACTGGATATTTTCCCACTTGGCGTCGGATGGAATACGGTGATCCGGACATGGGATGTAGCCGCCTAGCTCCACCAGGGGACGCAGACGTTCGATTTCGGCCTCAACGGCGGCATAGTCCAGGGCAAAGACGGCCTTGCGCACCCCGCCCACGCCGCGCAATTCCGGGCCGTATTGCTCCCGCCAGGGCCTGATGCTGGCGTTCCAGGTACCCACCTCGATGGGGAACATGATATTGACACCATTTTCCAGCCAGATCGACACCAACTTGTCAATCTTGCCATCACAATCCAACGAGACGAGCGTGACACCATGCGATTTCATCAAATCCGTGATGCGCCTGTAGTGGGGTCCAGCCTTTTGTGTAAACACCCTGGGGCTGATCAGCGGGCCGCCTTTGTAGCACATGTCCTCCCAAAAATGCCCGAATTCAAAGCGCGCCCCAGTTTCCAGGATGGCCTCGACACCCTGGTAACACAACTCGGCCACGACCTCGATCATTTCGTCAAAGAGCGCCGGATTGTCTGCCATCAAGTAGCTCATGTTCACCAATCCCAGCCAATCGCGGATGACACCCACCAGGCTGCCGCAGTACAGCCCATAGGGAGTGCTGCGATCCTGTGATTTGAGTAGATCGAGTCCGCCCTGCTCAAAAGGCAAAATCCGGCCATCGATGCAGACCCTGGAGCCGGTGATCCGCTCCATAGTGAACTGCAAACGGGGCTTGAAGAATTCATCCCATTCCTTGCGACTTTTGAGTATGTGATCCACTTCGGTCGGAATAGACACGATGCCGGTTTTTTCGATAATATAGGCCCCGTTTTCGTCCAGGACCACGCGCGTTCCGTCGGGCCTTTCTTCGACCACGCGCCTTTCTATAGGAGGGAACAAGCGCGAGGTCCACCCAAAAGTGGTAGCCCAGTTAAAATCAAAGCCGAGCTTGTCTCCAATCGCATAATCAATCTCGTTCCCATCCGAGCTGCTGCGCGCTTGCTCCTCGGTAATGTGGCCCTCGGCGGCCCATTTTTCGAGCGTCTCGACCCAGTAGCCAAAATTGACGATGGGCAGCCTATCGTAGGGCTGGTAATTCAAGACGGCCATGATCCTTTCACGAGTGTTCATTGGGCTCTCCTCTATTCATGGTGCAGCAATCAGAAGCACGGCAAAGATTTTATGAGCGACAAGCCGGGCTTTACCACGCTCGATCAACTGGCCGAGGCGCGCCACTGAGCTTTGCGCTATGATGCGCCATTAAAAAATGGTGCGCTACTTTTGCTTGGCCACCAGCAATGTCAAGTCATCGTATATCTTCTGTTTGCCGATGAACTTCCGCACATCGGCGACTGCCGCGTCTTTGATGGCCTCGGCCGGCTCGTCCCAGTGCGCGCTCACTACCTGGCACAGCCGCTCCAAGCCATAGAACTCTTTGGCCTCGTTCTCTGCTTCGGTGATCCCATCCGAGTACAACACCACCCCATCGCCAGGCTCCAGCTCGACCGGCGGCATCTCTTTCACAAAACGGGCGATCCCGCCCTCAATCCCCAATGGGAAGCCCAAGTCAATCGTGTCGATCAA
>JAFGFO010000412.1 GCA_016931085.1 Thermoflexales bacterium
ATTCTGAGCGACAACAAGTCCGGGCCGGGCGACACGGCCGAGCGCTATCACACCACGTTTACGGACAACGCCGTGGGCTGGCGGCACGTCAGCCTGCCCTGGAACGCCTTCTACCGGGGCGGCTGGCAGCCGGACGGCGCGCCTGACGATGGCCTGAGCCTGACCGAGATGTGGGCCTATGCCATCGCCTTCCCCGATGGCGCCAGCGGCACGATCTATATCGACGACGTGGCGCTCATGGGGGCTGGCCAGGTCGAGTTGAAGGCCGGGTTCGACAGCCAGCAGTACACGGTGAACGAGGGCGAGCCGGCCACGCTGGCCGTCCAGCTCAACATGACGGCCACTTATCCCGTCACTGTGAGCTACGCCGTCACGAGCGGCACGGCCTTGGCCGGCCAGGACTTGACTGCCACGACGGGCCTGCTCGTCTTCCCGGCCGGCACGCTCTCGCGGACGATCGTGGTGCAGACCATCGACGACGACGAAATCGAGGACGACGAGACCTTCGTGGTCAATCTATCGAACCCTGTCAGCGTCACGCTGGGCGCCAGGAGCCAGGCGACTGTGGTGATCAGGGCCAACGACCGCCCGGTCCAGCCGTGCGGCGGCAAGGCGCTGATGGTGGACGACTTTGAGGACGGCCAACTGCCGCGCGGCCAAGACGCCAACGGCCTCGATATCGGCTACGTTGTCTTTGGCAATTTCCCGGCGGCCACGGTCGCCATCACGACGGCGCAGGTGGCTGTGGACGATTCCCTCGCGATACCTGGCCAACTCAAGCCTAACACGCTCCTGAAAGCGGACTATAACGTGGTCGGCTGGGGCGGCTTTACGCACGCCTTTGCCAACGACGCGCTCGACACCTGGGTCAGCCAGGACTGGAGCATGTACGAGGGCTTGAGCTTTTGGTTCTATGGCAGCAACAGCGGCGCCCAGATCCAGGTGGAAATCTTTGACAATCGCAGCCCCGGCTCCACCGCAGACGATGCCGAGCGTTGGTACTATCGCTTTGCCGATAACTTTATCGGCTGGCGTTTCTTGGGCATCCCGTTTGCCGACTTTGCGCGCCGTACCGACTGGCAGCCAGCCGGCGCGCCGGCCGACGGCGTGCTGAACCTGACGGCAGTGTGGGGTTATGCTTTTAGCTTCCCGGCCGACGTGGGTGCCCGCACAAATTACGTGGACGACGTCAAGGTCGGCCCCATCGTCCGGCAGACTATCGTGGACGACTTTGAAAGCGGCCTGCCTTACGGGCGCGATGCCGACAACATGGAGCTTGGCTTCTTCACCTGGGGCGATCCTGGCTCGACGGTCACCTTCACGACCGCCTCTGTGACGCCGACCGGGCCGTTGGCCCTGCCCTGCCAGGCCGCGCCGAACACCGTCTTCCAGTTGGACAGCACGGTCGCGAGCTGGGGTGGCCTTACGCACCACCTCGAGAACGCCGCCGTGGACGCCTGGGCGCCTCAGGACTGGAGCACGTACGAGGGGATCGCCTTCTGGCTGTACGGGACGAACAGCGGCGTCAGCCTGTTCTTTGAAGTCCAGGACAATCGCAATCCCAATTCCACCAAGGACGACACCGAGATCTGGACTTTCCCCTTCCCCGACGACTTTAGTGGTTGGCGCTACGTCGAGATCCCGTTCAACAAGTTCACCCGCAAAGAGATCGGCAACGGCGCCCCTAACGACGGCTTTGGCCGCACCGAGGTGCACGGCTGGGCGTTTGGAACGCTGGCCACCGGCGGAGCGCAGAGGCGTTACCTGGACGACGTGACGCTTTATGGCTACAAGGTGGTGGATGTGCCGCTGGCGGTGAGCTTTGCCGCGATCGAGCACACGGTGGGCGAGGGCGGCACGGCCGCTATCACGGTCACGCTCAACAAAGCGCCCACCCAGACCGTCACCGTGGATTACGCCACGAAGGACAGCCGGGCGACGCCTGGCCGGGACTATACCCCCGTGGCAGGCCGGCTGACGTTTGACGCCGGCGTGACCGAGCAGACCTTCTCTGTGACCACCCTCGAGGATAGCAAGGCCGAGGGGGACGAAAGGATCGCGCTGCTCCTGTCCAACCCGGTGGGCGCCGTGCTGGGCGCGCGGCTCAGGGCGGCCCTGACCATCCGGGATAACGACACGCCCGACCCGGCTATGCTGTTCGACGTCGAACAAGCCGGGGCGATGGCAGCCGATGGCCTGGTCACGCTCAACTTGGACGAGCTGCGGGCCGGCACGCCGATGGCCTTGCCAGGCCAGGGCGCTTACGAAAACGTGCTCAAGGCGAGCTACACAGGGCCGGGCCAGTTCGGCCGCACATTTGGCGCGCCGCAGGACTGGAGCGGCTACCAGGGCCTCAGCTTCTGGTACTATGGCTCGCGCAGCGGCAACACGGTCACGCTAGAAGTGGCGGATAACAAAACGAGCACCACGGCCGCTGTGGCCCCGCAGGACTGGCAGATCGTCTGGAGCGACGAGTTCGACGACCCGGCCGGCACGCCGCCCAACCCGGCCAACTGGACGCACGAAATCGGCGATGGTTTCCTGAACGAGGCCGCTTTCAACGGCTGGGGCAACGGCGAGTTCGAATACTATACCACCAGCACCGACAACGCCGCGACGGACGGCCAGGGCAGCCTGGTGATCACGGCCAAGCCGACGAACCCGGCCACGAACGACCTGGCCTGCTGGTACGGTATGTGCGATTACACCTCGGCTCGCCTGATCTCGGCTGGCAAGGCGGAATTCGCCTACGGCCGGGTGGAGGCTCGCCTCAAGCTGCCCTTTGGCCAGGGGCTGTGGCCAGCCTTCTGGATGCTGGGCAACGACATCGGCCAGGTCGGCTGGCCGCAGTCCGGCGAGATCGACGTCATGGAAAACATCGGCCGCGAGCCAACCATCGCGCACGGCACGATCCACGGGCCGGGCTACTCGGGCGGCAACGGCATCGGCGGCGGCTATACCCTGCCGGCCGGCACCGTCTCGAGCGACTTTCACACCTACGCGGTCGATTGGACGCCCACCCACATCACCTGGACGGTGGACGGCAACACTTACTTTGTGGTCACGTCCACCCATCCCAGGATCTCTGACTGGGTCTTTGACCATCCCTTCTACATCATCATGAACGTCGCGGTGGGCGGCACCTGGCCAGGTTCGCCCGATGCGAGCACGACTTTCCCACAGACGATGATGGTCGATTACGTGCGCGTCTCCCAGGCCGTGGATACGGCCGAGGTGTTCGAGGCGAGCTTTACCGACGACTTTGAAGGCTGGCAGCAGGTCTTTATCCCCTTCTCCCAGTTCGCGCGGAGCGCCAACCAGGCCGCCGGCGCGCCCGACGATGGCCTTGGCCTGGACGAGGTCTGGGGCTTGCACTTCAAGGTCGGCAGCAGCGGCACGTTCTGGATGGACCAGGTCAAGCTGTCCAACGCCGCGCCCAGCCTGACGCTCGTGAAGGACGTGACGCCCACTTTGGACGTGGCGCCGGGCGGCCTCGTCACCTACACTATCACCATCAGCAATGGCGGCGACAGCCCGGCCATCGGCGTGGTGATGAGCGACACGCTGCCGGCCCAGCTCACGTTCGACGCCTGGGTGCAGCAGGGTTCGGCGCTGCTGCCAGGCCCGTCTGGCAACACGATCGCGTGGGGGCCGTGGCCTGTGCCCGCTGGGCAGAGTTACACGCTTCGCTTTACCGCTGTTGTGACGGACGATGCCGGTTACTACCGGACCGCCGTCACCAACACGGCCCGCTTTGCCTCCACGAACGCCGGCAGCGGGGCCGACGACGCGGTCTTTAGCATCGGCGAGCCTCCCGCCAGGCGCTACGATATCTTCCTGCCGCTCGTGATGAAAAACTTCTAGTCATCCAATTCTGCTCGGCCTGGATCGCCAGATCCAGGCCGGGCGAGGATCTGTTCCGAGACCAGCCCCTAAAGGTCTTGGGCTATAAGAATAGCCTTAAACCTTTAGGGTCTGGTCTCAAACACCCGCGCGCGTTTTCACTCTTGGCATTTTGGCGTTTTTGCGTTACAATCATGCAGATGTCTAGGAGTTCTATGCCAGATTCACCCTTCGATGCAAGCGGCCGCTTTGTCATTCCAGGCTATGCGGCTGCCCGCCCCTTCGCCAGTTTTTTGCCCGGCATCGCCGGCCCCAACGGCATCCCCATGTGGGTCCTGTACGTCAACCGCGGCCAGGCCGTGGCCAGCTTTGGCATCCAAGACAAAGACAGCCCCGTGATAGAGTTCCAGCCGGCCAATAAGGCGTACATGCAGACGCCCTATACTGGCTTCCGAACTTTTATCAAGCTGGCCCGCGGCGGCCAGCACTGCTTCTACGAGCCATTTTCTCCCTGGCAGCGTCCCGCCTCGGCGCGCCAGCACATGGCCATCGGGATGAACGAGCTCGAGCTGCAAGAGACCGACCCCGGCCGTGGCCTGCAGGTGAACGTCCTGTATTTCACGCTGCCCGGCGAAGACATCGCCGCCCTCGTGCGCAGCGTCAGGCTGAAAAACATCGCCCAGGAGCCGCTCGAGCTGGAACTGCTGGATGGCTTGCCGGCGGTGATCCCCTACGGCGTGACGAACGAACAGCTCAAGGCGATCGGCCGCACCATCGAGGCCTGGATGGAGGTCGTCAACTGGGAGAGCCACGTGCCCTTTTACCGCCTACCGACCAGGGCCGCCGACGTGGCCCAGGTTGAGGCCGTCCAGGCCGGCCACTTTGCGCTGTCCTTCACCACTTGCCAGGGCCAATCCCAATTGCTGCCCGTTTTGGTCGACCCCACCGTCGTCTTCGGGCCGAACACCGCCCTGAGCGCGCCGGACAACTTCCTCGCCCGCCCGCTGGCCGAGCTGCTGGCCAGCCGCCAGATCGCGGTCGGCCGGACGCCGTGTGGCTTTTTCGCTGCCTCCGCCAGCCTGGCTCCCTCCGAGGAGATCGCGCTGGTCACCGTCGTCGGCCACAGCGGCAGCCTTCAACACCTGGCGCGGCGTTACGAGCGGCTGCTCAGCCCGGCCTATATCGACGCCAAGCGGCGCGAGGGGAACGAGCTGATCCGGCAACTGACGGACGTGGTGGTCACCCACACGAGCTCGCCCACCTTCGACGCCTACTGCCGCCAAACGTTTCTGGACAACGTGATGCGCGGCGGCTGGCCGCTGCTGCTGGGAGATGCGAAGCACCCGTTGGTGTATCACGTCTACTCCCGTAAGCACGGCGACCTGGAGCGCGATTACAACAACTTTTTCCTGGCCGCCGAGTACTATTCGCAGGGCAACGGGAACTATCGCGACGTCAACCAGAACCGCCGCTGTGACGTCCTGCTCAACCCCGGCGTGGGAGACTATAACGTGCGGGCCTTTGTCAGCCTGCTGCAGGCCGACGGCTATAACCCACTGGTGGTGCTCGGCAGCCAGTTGACGCTGCCGGCCGAGGCGCGCGCCGCCGTGCTGGCGCAGGTGGCACAGCCCGAACATCTGGAACCCGCCCTTTCCCACCCGTTTACGCCCGGCAGCCTGCTCAAGTACATCGACGATCGCCAGCTCGCGCTGCGCGTGTCGAGGGACGAATTCCTGCGACTCGCGCTCAAGGACGCCGAGCAGCACTTTGAAGCCGAATTCGGCGAGGGCTATTGGATAGACCACTGGACGTACATTATGGACATGGTCGAGACCTTCCTGGCCGTTTACCCCGAGCGCCAGGACGAGCTGTTGTTTGGAGATCCGAGCCTGCCCTTCTTTGACAGCCCGGCCGTCGTGCGCCGGCGGAGCCACAAGTACGTTCTGGCCGGCGGCCGGGGACGCCAGGTCGACGCCGTGGTCGAGGACGAGGAAAAAGCGACCCTGATCGCCCGCCGCTCCGAGCTGCCCAAGCTGGTGCGCGTGGAGAACGGGCTGGGCGCCGTCTACCGCACCAGCCTGTTTGCCAAGCTGCTGAGCCTGGCGCTGCTCAAGTTCGCGACGATGGACCCGGCGGGGATGGGGATCGAAATGGAGGCCAACAAGCCCGGCTGGTGCGATGCCATGAACGGGCTGCCGAGCCTGTTCGGATCGTCGCTGCCCGAAAGCTACGAGCTCGTGCGGCTGCTGGCGTTTTTGCGCTCAGCCATCCAAGACAAGGTCAACTATAGACTCGATTGGCCGGTGGAGTTGTGCCGCCTGCTGCGGCGCGTCGTCGAGCAGGTGAAGGCTTACAATCACTCGGCCGCCCCCGAGCGCGATTGGGTGTATTGGGACGCCGTGGCCAGCGCGCGCGAGGACTACCGTGACAGCATACGCCTGGGATTTGGCGGCGAAACGCAGCCTCTCGATAGGGCCGAGCTGGCCGAATTCCTGGGCCTGGCTTTGGCCAAGGTGCAGGCGGGGCTCGAGCGGGCGGCCGGCCTGAGCGACGGCGTGCCCCCGACCTACTTTTCTTACCAGGTCGAGGATTATGAACCTGTCCTGGCTGCGGACGGAACCCCTCGGCACGACGCCCAGGGGCGGCCGCATATCCGCCCCCTGCGTTTCAAGCCGGCCGCCCTACCGCTCTACCTGGAGGGACCGGCGCGGGCGCTCAAGGTGCAGACGGACCAGGCCGCCGCGCGCCGCCTGTACGAGCAGGTCAAGGCCAGCCCGCTGTTCGACCGCAAGCTGGGCATGTACCGGCTGAACGCCTCGCTGGCCGGCCAGCCGCACGACATCGGCCGGGCGCGCGCCTTTACGCCCGGTTGGCTGGAAAACGAATCGATCTGGCTGCACATGGAGTACAAGTACATGCTGGCCGTGCTCCAGGCCGGGCTGTACGACGAGTTCTTCCAGGATTTCAAAACGGCCCTGATCCCCTTCCAGGACCCGGCCGTCTACGGGCGCAGCCCGCTGGAGAACTCGTCCTTCCTCGTCAGCAGCGCCCATCCGGACGAGTCGCTCCACGGGGCCGGCTTTGTCGCGCGCCTCAGCGGCTCCACGGCCGAGTTCCTGAGCATGTGGACGACCATGATGGCCGGCCCCAAGCCCTTCCGGGTGCAGGACGGGCAATTGTGCCTGGCGCTCAAGCCCGCCCTGCCGGCATGGCTGTTTGACGCGGAGGGGACGATCGCTTTCCGTTTCCTGGGAAGCTGCACCGTCAGCTATCATAACCCGGACAGGCTGGACACGTTCAGGAAGGGTGTCCGCCTGGGCAAGTTGACCCTCCACACCAGGGCCGGCCAGACCGTCGAGTATGCCGGCGGCCTGATCCGGGCGCCGCACGCCGCCATGGTGCGCCAGGGCGAGGTAGATACGATCCATGTCAGCGTAGAATGCGGCACGTTGGGATCTTGGACCTGAAACATGAAACCCTAAACCTGAAACCTGAAACCAATTCCATGGAGCTGAGTGTGACAAACGACACGGTTCAAAACTGGCAGTTCATCGACGACAAGGGCACGTTCGTGCTGGCCGACCCGCACAAGCACAGTTATCTCTATTTCCCCCTGGTGGGCGAGCACGGCCTGATCTCGTCGATCACGCCAACCCTGCACGGCGACGTCAAGACCGGCCAAAACACCTTCTTGACCCTGCCGGTGTCTGTGGAAGATTTGCACATCTCGCGCGCGGCGCGCAACTTTTGGGTCAACGTGGAGGGCGCGCCATCAGGAAATGGCGATGGCGCACCATTTCTTAATGGCACACCATTTCTTAATGGTGCTTGGTCCGTCGCCGGCAACTCGGCTCCCCAGGTGGGGCGCAATTTCACGGCCGGCGAGGCGGAGCAGGTGAGCCTGGAGGCGGGCTTCCTGTGGCACAAGATCACACGTCGTAACGCGCAGCTTGGGCTGCGGGCCGAAATCACCAACTTTGTCCCCGCCGGCCAGGAGCCGGTCGAGCTGATGCGCGTGACCTTGGTGAACGAGGGGGGGCACGCCTTGAGCCTGACCCCCACAGCGGCCATCCCGATCTATGGCCGCTCGGCCGATGACCTGCGCGACCACCGCCACGTCACGTCGCTGCTGCACCGCGTTCGTACCCACACCCACGGCGTCAGCGTCCGGCCCACCTTGTCCTTCGACGAGCGCGGCCACCGGCCCAACACGGTCGCCTACGCCGTCTTGGGCGCGGAAGGCGATGGCACGCCCCCCCAAAGCTTTTTCCCCCTCGTCGAAGAATTCATCGGCGAGGGCGGCACCTTGGACTGGCCGCAGGCAGTCGTCCAACCCGCCCAGGCGGGCTGCCCGGCCGGGTACGCCTTCGCGGGCTTTGAGGCGATGGGGGCGTTGCGCTTTAGACCCGTGACGCTCGAGCCGGGCGCGCGCAAGTCCTTTATCCTCGTCATGGCGGTGATAGAGCAAGACGCCGACCTCGACACCGCCCTGGCCGCCTTGGGCCAGGCCTACGGGAGCGAGGCGCGCTTCGAGGCCGAGCTGGAGCGCAACCGGGCCTACTGGCAGCCCAAGGTCGAGTCACTCGCCTTTTACACCGGGAACGAGCGTTTCGACAACTGGATGCGCTGGGTGAGCGTGCAGCCGGTGCTGCGCCGGCTGTGCGGCAACTCTTTCCTGCCTTACCACGACTATGGGCGAGGCGGCCGCGGCTGGCGAGATTTGTGGCAAGACAGCCTGGCCCTGTTGATGATGGAAGGCTCCAACGTCGGCGAGCTGCTGGAGCGCTACTACGCCGGCGTTCGCCTGGACGGCAGCAACGCCACGATCATCGGCGCCAGGCCGGGCGAGTTCAAGGCCGACCGCAACAACATCCCCCGCGTGTGGATGGATCACGGCGCGTGGCCGTTTCTCACGACCCAACTCTACGTCGACCAGAGCGGCGACCTGGCCTTCCTGCTCCGGCAGCAGCCCTATTTCAAGGACGCCTTTGTCGACCGGGCCAGGGCGATCGACGCGGAGTGGGAGCCGGCCCAGGGCACTTGCCAGCGCACGGCCGACAGCCAGGTCTACCAGGGGACGATCCTGGAGCACCTCCTGATCCAGCACATGACGAGTTTTTTCAACGTGGGCGAGCACAATTGTATGCGCCTGGAGGGGGCGGACTGGAACGACGGCATGGACATGGCGACCAGGCGCGGCGAAAGCGTGGCCTTCACGGCGCTGTACGCCAGCAACCTGCGCCAGTTGAGCCGCCTGGTGCTGGAGCTGGGCCGACTGGACGTCGGCGAGGTGGAGCTGGCTGTCGAGGTGATGCACTTGCTGGATACGCTCGACCGGCGGGTGGATTATGCCTCGCCGGCTGCCAGGCAAGAACGCCTGGCCGCTTACTGCGAGTGCTGCCGGCACACGCTCTCAGGTGAAAAGACCACCGTTTCTCTCCAGGCCCTGGCCGGCGACCTGGCTGCCAAGGCGGACTGGCTTTACGAGCACCTGCGCGCGAGTGCTTGGGTGCAAGGCCAGGCCGGCTACGGCTGGTTCAACGGCTATTACGACGACGACGGCCAACGACTCGAAGGCGATCACCCCAACGGTGTGCGCATGACGCTGAGCGGCCAGGTGTTTACGCTGATGGGCGGCATAGCCACCGCCGAGCAAGCCCAGGCCATGATAGCCGCCGCCGATCGCTACTTGCTGGACGGCCGGGTGGGGGGCTATCGCCTGAACACGGACTTTGGCGCTGTCTTGCTCAATATGGGGCGTTGTTTTGGCTTCGCCTTTGGCCACAAGGAAAACGGCGCCATGTTTAGCCACATGGCCGTGATGTACGCCTACGCGCTGTACGAGCGCGGCTTTGCTCGCCACGGCTACCGGGTGCTGGACGGCATCTACCAACACTGCCAGGATATGGCGCTCAGCCGGATGTACCCAGGCATCCCCGAGTACGTCAACAGCAAAGGGCGCGGGATGTACACTTACCTGACCGGCTCGGCCAGTTGGTACCTGTTGACCATGTTGACCCAGGCCTTTGGCGTCAAGGGCAGCCTGGGCGATTTGGCGCTGAAGCCTCGCCTGGTGCGCGAGCAGTTCGACGCCGAGGGCCAGGCCAGGATTTACAGCCTGTTTGCCGGCAAGCGCTTGGAGGTGGTCTATCACAACCCGGCCCACCTGGACTATGGGCAGTACGAGATCGAGGCGGTCGCCTTGGACGGCGTGTCGCTCCAAGTGGAATGGCAGGGCCAGGCGGCTGTCTTGCCCCGCCAACGGATCGCCGCCTCGGCTGGCCAATCCGTGCGCCTCGACGTCACGCTTGGTAGGGGCGGTTCGCGAACCGCCCCTACGGAACACGAATAACAGGAGAAATCGTGGACATTGAAGGCTTGATCGCTCAACTGACGCTGGAAGAAAAAGTGTCTCTGCTGGCCGGCGCCGACCTGTGGCATACCGTGCCCGTCGAGCGCCTGGGCATCCCGGTCCTCAAGCTGACCGACGGGCCGGCCGGCGCGCGGGGCGCCGAGTCGAGCACGGCGCCCACCTCGGCCTCGTTCCCGCCCGGCGTGGCCTTGGGCGCCACCTGGAATACCGCCCTGGTCGAGCGGGTGGGCGCCGCGCTGGGAGAGGAAACCAGGGCTAAGAGCGCCCACGTCCTGCTGGCGCCCACGGTGAACATTCACCGCTCCCCACTCGCCGGGCGCAATTTCGAGTGCTATTCCGAAGACCCGTACCTGTCTGGCTGCATGGCCGCTGCCTACATCAAGGGACTGCAAAGCCAGCGGGTAGGCGCCTGCATCAAGCACTTTGTGTGCAACGATTCCGAGTTCGAACGCCAGACGATCAATTCCGTGGTGAGCAGCCGGGCCCTGCACGAGATTTACCTGGCGCCTTTCCGCCTTGCCATCCAAAGATCCCATCCATGGTCGCTGATGTCAGCTTATAACAAGGTCAATGGCGTCTCTTGCAGCGAGAACAGCTATCTCTTGCTCGAGCTTTTAAAGAGTGAGTGGGGCTTTGATGGCCTGGTCATGTCGGACTGGGCCGGCACCTACAGCCCTAACGTCGCCCCAGCCGGCCTGGACCTGGAAATGCCAGGCCCGGCGCGCTGGATGGGCCAGTACGCCCTCGACGCCGTCACATCGGGCCGGCTCAGCCAGGCGGCGCTTGACGATAAGGTGCGCCGCCTGCTGCGCACCATGGAGCGGGTGGGGGCGTTCGAGCAGCCCGAGCTGCGCCCCGAGCAGTCGATCGACAAGCCCGAGCACCGCCGCCTGGCGCGCGAGGCCGGGGGCGAGGCGATCGTGCTGCTGAAAAACGCGGGCGCTATCTTGCCGTTGGGCCAGCTCAAATCCATCGCCGTCATCGGCTCCAACGCTCGCTGGCCGGCCGTCCAGGGTGGAGGCAGCATCCGCGTCACGCCTCACTACGTCGTCTCTCCCCTGGAAGGCATCCAGGCGGCGGCCGGCAGCCAGATTGAGGTGCGCTACGCGCTGGGCTGCCCCATCTATCGCGCCACACCCCTGCTCGACCGGAATTGGCTGAAGGCGGCTGACGGGCGGCCGGGCTTTGACGTGGAATTGTACGACAACACGGACTTGTCGGGCGAGCCGGCGGTCAGGACCTTCACGCCCAGGGCCGACGTCGCCTTGTCGAACGATTTCGTGGCCGGCGTCAACCCGGCCAGCTTCTCCGTTCGCCTGTCGGCCACGCTGACGCCGCCCGAAGGGGGCGCGTATACCTTGAGCCTGGCCGGCAACGGGCTGAACCGCGTGCTGATCGACGCCCGCCTGCTCATCGACAACTGGAGCCACCAGTCCAATCTCGACCTGCCGCCCTGGGGGCTGCCAGAGCACAAGGCCGAGATCGAGCTGGCCGCCGGCCAGCCGTATCACCTGGTGGTCGAATACAGTTGGGAAGGGGATAACCTGTGGCGCTCGGTGCGCCTTGGCTGCTGGCCGCGCTTGCCGGCCGACCCGATCACCGAGGCGGCCGCGCTGGCCGGCCAATCGGACGTGGCCGTGGTGTTCGCCGGGCTGACGGACGAATGGGAGAGCGAAGGCTACGACCGGCCCGACATGCGGCTGCCTGGAAAGCAGGCCGAGCTGATCGAGCAGGTGGCGGCCGCCAATCCCAACACCATCGTCGTCCTCAACGCCGGCTCGCCAGTCCAGATGGAGTGGTTGGACAAGGTGGCGGCCGTGCTCCAGGCGTGGTACCTTGGCCAGGAAGGCGGCAACGCCGTGGCCGACGTCCTGTTTGGCCGCGTCAACCCTTCCGGCAAGCTGCCGACGACTTTCCCCAAGCGCTTGCAGGATAACCCGGCCTATATCAATTACCCCGGCGAGAACGGCCAGGTGCACTACGGAGAGGGGATCTGGGTCGGTTACCGCTACTATGACAAGAAAGACGTCGAAGCCCTGTTCCCCTTCGGCCACGGCCTGTCTTATACGACTTTCGCTTACCGGGACCTGGCTATCGAGCTTGGCCAAGACCAGGTCCGCGTCAGCCTGGAGCTTCAGAACACCGGCTCGCGCGCCGGCCAGGAAGTGGTGCAGGTGTACGTCCGCGACGTCGAATGCAGCCTGGCCCGCCCCGAAAAGGAGCTCAAAGCCTTTGCCAAGGTGCCCCTCCACGCCGGGCAGAGCAAGACGGTCTCCTTCACACTCGAACGGGACGCGTTGTCTTTCTACGACGATGCTCGCCGGGCGTGGGTGGCCGAGGCGGGCGCCTTCGAGGTGTTGGTCGGCAGCTCCACGCGCGACATCCGCTTGAGCGGACGCTTCGAGTGGACGGGCGAGCGGCTCGCTTTGCACGCGGGCATGACCCTCAAAGCCTTGCTGGACGACGAGCGAGGCCAGGCCGTGTTGGAAAAGCACCTGGGGGCGCTCCTGTCGCACCCGCAGATCCCGCGCGCCATGCATTACCCGCTGGCGTACATCGCGCGTTTCGCACCCCAGGTCCTGACGCCCGAAATGTTGGCCGCCATCGACGCCGACCTGGCAGCGACTCCCCTCTCCCCGCTGGGGAGAGGGCAGGGGTGAGGGGCGAAGCTGGCAAGTGTCGTACTATCGCCAATTAACAATTGACACTGGAGTCTGACATGAATAACTTGACTTTTCCGCCCGGCTTTATGTGGGGGGCGGCCACGGCATCGTACCAGATCGAAGGAGGGTGGAACGAGGACGGCAAGGGCGAGTCGGTTTGGGATCGCTTCGCGCACACGCCAGGCATGGTTCAAAATGGCGACACGGGCGACGTGGCCTGTGACCATTACCATCGCTGGGCGCGGGACGTGCAGCTCATGCGAGAGCTGGGGCTGAAGGCCTATCGCTTTTCCATCGGCTGGCCGCGCATCTTGCCCAACGGGCGCGGCCCCCTCAACCAGCCTGGCCTGGATTTCTACAGCCGCCTGGTGGACAAGCTGCTGGAGGCAGGCATCACCCCCTTCGCCACGCTCAACCATTGGGACATGCCCCAGGCCCTGCTCGACGAGGGCGGCTGGCCCGAACGCGCCACCACCGAGGCCTTTGTCGAGTACGCCGACGTGGTCACCCGTCACCTGGGAGACCGGGTCAAGCGTTGGGCCACGCACAACGAGCCCTTGGTGATCGCTTTTGAAGGCTACTGCTGGGGCAGCCAACCGCCGGGACAGCGCGGTAACGAGCCGGCCGGCCTGGCCGCCTGCCATCACTTGCTGCTGTCTCACGGCATGGCCGTGCCGGTCATCCGGCGCAACAGCCCTGGCTGCGAGGTGGGCATCGTGCTGTGTCTCACGCACAGTGACGTGCTCTCACCCGGCCGGGCCAATCTGGAAGCCTGCCGCCAATACGATGGCTTGTTCAATCGCTGGTACCTGGACCCGCTTTACGGCCGGCATTACCCGGCCGACATGGTGGCCTATTACACGGCCCGCGGGGTGTTGCCCCCTGGTGGGCCAGGCTTTGTGCAGGCCGGCGACATGGACACCATCGCCACGCCGACCGATTTTTTGGGCGTCAACTATTACACGCGAGCTGTCGCGCGTGACGGGAACGTTTCCGCTTTTTCCCCCAACGCCGCTTCCACAAGCACCGAGATGGGCTGGGAGATTTACCCCCACGGGCTTTATTGCTTGCTCAACCGCTTGCATTTCGAGTACCGGCCGGCCAGGCTTTACGTCACCGAAAACGGCGCGGCCTACAGCGACGGGCCGGACGAGAGCGGGCGCGTGCGTGACCAGCGCCGCCTGGAGTACCTGCGCGATCACTTTACGGCCTCTCACCGCGCCATCCAAAACGGCGTGCCGTTGGCCGGCTATTTCGTCTGGTCGCTGCTGGACAATTTTGAGTGGGCCAAGGGTTATTCTCAACGCTTTGGCATCGTCTGGGTCGATTACGAGACCCAGGCGCGTTATCTCAAGGACAGCGCGCTGTGGTATAAAGAGCTCATTGCCCAAAACGGCCTCCCACAGCCCTGAAAGACTCGCTTGAAAAATTCGTATGAACCGCACAGAGCGCCAAGGCGGTGAAAAAGGTTCTGTTTCAGTGAGCTCATCCCGACCCGAGACTCGCCTGCGCTTCAACGCTCGCCTCTTGCCCGTCGTGCTCGTCGTGATGGTGGGGCTGCAATTGAGCTACCCCTATCGAGGCTGGATGATCCTACTGGTCGGCCTGGGCCTGGCCTGGGCTATCTCCTTCGTATGGGCGCGTTCTCTTAAAAATGGCCTTGGCCTGGTGCGCGAGATGCGCTATGGCTGGACCCAGGTGGGCGACCGGCTGCTGGAGCGCTTCACGCTGACGAATCGCGGCGCGTTCCCGGCGGCGTGGGTGGAGGTGGCCGATCATTCTACCTTGCCCGATTACTACGCCAGCCGGGTCACGGGCGCGGACAGCGGGGGGAGCAATGTGTGGCACGTCGACGGCATCTGCACGCGCCGTGGACTGTACAGCCTGGGCCCCACAAGCTTGAAAAGCGGCGATCCCCTGGGGCTGTATACCGTCAGCCTGCACTATTCGGAGACGAGCGTCCTGCTGGTGATGCCGCCGGTCGTCCCCCTGCCGGCGATCGCGATCACGCCAGGTGGCCGGGCCGGCGAGGGACGCCGCCGGCTCGACGACGCGCTCGAGCGCACCATCAGTGTGGCTGGCGTGCGCCAATACCAACCCGGCGACCATCCCGGCTGGATTCACTGGCCCACTTCGGCGCGCCGTGACGAGTTGTTCGTGCGCGTCTTTGACAGCACGCCCTCCAGCGACTGTTGGATCTTTCTCGACCTGGATCAAAGCGTCCAGCTCGGCCAGGGCTGGGACTCGACGGAGGAGCACGGGGTGATCCTGGCCGCTTCGCTGGCAGACCGCGAGCTGCGCGCCGGACGAGCGTTGGGATTGGCGGCGAATGGCGCGGGGCTGGTCTGGCTGCCGCCACGGGGGGGAGATGCCCAACGCATGCAGGCCCTGCGCGCGCTGGCGCTGGTCAAGCCCGGCCCGCACCCGCTGCACGAGCTGCTCGAACGAGCGCGGCCAGCCCTCAAGCAGCGCTCGAGCGTCGTCATCATCACCCCGGCCACCGACCGGGGAGAGCACGATTGGGTGGAAGCCCTCGTCCCCTTGCTGCGGCGCGGCACGGCCCCGACCGTG
Source organism: Thermoflexales bacterium (assembly GCA_016931085.1). Next base: position 15,451 of record JAFGFO010000412.1, read on the forward strand.
CTGCTGCTGGATCCTCTCTCCTTTGCCAGCCCAGCCGAAGCCATGCCTGGCCCAGGCGTTGGCGCGGAAAAGACCGCCCAAGCCGTGAAAGGGACCACGGCGCTGTTGACTGATCTGGGCGTGGCGCATTATCTCATCACCCGTGACGTGCTCGACCGGCCCGAGGCTCGCCCTGGCCGCCTGGGACGCGTGGAGTGGCGCGTTTCGGCCACCGGGCGCGCTACGGCGATCCAACGCCAGGATACGGGCTGGAGGAGCTTGGGGCAATGAGTACCCAGTTGGCGCGTTTCGTAGCCTGGCTGGTCCGCCGGGCGGGCGTGCAGACCCTGTTGGCGCTGGCACTGTTGTTGGCCGCGCTGGGCAGCGTGTGCCTGGGGCTAGCGGGTGTGCTGCGGGGAGTGGACGTCGGGCTGATGCTGGTGGCGGTTACGGCCGGCGTGCTGCTGGGCTGGCTGTTGGCCAAATCGCCTCTGCCGGGCTGTTTGGGAGGGGGGCTGGCTTTGATCCTGGGCGTCGAGTGGCTCTTTGTGCGCGTAGGCCAGTTGGGGGGATCGCTCCGTGACCTGCTGCGCGCCTTGCTCGAGCTGCTTGGGCATCTGGCGCAGTGGCCTTTTGGCCGGTGGCCGGATTGGACCCCAGCCTCGCGTGCCCTGCAAGCCTTGGTCAAGTTGGTGAGCGGCGCCGCTGTCCTGGCGGGCCGCATGTTCGACTGGCTGCGGGCGCTGGCGGCCGGGCAAACGGCTTTTGACCCGGTGGCGGTGGTGCTGGTGTGGGGTATTGTGGTGTGGATGATGGCGTTTTGGGCCAGTTGGGCCGTGCGCCGGCACGCCTGGGTGCTGCCAGGGCTCATCCCGGCGGCCGGCCTGCTGGTCTTTACCCTCTCCTACACCTGGGCGCCGGCTCACCATTTGGCCGTGATGGTCGGCGCGATGTGGCTGCTCCAGGCCCTGGCCCAACACGCGGCTCGCGAGCGCCGCTGGGCAGCCGAGAGGGTCGATTTTTCGCTCGACATCCGGCACGAATTGGCCGTGGCGGCAATCGCTCTCTCGCTGCTGATCGTGGTGGCCGCCCTGTGGCTGCCGTCGCTGTCTGTGAAGCGCGTGGTTGAAATAGCCCAAGACGTGTTCGGCCGGCCCGAAGGCCAGGCCAGCCAGGTGGCTGATTCGCTCGGCCTGGAGCGCCAGCCTGATCCGATCGGCTTTTTTAGCCAGGCGAGCACGGGCGGCCTGCCGCGCAGTCACTTGCTCGGCTCCAGCCCAGAGTTGTCCAGGCAACTCGTGATGCGCGTCCATCTCGAAGGATTGACCCCCATCCGGGCCACCGGCGTGGACGCCGCCAGCTTGATGCACGTCCCGCACTATTACTGGCGCGGCATCAGCTACGACGTCTATACGGGCATCGGCTGGCGCACGAGTGATATCACTACGCTTGGATACACCGCCGGCGAGATGACGCTATCGCCGCCGGACTCTCAGCGCGTGGTGCGGCAAAAGGTCGAGGCGCTCGGCGGTTTAGGCGGGACCTTGTACGCGGCCGGAGAATTGCTGGCGGCCGATCACGACTATAGCATCGCGTGGCGAACGTCACGCGATGCCTTTGGCGCTTACGTCAACTCGGCGGATTATTGGGCCGACTCGCTGGTGCCTGCAGCCAGCGAGGAGCAGTTGCGCGGCAGCGGGGGGGATTACCCAGACTGGGTGCGCGAGCGTTATCTCGCCCTCCCGGATCGTGTCCCCCAACGGGTTGTGGCGTTGGGGCGTGACCTGACGGCGGCCGAGCCTACGCCCTACGATCGAGCCCTGGCCATCGAGCGCTACCTGCGCGCGTTTACCTACACGCTGGACCTGCCGGCACCGCCCGCCAACCGTGACGTGGCCGATTACTTTCTGTTCGATTTGAAACGGGGCTATTGCGACTATTACGCCACGGCCATGGTCGTGCTGGCGCGGGCGGCCGGCCTGCCGGCCCGCCTGGTGACCGGCTACGCCAGCGGGAGTTACGACGCGACCGAGGCTCGCTTCATCGTCACCGAGGCCGATGCTCACGCCTGGGTCGAGGTCTATTTCCCCGGCTATGGCTGGATCGAGTTTGAGCCGACCGCTGCCCTGCCGGCCCGCGACCGCTCCGGCGACTTGCGCCACTCGCCCATCGCACCCTTGCCAACCCGCTCGCCGCTGGCCGGCCAACGCCCTGGGCCGAATTGGCCGGCGCTGCCGGGCGTGCCGGGCGTGCTGGCGCTCGTGCTGGTGGGGAGCGCAGCCTGGTGGCTCACGGACGATTGGCGTTTGAGCCGCAAGGCTCCTATGGCCGTTATAGCGGCGCTTTATCGCCGCTTGGGCCGCCACGGACAGCGCCTGGCCGTGCCGCCCAGGGTGGGCAGCACCCCTCACGAGTTCGCCGCCGAGTTGGCCGATCGCGTGGCCAGGCTGGCCAGCGGCCGGCGTTACGCCCGGCTCGTGGCGGCCGCTCCCCAAGAAGTCGGCCGGCTGACCGCCCTGTACACGCGCGGCTTGTACAGCCCCCACGCGCCCGGGGCGGCCGAGAGGGCCGAGGCGCTGCGCACCTGGCGAAGGCTGCGCCAACGCCTCTGGCTGAGCTGGGCCTGGCAGAAACTCAGCCAGAGGCGTTAGAAAACCGTAAGCTACGAACGGTGGTTACGTTTTACATTTCACGTTTTACGTTTTGCCACACGGACGGCCCGCACAAAACCTTGAACACACCCCCTGCCCAACCTTAACTTGTATTTGTTTAAACAAAAGATTATAATATACATAACGTCGAAGCTTGGTTTTGAGCAGCCAACTTGCGAGTTGGTCACTGCCCAAAGCTCAAAAACAGTGCCGTTGTGTTATACATGAGGAAAACATGAGTTTCACTCATACCCCCCAGCAGTTCGGGCAGTACGAGATCGTCAAGCCGCTCGGTTCCGGCTTGTACGGAGACGTGTTCCTGGCTCGAGATTTCGCGCACGGGCAGCAGTTCGCGCTCAAGATCCTCAAGCGCGAATGGATGAACGAATGGAAGTTCGTCCAGAACCTCCAGCAAGAAGTGCGCTCCGCGCACGCTTTCCAGCACCCCAACATCGTCGCCATTCACGATCACGGCGAATCGAAGGGCCGCTTTTACATCGCGGCCGAGTACATCCCCGGCGGGGACCTGGCCGAGCGTCTCAAGACGGGCGCCTTGTCCCCCGAGCACACGGCCACTTTTATGCGCCAACTGGCCTCGGCCCTGGATTACGTGCACGAGCAGGGTGCTGTTCACTATGGTCTCAAGCCGTCGAATATCCTGTTTCGCGGCACGCCAGGCGAACAGGAGCACGTGGTGGTGGTCGATTTTGGCATCGCCGCCGCCCAACAGGCCAGCAATATCCCCCGCGTCACGATGCTGCTGGGGACAAGCCCCTACGTGGCGCCCGAACAACTGTCACGCCCCAAAGACGCTGACCGGCGGGCTGATGTGTACGCACTGGGGGTGATCGCCTACCAGGTGCTCACCGGCGAGTTGCCGTTCAAGCCCGGTCTTGACCATGACGCTGATATGCAAGCTCGCCAGTCATTCAACGATCATGCTCTGCATCGGGATGTTCGCGAGGTCATCTCGAGAGCATTGAGCCACAACCCGGACGAGCGCTATGCTTCGGCCGGGTCATTCGCCCAGGCACTCGACAAGGCCATCGACACCTGGCAGGGTGAGAGCGGCCACCACGATTCCATGATGGAGTTGAGTGGCAAAGCCACCTATGCCATGGATAAAAAACGCTGGCCCGAGGCGGCCGAGTATTGGAGAAAATACCTCGACATGCTGCCCAACTCGACCCTGGCCAAGTCGCAGTTGGCTATGGTAGAGCGCGAGATGAGGTTGGAGCAGTTGTGGTCGGCTGTCGAGCAAAGCGAGGCCGGTCGAGATTGGGACAGCGCGACCACGGCTCTGCGCGAGCTCTTGGAGACGATCCCCCAGGCGGCCTCGGAGCAGAGGCAGCAGGCTAGAGACAAGCTGGGGCAGCTCCAAACGCAAGCAGAGTTTGAAGCCTTTTATGTCCAGGCCAAGGTCGCGCTGAACAAGAATGAGCCGAGCCAGGCCATCGAGCTGCTTCAGCATCTCCTCGAACGTGCGCCGGCCTATCCGGGCGCGAGTGAATTGTTGAACGAGGCTCGCGCCAGGAACGTGATCAAGCTCAAGGACGAGGCCCTCTTTGCGATTGGCGAGGGCAAACGCGAGCACGCTATGCAACTGGTGAGCCAGATCAAGCAGCTCGATCCCAACAACCACGTGTGCAACAAGGACATGTTGGCCAGGATCGACGCGGGTATCAAGCGCCTGGCCGAGGAGGAAGCGCACGCCAAGGACCTGGCTGAAGAAGAAGAGCGCGCCAGGCGACTGGCTGAGCAGGCCCGCCTGAAACAGTTGGCCATAGAAGAGCTGCGCAAACGGCGCGAGCGCGTGATCCTCATCGGTGGAGGGGTGATCACCGCGCTGACCGCCTTGGCCGTGTTCATATCCATCCAATATGCCACGTTCAAATCGGCCTCGCCGGCATTGACTGTGACCCCCACGAGCGCCGAGGTGGCCGTCTTGCCTACGAGTGAGCCGAGCCAAACCACGGCAGCCGCAGCGCCCGCCACGTCCCAACCCACCGCCACGTCCCAACCTACCGTCACGCCCCAACCCACCGCCACCCCCCAACCCACCGTCACGCCCCAGCCTACCGATACGCCGGCGCCTTCGGCCACCGCCACGCCGGCGCCTTCGGCCACTTCTTCGGCCGCGGCGGTGGTGTCAAGTGGGGGAACCGAGCTGCGCCCGGGTGCTACCGAATGGTGGTTCCCGGACCAGACCTTAGCGGCCGGTACGGAGCTGGAGCTTGCCGGCTATGATCCACACTTTGCGGATTGGGTGTACGTTCGCGCGCCGGGCGGGGCCGAGGGCTGGACCCAGATCGCCAATTTGGAGCTCCATCGCGAATTGACTGCTTTGCCTGTCGTTACTCCACGGCCCACCCTGACGCCTGTGCCCACCCTGCTGCCACCGGTCTCTTGCCAGGGCGGCGCACTGAAGCTAGCCTCTTGGCCGGTGGGCAGTGTCTGCAACGCCGGTGGTGGATGGACGGCCACGATCTATGCAGAGGGCCGGGGCGGCGATTGTCTCTATACTTATCTGTGGAATGGAGAGATCAAGGCTGGGCCGATGACTGGCTCGGCCAAGTTTGACATCCGGGTAGCGGCCGGCCCGCTGTTGGGCAAGGTGGCCGTGACCTCGGCCGGGCAGCTCGCGGAAGAGGGGATCTACCTGGAACCGCCGGCGTGCATCCCGTAGCGGCACGCGCTTCCTTACTCCCAAGCTCTCCCATCAAGGGGGAGGGATGACTGCTGACGGCAGCTCCAACTCTATCACAAGCCCGGGTCCGTCTTCGCGATTGAACGCCCGGCACGCACCGCCGACACTCCAGACGAGTGTCGCGATCATGGCCAGGCCTAACCCCATGCCTTCAACCTGCCCAGTTGAAAACTTGTCGGCCTGGTAATAGGGTGTCCACAGCAGCGCCAACTGTTCCGGCGAAAGACTCACGCCATCGTCTTTGATCTGGATAAGACTGCGTTCCTCGCCCTGGACAATGTGAATGTCCACCGTGGGCGATTTCTTGGGGTGGAATTTCTGGGCATTCTCCAAAACTTCCCACAGAATCCGCTCAATGCTTTGTTGTGAAAGTGTTAGCTGCCTCGCGTTGTCTTCGACGTGCAAGTTTACAGCGTGCAAGTTCAGCTCCTGGCTGATCTGGTCGACGATAGCTTTGAGCTCAGATAAGCGGCAGCCTTCGCCGGCCGAGGCTGTAACGGGGGCCTCCAGGTAGCGGACGATGTCTTCGATTTCGTGGTACAAGCGCTGGGCGCCCTCGAAGGCTTCCTGGATGAATAGTGCAACATCCTGCTGGGGTATGCTGTCTATATTGCGGGCCACAAACATCAGGCCGCTGTACAAGGGCACCAGGGGGGTGCGCAACTTGTGCGAAACCAGGGCGTTAAAGCGCTTGAGCCGGTCCTGCAAGCGAGTTCTTTCGGTAATATCCTTGAGATGGACGATGCGCCCCGCCTCCTCATCTAACCCGGCCGGGATGTCGAGCAACTCCACTTGTAAGAAAAAGGCGTTGGCGGTGGGCGTCTCTGGACGCACCAGGTAAAGCGGTACCACGATGTCGCCGGCAAAGCTCTTTTGAGGCCACGATTCCCAGGCGGCCTCAGGCTCGCAATGATATTGCCGCTCTACTAACACTTTGAAGGTTTGAGCCGGTATAGGTGACTCTTGACCTAGTCCCAGGTACAGGCGCGCCTGGGCATTGGCATACGTCACTTGCTCGTGCTTGTCTATGATCACGTACCCATCCCCGGCGCGTGAAAACAGGTAGCGAAACATGGCTTCCGATGCTCTCAAATCCGCCATTTGTCCTGCACCTCACAAGTCTATCCGCTAATTCTCGCGAATCAACACGAATGATTTAAAAATGAGTGAAAATTCGTGTGCATTCGTGGATGAAATTCTTTATTTTATCCCAATGACGACGATGGTCATATCATCGTGCTGGTCTGCTTCTCCCACAAAAGCCCGCACATCGTGCAGGATCCACTCGATGACCAGGGGAGCGCTAAAGGGCTGCTCCTGGGAGGCTATGGTTGCCACGCGCGCCAACAGCCGGTCAAAGCCGTACATTTCCTGGCTGTCGTTCATCGCCTCGACAATGCCATCGCTGCAAAAGACGAACACATCACCGGCCTGGATGCTGAGCTGTTGTTCCGTGTATACGGCATCCTCGAGCATGCCCAGCGGCATTCCGCCGATGTCTACCAGTGCACACTGGCCGTCGCGCAGCAGCAGCGGGGCGACAAAGCCGGCGTTGGCGGCTGCCACGCGCTGCTTCTGCCTGTCAAAGATGGCGATGCAGCAGGCCGAGTTGAGGCGGCTGCGCCGCCCGTGGGGCGTCAAGACCTGGTTGACTTGGGTGAGCAACTTGCGCGGCGCGTTGTCCGTCAGCATGACGGCGTCCAAAGTGCCCGTGGTCACCGCCATCATCAGGGCGGCCGGCATCCCCTTGCCCGACACATCGCCGACGGCCACGCCGAGCTTGCCCTCGGGCAGCGGATAGTATTGGAAAAAATCCCCCCCCACTTCACGGGCAGGCAGCGAATAGCCGGCCACTTCGAACGAGGGCACCTCGGGTGCCGCCGCCGGGAGCAAGCTCATCTGGGTTCGCCGCGCGATCTCGAGCTCTTGCTCGATTTGCGTGATCTCGATCTCGTACAGGCGCGCATTCTCGACGGCCACCGCCACCTGCGTCGCAAACGCTTTCAGCAGCGAGAGATCCACTTCGCTGTACGTATTCAGCGTGTAACTCTTGATGCTCAACATCCCGGCGACCTGGCCCTTGGCCATCAGAGGCATGCCGATCCACGAGAGGGTGGATTCCCCATCGATGTGCGCCCAGCGAGGGTCGCTGGCCGTGTCGCTGATGACCATGACCTCGCCTGTGTCTATCACCTGCTTCAAGGTTGAAAATCGATCCAGGGGCAGGCTGCTGGCTGACTTTTCCTCAGCGTCGTAACCGGGGGCGCGCCGCGCCCGCGCGTATAAATGATCTCCCTTGCGCCACCAGACGGTCGCCCCATCGTAGGGCAGGACCCGGTGCAATTCATCCAAGATCCGCACCAGCACTTCGTCCAGGTCGAGCGTGCTGCCGACGACGTTCGACACTTCCCGCAGCGTGTCGGCCAGCCGCCGCGCCTGCTGTTCCTGCTCGTAAGCCTGGGCGTTGGCCACCGCGGCGGCAATCTGCGCGCTGACGATGCGACACAGGTCCAGCTCCTCCGGCGCCCAGAAGCGCTGCCGCTTGATGGCGTCCATGCCGATCGAGCCGATCGCTTTGCCTTGCACGACCAGCGGCGCCAGCAGGATCGATTGGATGTTAAGCTTGAGCAAGAGCGAGCGCGACGAGCCCATCCGTTCGTCGTGCTCCAGGTCGTCGACCGCCACCGGGTGCTGCATGTCGATCACCTCACGCACGGCCGGATAGTCCAGGACAAACTCCAATCCCATCGCCCCGGTGTCCGGGTATTCGGCCACCACTCGCCCGCGCTCTTGGGTCTTGTTGAACAGCACCAATCCGCAGTGGTCGACGTTGAACAGATGGCCCAATTCCTCCATGGCCATTTTGAGCACTTGTTCCAACTGGAGCGAGGACGAGATGGCCGTGGACAACTGCTGTGCCTGGGTCAGCGCGGCGGCGCGCCGTTTCTGGGTGTTGTACAGGCGGGCGTTATCGATCGCCACGGCGACCTGGTAAGCGAATGAGGCCAGCGCGGCCACGTCATCGCGGTTATAGCGATAAGGCTCGTAATGGCTGGCATAGATCAGCCCGATCGCTTGCTCGTGCGCCAGCAGCGGCGCGCCAAGCCACGAGCGCGGCATGGCCTCGCGCTGCGCGACGTGAAAAGCCTCAGAAGTCCGCTGCACGTCGAATACAAGCGCCGGCTGCTTGGTCTGCAAGATTTGCTTGAGAACGGGGTGCTCCTCGATCGAGAAACTGCGCCAGGTCAACTCCGGGTCGGCGTGGGCACGTAGTCTCAGACGTTCCCCTTCCACGAGCAAAAGGCCGCTGCTGCTGCAATCCACCAATGCCCCGGCTTGCTCCAGGATGATGCCCAATATGGTGTCAAGCTCCAATGAGGAGCTGACCAGGCTCGCCACCGTGTTCAGTGTAGCATCCAGGAAACGGTAACGCACGATCGACAAGCCAACTGTCACGGTCAAGGTCAACGGGAGCAGGACACTCCACACCACTCGTAGGTACAGATACCAGCCTTCCGCCTGGGCCTGCATCTCGAGGATCGTGCTGCCAAGGCCAAGGATATAATAAACGCTGAACCCGAACAGCAGCACCCGCATTTGCTGGCGTTGGCCGGGGTTGCCGGCCGGGACGCGGCGATAGTTTTCCCATAGAGCCAGCAGCAGCAGCGCTATCGATGTGGTTTGCAAGATGCCTAGCCAGATATTAGTTGTCTCGGACAACTGGCGATGTAGACAAAATTCTGCAGCTGAACCAGGGTCAGGCCGGTGAAGAACACCAGCAAGGCGGGAAGCGCCAGCAGACTGGCGTAGATGGCGGGGATTTGCCAGCGGCCCCAGTCTGCCCAGCGGGCCGGGTTGAGCAGTGTATCGTGCCCGTGGCTCAAGCGGTGCAGGTAGACCACCACGCCCGCGGCCGTCAGGAGATTGGCCGCCAGACTTATTTCTATCCACCACCTGTATTCCTTGATAGGCCCCACGAGCGCAGACAGCAGCAGCGACACGAGTGCGCCGATCACCGTGATGCGCGCAACTTGGCCGGCCGGCAAGCCGCGCGGGCGCAAGAGAGCTACGCCGAGGAAATAGACACCCCAAGGCACCAGCAGCCCCATCAGTATCCCCAGTATGCCACCGCTGCCCACAAAATAAATGGTTATCGCATCGAATACAAGCAGCCCGACCAACAAGCCATTACGAAACACGCGCAGTGGCAGGCGGGTGTGTTTGGGGTAGATCAACACAAAGTGCAGCATGGCCGCCAGAGCAAAAAACTGGGACAGCAGCTCCAAGTAGGCGGCCACCCGTGCGATGGGGGAGCTGGCCAGGCTGGATCCGATGAGTGTTAATAGAGTGGGCAGTTGTGGCAGGATGAGAATCGCGGCAAACAGTTGATTGGCGCGCCGGCGAGGAGCCAACAGCAGGATATAGCCCCCCATCAGCACGTTAAGCCCGATATTCACCGGGGCCAGCAACAGGTAATGTCCGTCCATATATCAGCTATACAACGCCTGGTAGGCTGGCTCCTCGCGAATGGAAGCGAAATCGGGATCTTGTTTCGACCACTCGACCAAATCCGGGCGTGCCTTGAGCGCCTCGCCCAGGCAGGCAATGGCCTGGTCTTTGTCGCCGGCCAGCGCATAGCCGCAGGCCAGGTTGTACGTCACGGTCCCCTGCCAACTGGGCGACTCGTCGAGCGCTGCCAACGCGCGGGCGGCTGCTTCTTGCAGTTGAATCGCTGCCTCCGCCTGGCCCCGCTCGGCGTACAGCGCGGCCAGGTGAGACACGGGATGGATGTATGTGTTGCCGACGATATCCTTCCAGAGGGGCCGCCCTTGCAGCCAGGCGAAGCGCTGCGGGTCGCTCAACTCGTCGGCGGTCGCGGCCTGGATGTGTTCGACGATCTCACGCCGCGCGCGCTCCCCTGCCTGGAGCACCTCGTCCCAGGATTGGTTTCGATAGAGGGCAAAGATCTCGGCGTTCAACTCGTCGATGTCGCCGTCATAGGCTGGCGGCGTTTCGTCCCGCCGGGCCACCCCCAGCCTGTGCGCCGTGCGCACTTGCCATTCGACACAATGGGCAAAGGTATCTTTGGCCGACCAACGATCTGGCGCGCCGGCCGCCGAGCGCTCCTCGTCACTCAGGCTGGCGACAAACTTGCGCTCTTCTTCGTGAGCTTGCTCGGTTAGCTCGATCAGTTTGCTTTTGATGTCCACCTGAATCCTCCTTTTGTTTGTATGCCTATTGTACCACTGTAATCCAAACAACGGTAGTGGCGGCGCGGTCAAATTTAGGGGGCGAACGGTCAGGGGGAGACCACGGCACGGTGTATGGCTTCAAATGCTCTTGCGAAATGCCAGTTGCCGCCAGCCAAAAGTGGAGTATAATGGGATTTAGACTGAAAGCCTAAATCCTTAAGAGGAAACCGGGCTATCGGGATAGCCTTCCGGTTTCTCCATAATAGGTCAAGATGTCACAAGTCTTTTTGCAACAGGCCATAGCGGCCATCAAGAGTGGGCGGAAAGCCGAGGCCAGGCGACTCCTCGTCGAGGCGCTGGCGGCGGACGCGCGCAATACGCAGGCATGGCTGTGGATGACCGAAGCGGTCGAAAGCGAGCAGGAGCGCTTACGCTGCCTGCAAAAAGTGCTCGAAATCGACCCTCTCCATCCAGGTGCACTGCGGGGGATGCAGCTCTTGCAGGCCAGGTCGGCTGCCGCGCCGCCTGCCGCGCCCCCGCCAGACAGCACAGCGGCCGAGGAGGGCGCGGAGGAGGAGGTCGAGCCGGAGCAAGAAGCCCTGGCCGAATCGCAGCCGCCTGTCACACCCGATGAGCTCAAGGCCATGGTCGCTGCCCTGCAAGCCGAGGACGCTGGGACGCGTGCCGAGGCAGCCGAGACGCTGGTCAAGCTGGGCCGCGTGGCGGTCAGGCCACTGGCGACGGCGCTGAGAAGCATGAACCTGGACCTGCGCCAGGCCGCGGCTGAGGCCTTGGGCCAGATCGGCGACCCGCGCGCGATCAGGGCGCTCGCTGTTGCCTCGCGCGGTCGAGGCAAGCGTGCGCGGCTGGCGGCCGCCCAGGCCTTGGGCCAGATCGGCGACCCGCGCGCCGTCGAGCCGCTCATCGCTGCCCTGGAAGACCAGGACAGCGACGTGCGCCAGGTGGCCGCCGGGGCCTTGCGCAAGATCGGGCCGCCGGCCCTGCGCCCACTTGCCGCCGCGCTGCAGGGCAGCAATAACCGGAGCGTGCACAAGGCCGCCGCCGGGGTGCTGGCCAGCATGGGGGCGCCAGCGGTGGACGTGCTGCTGCCGGTCTTGCAGCACTGGGACAAGCACGTGCGCCAGGTGGCGGCCGAGGCCTTGGACGAGCTGGGCTGGCAGCCAGACAGCGGCAAGAGCGAGGCGATTTACCGGATTGCCAAGGACGAATGGGAGCGCTGCGCTGAGATCGGCGCCCCGGCACTCGAGCTGCTCATCGCCGTCATGCAGGACCTGGACAGCAGCGTGCGCCTTGGCGCCATCACCGCCCTGGAGAAAAGCGCTGACCCGCGCGCGGCCGAGTCGCTCGTGACGGCTATGAGGGACAAGGACAGCAAGGTGCGCCAGGCCTCCGCCGAGGCGCTGGTGAGGGTGGGCCAGGCGGCGACCGAGCCGCTCCTCGACGGTCTGCGGCGCTGGAACAGCCACCATATCCGCCAACGAATCGCGGACGTGCTTGACGAGATCGGCTGGCAGCCCGGCCAGGACGAGACGGCCGCCGTGTACTGGATCGCCAAGGGCGAGTGGGACAAGTGCGCCGGGATCGGTCCGGCGGCGCTCGGCCCGCTCGTCGCCACGCTGCGCGATCCGGACAGCGGCGTCCGCTGGGCAGCCGCCGATCTACTGGACCAACTCGAGTGGCGGCCGGCTGACAGCGAGATCGGCGCCACGTATTGGATCGCCAAGACGGACTGGAACAAGTGCGTCCACATCGGCCAGCCCGCCGTGGGGCCGCTCATCGCCGCCCTGCGCGACCGCGAAGCTTGGATCCAGCAGGCCGCCGTTGGCGCGCTGGAGAGAATCGGCACGCCAGAAGCCACCGAAGCCGTCGAGGACTGGCGGCGCCAGCGCATAGCGCGCTGATCCCCTACTTCAGTACCACCGGCAGGTAAATCCTGTGCCAGATCGCCTCGACCGTCGTCGTCAGCACGACCTGCGCCGAGCGGCTCGCATTGCCCCGCGAGGTGACCGTCACAGTGACCGCCGCGCTCGCGCCGGCCGGCGCATTGGCCGGGACACTCACGACCACGGCGACAAGCTGGCCGGCCAGCTCGCCCAAGGTCAAGACGCTCGTCGGCAGGCTCACACCCCAGGCCGGGTCGCTGCTAGTATGGCTCACGTCGAAGGTATCGGTCGTGGTGCCGGTGTTGGTCACGCGCAGGGTATAGCTCACCACCTGGCCGGGCAAGGCGCTTTGGCCGGGCGTGTTTGGAACCACCAGTACCCCCAGCGCATAGTATTCACCCTTGTCGGTGGTGATCGAAACATTGCCGGCCGCGTCGGCTGCCTGGAAGAGGGTCTCGATTCGCCCACCGGCCGTCAGCGCAGTGCCGTTCCACGTCAGCCCGTCGCCGGCCGGCGACAGCTCGAGCGATTTCCACGCGCCATTCCCGTCGGTGTAGGCCACTATCACGCGGCTGACGCCGGAACGGCTGTCTTCCACACGCGCGCTAAAAACCCACTGGCCAGCCGGTGACAACTCGACTGTGCTGGTAAAGATCTGCGGCGGCCCGAAATCGTCTGTTACGTCGGACCACAACACCTGGTAGGTCTGGCTGTCGTAGACTCGCTCGACCGGCTGCGTGCCGCTGTAGAACTGGCCGGCGTAGACGACCAGTCGCTCCGAAATGCCCTCACCTGTTTCCAGCCGGTTGACGATGCCCAGCGTGGTGGGATACCAGCCCTCGAAGGGGTAGGGGGGTTCAGACAGGGCTGTGTCGCTGACCGGCCGGGCGATGACCGGGTCGAAGGGGGTGTCCAGGCTGTATGTCCCGCCCACCAGCAGCACGCCGTGCGCCATGCAGCCTGCGCAGGGCGGCTCGAGATAGCGCCCGGTGCGCGGTTGCGTGGGCCGGCCAGCCGGTGCGGAGACCTCGTCGGCGATGTGGTAGTAGCGGCCGATCGGCGTGTCGACCGCTTCCGGTGCCAGCGCCAAGGTGTGCGTTTCCACCTGCAGGGCGTCGATCTGGCTTGCCCTGGCTTGTGTCACGCTGCCGGGGGCGTTCTTTAGCCCCACTCGCCTGGACGAGGCCGGCAACTGCACGCGCTGCATCGGCAGGCCGTACAGCGTGGCCTCGGCCAGCACCTTGATGTCGTATTCGCCGTAACCGCTGCCGCCCGCGCTGTTGCGATAGCGCTGCTTGGCGGCCACCAGGGCCGCCCCCAGCGGCCTGGAGGCCAGCTCCTCGACGAAAAAGGCGTGCAGTTGTTCTGAAAAGGCCAGCCCTTCGTCGGTGCCGTAACCGTAGCCGGTGTTGGCCAGGTAGGCCGCGCCCTGCCCCTGCCATGCCTGGACAAAGTCATAGCCCCAGTCGGGGACGCTCGAGCTTCCGTCCGGCTCGGCATCGGCGTCGGGCACGTTCAGCCCGCTGTGGCAGCCGACCGTCTGCACCAGCGTGCCGCCCATGTACAGGCCAGCGGCTGGGATTTCCCCGCTGCGCAGCAGGTCGACCGTCTCGGTGACCAGCGCGGGTTGGAGCGAGCGCTGGTTAAAGTGGGCGTTGAGCGAGCTGAGACCGTAGGGCGCGGCTGGGCCAAACAGATAGTCGCGCAAATCCTGGGCGTTCCAGTCGTCGCCGATCAGCCCGTCGACCGCCAGGTTGTGCGTGACGCTCCACGTGGCGCTGATGGCCTGCGACATGTCGCTCAAAAAGTCGTAACCGGCCACCAGGCCGCGCGCCGGGTGAATAGTGGGCCTGGCCAGGTAGGCGTCCACCGCGCCCGCCACTTCGCTGGGTGACTCGACCAGGCGCCCCACCGCGTAATGCGGGACAAAGGTCAAGCGCCCCAGGCCCAGCTCGCCGCGCAGGCTTGCGTAATAGTCCTGGGTCAAGATAAACCCGCCTCGCAGCGCGCTGCCCGTGGGCGATTCGCCCGTGGTGTGGGCGTTGTATTCGGCCTCGTTGGCGATGGAGGCCGTGTCTACCAGCCGGTAAAAAGGCGCGATGTTGTCGCTGCCGGCGATGACGAGGTAGTGGATGGCCGGGTGGGCGCTGAGCGTGTCTGAGATGACGCCCTTGATGGCGTAGGCAACCGCGTTGGCGGCCGCCGCGCTGCACGTGTTGGCGTCCCACTGCATGTAGGCCTCGACCACCCCAGGGCTGCTTTCCAGTGGCAGCACCAACCCGCCGGTGGCTTGGGCCAGTTCGACCGTCTTGCTGTGCACCAGGCGGGCCGCCTCCAGGCCGTAGAACTGCTCCCAGCGGTCGAAATTGCTCAGGATCAGCGTGGTGATGACGCCCCCAGCCTGCACCGGCGTGGAGAACGCGCCGGAGGCGGCCGGCAAGTCGCGCTGGCAGTCGTCGGTGGCGGCTGGCGGGGCCAGGCTCACTTCCAGTTGGTAGGGCGTGTCCGGGTCGTGCGCGCCGTTGTGGCCCACCACGACCAGGTAGTAGTAGCCCGGCCCGCGCAACGCGCGCACGGTGCTTGCCTCTGTAACTGTGCCACGTTGGAGAGATACATCGAGGATATTGCCGACGTCGAGGATGTTGCCGACGTCGAGGATGTTGCCGACATCGAGGATGTTGCCGACGTCGAGGATGTTGCCGACATCGAGGATGTTGCCGACGTCGAGGATGTTGCCGACGTCGAGGATGTTGCCGACGTCGAGGATGTTGCCGACGTCGAGGATGTTGCCA
>JAFGFO010000413.1 GCA_016931085.1 Thermoflexales bacterium
TTCACAAGCCTGCCGGTGATTCACCCGGTACTGCACAAACCAGCTCAGGAAAAACAAGGCAAAAATGCCTAACTGTGATCTACTGATTCTATAGGTTTATCCTTCGGCTTGCGCCCCCGCTTCTTTGGGGTGTATCCCTCTAGGCTATCACGATTTACCACCCAATCTCTAGACGCAAGCTGTACGCCTTCAATGTCACCGCTGGCAATCAGCCTTAAGACGGTGCGCCCACTTACGCCAAGCAGGGCGGCCGCTTCTCTCGCTGTTATCAAGTTTCCCATTGCTTCTTTACTCTTTGCCATTGTGTCACTACCTAGACAGATTATACACCCGTTTGGCATTTTCTGTCAAGTAGCAAATTTTGGGCCGTGTAGTGCTATTCAGTTGTTAGAGTTCACCCCCCCCCTACGGGCGGGGGCTGCCTGTTTGTCACTGTCGTCTAACGACAGTGAGCGCACGTCCACCCCACGCGGGCGGGGGCTGCCTGTTTGTCACTGTCGTCTAACGACAGTGAGCGCACGTCCACCCCACGCGGGCGGGGGCTGCCTTCACTGGGGAATTCCCCAGTGAGCGCACGTTCACCCCACGCGGGCGGGGGCTGCCTGTTCTTTCAGTTTTTTCAGGCTGCAAGCCAGGGTCCACCCCCTACGGGCGGGGGCGCTTGATTTGGTGTCACTGTAAATATTTACAGTGAGAGGGCACCCCCTACGGGCGGGGGCGCTCGGTCGCTTACCCCATCCCAGGTAACGCCGGCTGTATCGAGGGGGCCAGCTCGGCCAGCCAGCCGCGCAAGTCAACAGCCGCCCCGAGCTGGTCAAGCAGATCATCGCCCGCCTCGGCCAACCATTGCCGGGCCAGGTCATCGCCGCCGGCCGCGTCCCGGCCGGCTTGGGCCAAGATCGCCGCCGCCAGTATACGCGCCCCATCTGGCGTTAGATCGCATTTTTTACCATCATTTACCATCATTTCGGACCTAGTAGGGGGGCTACGCTGGCTATCTTGGGAAATTCCCAAGATGTACCTACACCCCGCCCGCAAGTGCGCCGCCGTCATCCTGGCCGGCAAACTGCCGGGCGTGTTCATCGCATAGCAGGATAGGGTAAGCCAGCCGTGCCGGCTGGCCCTCGGCCGCGCACCAGGTGCACTCAAAATCACAGGTGCACTTGTCCACCGGCCGCTTGCACTGCCAGCATACCCACGTTACACCATCGCGCATAAATCACCCCCACCGTGAGAACTACCACCCCCGCGTCACCTCGGCCAGGGCGGACGGGGGCAGACCAAAGTAGTCACAGATCGCCGCGCCCATCCCCTTTACCCACCACCTGGCTTTAGCGTCACCTTCGCGCCCGTCTTTTATTGCCTGCCTTAGCATCCCGGCCAAAAGCCACCGGCACCCTTCTTCAGTGTAGCCGTCCCCTGGCGCCGGCTCGGGCTGTAGGCTGGGATTGTCGAGGTAGTGATAGGCCAGGGCCGGCCGCGCCTCACAGAAACCGCATATTTCCCCCATTGCACCCCCTCGTGATATAATGCCTGTAGGGGGTCACGTCCCACCAGCGCCCCGGTTCACCGCCCGCGTTGGTGGGGCGTCGTCATTTCCGCGGAAATAACTCTATCGGGCCTACTTGCCTTCCGGCTCGGCCGGCTGCTTCTCAATCAGCTTGCGAAGCTGCTCGTTTTTGTGGTAAGCAAGATCAACAAGGCCAGCTTGCGGCTGCTCGGCATTTTGTATCTGGTCACGCTCGTAGGCCAGCGCGTTAGCCCCGTGTTGATATATGCCCACAATCTCAAGGGCAATGCGCCACTGTTTCACTGCTTCCGCGTGGTCTTTCTCAACCTCACGGACCATAACCCGCGCCGCCCCTATCTTGGCCGTCACATCGGCGAAGCGCGCTGGATCCCGCCTCACTTCCTGGTCTTGCTGTTGCCGCTCCAAGCCAGCCAGGGTTTGCCGCGCCTCTTCCAGGGTCGCCGCCGCCTGCTCCTTGGCTGCAATCGCCGCTTGCTCGGCCTCTCTCGCGTTTGCGAGTACTGACCCTGGTTCGCCTCGTATCGGGTCACACGTCCCCACGGTGGGGACGTGTGCGTGATGTAGTTTAGACATTTCAAAAAACCTCCATTACTTTGAGTATCCGGCCTTCGCCGGTCGATTTGAGCACTCGCCTTTTTGAATCTTTAATAGGCCGCTTGATTGGCAGTACACCCTTGGGCGGTTCTACCCCAGGCCGCGCCACGAAAAAACCAACCACGAACGGGCCGCCGTCGTCGTCGTCGAGGTCGCCGGCCGCCGCCGCTTCCAGCCTGCCCAGCCGGGCGTCAAGTTGTTTTGTCATTGCCCACCCCCTGTTATTTGTTTTTCAAGCGCCGCTATCCGCGCCTCAAACTCCTCCAGCGTCTTTACCTTATGTAAAACGTCAAGCCAATTCATCGCCGCTTGCCGTTGTACGTTCTCGCTATCCGCGTCTTGCATCAGCCTAAATAGAGTATCAAGCGCCGTGTCCCGGCCGGCAATCAAGCGCCGCACCACCGCGCCCAGGGCGTCTTGGCAGGCCGCGTCAACCGCCGCTCTAAATTCCCGCTTGGCCAGCCAGCGCGTTAATGTGCGCTCAGATACACCCGCCAGCCGGGCCGCTTCCCCTATCGTTTGGGTTGCGAGCAGGGCCGTTACCCCTTTTTGCTGCCTTGCCGTCAAGACATTTTCGGACATTTTACGTCACCTCCGCCGCTATCGTTTCTAACACATCCAGTGTTACGCGCGTAACAAAATCATCCCCGCTCAGCCGCCCGCCGCTATAGCTTCTGTCACCGCCGGGCTATTGCTACCCAAGATCGCCAGGCTCGTGGCCAGCTCGTAGATCGAAAAGCGCGCCCACAGCTTGCCGTCATCCAACCGCCGCCAGCGCCCCGCCGGCAAGCCGGCCGGGGTATCACCTGGCAGGATCAGCGTTACACCATCCGCCCATGCTGCGTAGTGCCCCGCCCAGGCTTGCGCCTGGTCGAGGTCGCCAGCGTCCCAGGCCGCTTGGCACAGATCGAGGGCCACAGCCGCGCACAGTTCCGCCTTATGGCGGCCAAGCCACACCCGCAGGTCTGGAGTAACCGCCGCTGCCGGGTTAAGCAGTAAGCGCCCGTCACCGTCGAGGGCCAGGGTTACACCCCGCTTGGTCAATTCCGCGTAAAGTTCACCCGCCGTCATAGTTCCCCCCACCGAGGGGGGAGGGCCGCTCCCTCCCCCCTACCGCCTAGATCGCTAAAACACCATGGCGGTCGCCGGCACCGCCGCTGGGCTATCCCATGGGCGGGGCTTGGTCGCTTGCTCCGCCGTCACCGGGGGCGGGGTCGCCGTCACCGCCGGGGCCGCCGGCACCGGGGCCGCCGTCACCGGGGCGGGCAATACGCCGTCCACCCGGTTAAACTCGCTCCCATCATCCTTTGTCTTGCGTATCACCACCAAGCGCACCGGGCGGTTAATCAAGTCATCGGAATTGAAATTGTACGTTTTCGGAATATCCGCCCCGAAGGCCGCGCGCGTCCACCCGTACAGCTTCGACTTGGGCGTAAAGGTTGCGCTTGCCCAGGCGGTCAGTTCATTACCCGCCTGGTCGGGGTCGGTCAGGGTGAATTTTACCTTGACTTGCGGGCCGTATTCCCCGCTCGTTTCCTCCAGGTCAGTGATAACCGCGTTGTACTCCCCGGTCGGGAGTAAAACGTATTGTTTTTGTTCGATCAAGATACCCATTTCTATTACCTCCAAAGTTTCAAGTTTTTTTGTTTTACCGATAAAGTTTTTTGTTTGTCGCCGGTCGCTTTCCGTTGTCCTATATGCTCCCTCCCGCCGGGCCGCTGCCCGCGCCGTGATATTTTTTGCTTGCCAAAAAAACGCTAGTTGGGTTGTATTGTAAGTTGTATCCCCCCTTAAGAGGGGGGGGGATACATACAACTTCTTACTTGTAACCCCCTTACAACTTTTTACAACCCCTTACAACTTACAACCCGTCCGCCGTTAACTTGCTATCGTCAAGCGCATAGGTCGCCGCCGTTCCCCGGCTCCCGCTGTCCACCCGCTGGGTGTATCCCCGGCCAGCCAGCCTATACACCGCCTGCCGGGCCGCCTGGTCACTGCAAACGTCCGCCTTGTCCATAATTTCCTGTACGGTCGCCTGTAGCCCGTTCTTTTGCCGCAGGTAGCGCACAACGTAGGCTTCCGCCTTGCCCAGCCGGGGCCGTTCCCCCTCCGCCGTCGCCGGCTCCACACTCACCCAACCGTCATCAAAAACGACTTGGGCCGCAAACCTGTGCGGTTCAAAGTCGCGCGCTTTTTCAACCGTAAAAGTTACCTTGTTACTATCCCGCTCCCGCTCAACCGCCAAGAGGAGGTCAACCGCGCCTTGCATAGCTGTACTTCCCCTATACGTGCCAGCCTTGTTTGTGTGGTGTATTACGACAATCGCCGCTTGGGTTGCGTCCGCCAAAAGCCGCAAGTTGGCAAAGGTAGGTTGAGTATCTTTAACCGCGTTTTCATCCCCGCCTAACATCACGTCCACCAGGGCGTCAATCACTACAAACCTAGCGCCTAGCTCAACCATTAAAGCGTGTAGCGCGTTAACGTCCGCCGCCTTCCGGGCGTCAAAGCGCGCCATGGTCACGTAAGCAAGCGGGGTCTTGTCGCCCGCCTGATAACCGTGCATAAGTTCCGCAAGCCGCCGGTCAAGCCGCCGTTTTCCGCTCTCCTCATCTATCACCAGGGCCGGGGCTTGGGTCGTTTCAAACTCCAAAAACGACTTGCCCAGGGCCACAGCCAGCGCACAGTCTAGCAAGGTGTAAGTTTTTAAGCTGCCCCCCGTGCCCACCACCAAGTTTACCGTGCCGGCCGAAAACAGATTTTTTACCACCCAGGCAATAGGGGCTTGGGGTACAAGTGCCTCACTTGCCCAATAGACAGTAAACCGGGCCGGCTTGGTCGCCCCGGTCGCCGTCCCCGTCGAGGGCGCCGGGGCCGCTCCAAGGGCGGTCACCGCGCCGGGCAGATCGCCCAGGCTTGCCAGATCGCGGGGGTCAGCTTGGCCAGCGTCCAAACCGCTTTTGACGGTCGCCAATACCTCATGCTCCCCCAAGCCAACCGCCAGCCCCGCCGCCGTCAACTCGTTTTCAACCGTGCCCCGGTCGAGCAGGCCAGCGCCCGCAAGCTGCCCAAGCGAAAACGCCGCCGTGTTCAACGTGTCGTTTCGCTGCCCCTCAACCGCCGCCCGTAGTTTGGCCAGCTCACCCGCCAGGGCCGCTTGTGCATACGCGCGGGGGTCGCCGGCTGTCTGTGGTATGATGATAGGGCCGGCCGGGCCGACTTGTCCCCCCGCCGTAGGCGGGGCAGGCTCCAGGGCAGGGCCGGCCGGCTCAACCGGGGCCACGTCCACCGGGGCCAGATCGAGGGCCGGGGCCGGCTCCGCCGGGGGCTTGTAGTTCACAAGCGCCGCCGGCCAGGGGAGGGGGGCAATATCACCAGGGCCAAAGCCGCTTACCCATTGGTAAGCGCCTACCCCCTCCAGCTTGGAGGGGGTAAGCACAGCGAAACCACCAGCGCCCCGCACGTCAAGCCCCGCGCCAAGCTTGCCGGTCGAATTGCGTACATCGCACCCATTGGCATAATAGGCAAAGTGCATACCACCGCTGGGCGTAGTTTGCGCCCAGGTCGCCGTATCAATTTCAACTTGCCGCTTTAGCTCCTCCAAGCTGGAGTAACCATCAACTCCCCCCTTTGTGTCAACGTCTAATACTCCCAGGCAAGACGGGCCGCACGCTACACCTATATTTGCCGTTGGGTTGCGCGCCCACCACTTGCGGATTTTTGCGGGGTCGGTTGTCGCCCACTTTGACCAAGCCAGTCGCCGGGGCGTGCCGTCCGGTTTCGTGCCAATCTGAAAGGGCAATTTGCCCCCAGGGTCACATGGGAAAATGTACCACCCCAAGACTTGAGCATACCATAGCGCCCAGGCTCCAAGACCGTCTTGACTGGCGGGGGTACCTTGCGGTATAATAGGGGTAGAATAATACCCGTTTGTTTGTGCCTCAGTTGTCGCGCCCGCCGGTTGCCCAGCCGGGGGGCGTGTGTCTTTATTCGTCATAGTCGCCCCCGTTCCTTGGTTGCCCACCGCCGCCAAAGTTTTAACCATCGCCCCGCCGCGTGATAGTGCCGACCAGCCAGGGCCGCCGCCAGACCGTGTAAAATTCTAGTTCCCATCGTCCACCTCCAGGCCGGCCGGCTCCCGCTGCCCATCGGGAGGGGCCGCGCCGGGGTCGCCGGCCGGGTCGCCGCCGTCTTGCTGCCCTTGCCGCAATTCCAGCCAGCGCCGCCCACATTCCGCAATCGTTTGAACTAGCTCCAGGCTGGTCATTGCGTCACCTCCAGGCCAGCCGGCTCAGGTTGCGCTCGCACCTGGTCGCTCTTGGGCAGATCGAGCAGACCGCGCCGCACCAGGTCTTGGCGGATTATTACCGCCGCCTGGTCCCGTGGGTTGCGCCGCTCAATTTCTGCCAGCGTAACAAGGGCCGAACGCTCTGCCCCGTCTAGTGAGATAACTAACCTTGTCATCACCATAGTTGCCCCCTAACAACAAAAAAAGCTATAACCTTTTACGGTTATAGCTTACCAGGAAGTGAGGCAACTAAAAAGACTACGAATTATTATGTAGCCTTTTATGTAGCCTTGCTGCGCTTACGTCGCATTGCCTGGTCAAATGCCTCCCGCTGCCCATCTTCCGGCTTTACAATGCCAGCCTTTTCCAGAAACCAAGTGTAAGCTTCGGGCTGTGTCAATTCGCCAGATTCTATTTTTTGGAAAGCCTCAACATATAGGGGGTCATTGCGCCGGCCAGGTTTGCCCTTGCGCGCCTTGGTCGATTGCGCGCTCTCAATCTGGGGCACCGTCGCCTTTCTGGCTTCTGGCCACCTTTGGTGTAACCATTCCAGGATTGTCGCCTTCATTGGGTCCGTGGAATCTCCGAGTATCCTTACCTGTATACTTGAATCACTTGTATGCACCAGGTCAAAATCAATCACCGCGCCATAGTCGTACAACCGCCCGCCGGCGGCATAGTCGGCTAAAACAGAAACGCGGTATGGTGTGCCTGGCCGCCCACATTGCACCTCCTTGGCGTAGATCGTACCGCGCTCGGTTACCATCATTGGGCGCTCGCTCCTGATAAACTCCCTCAAAGAGTTTACAAAGTCGCGTGTAGTCGTGTTCAACCTAGGTATAGTTATGCTCATTGTCCGCACCCCCAAACGAAAAGACCGGTCGCATCGGTCTACATAAAGCGCCCGGGCGCTTTGTTTATTCGCCCTTGCCAAACGCTGCCAGCATAGCGCGCCCCGCACCCAGGCCAGCGTCACGTATATAACCCCTCACGGTTTCGCTTGATTTTTGGCCAGTTTGCGCCATAATGTCAGCCGTATCAGCCCCGGCCACGTGGGCGCTTGTAATGAAACCCGCCCGCAAACTATGGCCACTAAAAGCGCGCCAATCCAAGCCGGCCGCTTTCGCTGCGCGCTTCACAATAAGCGCCACGCTTTGGGCTGTCAGCCGGTCGCCGGTCAGGTTGCCGTCTATATCAAAGTTTCGCCACACGGGGCCGCTTTGTATGCCAGCCGCGTCAAGCCAGTCCCTAAGCGCCAGCACCGGGCAAAGGTCGCTACCGTCGAGGGGAAGTATGTGTTTTTGTAGCCCCTCCCCCTCCTGGTCGGTTTTGCTCTTGGGAAGCGTTATCACCAGCTTGCCGTTTACGCGGATATTGGCCACGTCCAGCCCTACCAGCTCAGAACGTCGAAACCCGCCAGCGAAACCGACAAGCAAAAGCGCTTTGTCGCGCTTGCCGGCCAGGGTCGAGGTGTCCAGCGCCGCTATCATCGCCTGTAGTTCCTCCACTGTCACCGCCGCCTTTTTCGCCTTCCGTGTGCCAAGCGTCCGGGCAATGCCGGCCATAAGAATTTTTACGTCACCGTGTTGTGTCGGGTCTTGCTGCCGGGCCGCCACGTGGGCAAACGAGATCGCCGCGCGCTTTACTTTGATGGTAGACATTTTTTGCCCACGGTCGGCCAGGTCGGTCAAATATTCCACCACGGTCGAAACGTCCGCCGGCAAAGTGGACAAGTCGCGCCCACCACAAAACCGCTCAAAGTCGCCCCAGGCCACTTTGTAAGCGCGCTTGGTGTTCGCCGCCTTGCTATTGCCGGCATAGCGCCGCGCCTGGTCGGTGTACACCGTTACCCTGTCTTGGTTTGCCGTGATAATTTCGCCTGTCATTTTCCTACCCTCCCGAAGTGTTATTGATAACTCTGCTTATCGCTACCGTTATTATACACCCGTTCTGGCATTTGTCAAGGGGGAAATTGCGGCACCCTCCAAAATCGCCGGATCACACCCCCCCCCACCACCCCCGCAAAACACCTCAGTCTCAAACGATTAGAACAAATTTGCTGTGTCGTGTATAGCAATTTTGTTCTAATCGTTCCACTTGCCCCGCTGGGCGGGGTCGGGGTAGTGGTTGCGAAACCGCGTTTTTGGAGGGGGTAGACAAAAGCGCCAGGCTTGCCCCCTGGCGCTTGCTTCCGTGTGGCATTATACCGTCACCGTGATACAAAAGTTTTGCATATCAAACAGCCGCCGCCACGGCCGCCATGGAGGGCCTTATCAGTGGCTGGCCTGCGCTGGCCGTCTCGACCGACGCGCGCCAGGCTACAGGCAGCGGCGTGGACGACCCCTTTCGCGCCGCATCAGCCTATGCGCTGCGCGTGGCTCGCCTGATGCTGGAGCACGGCCTGCCCAAGGATGTGCTGCTCAGCCTGAACGTGCCTGGCCTGCCGCTCGAGGCCATCCACGGCCTGCAGGTCACGCGCCAGGGCTTGCGCGTGTACCGCGACGAGCTGGTCAAGCGCTTCGACCCGCGTGGGCGGCCTTATTATTGGATCGGCGGCGAGGAGCCGGCCGGTGTGCCGCAGGAGGGCACGGATATAGGGGCACTTGCCGACGGTTACGCTTCGCTGACGCCGCTGCACCTCGATCTGACCGCCCGCGGGGCCATCGAATGGCTCAAGGCGATAGCGGGCTGATGGGTGGCACCGGCAGCGGGCTGATAGGCCCCTGGCTGCCCTTGTGCCACGTAAAAGTCCACGTCTGGCTAAGTTGGCTCACAATCGGCCCTTTCCATTGCCCATTGGCGTATTGGCCGGTGTGTCGCCGCACTGACACATTCCAGCTCAAGCGGCGCGAGTCCGGCACCAGCAGGTACAGATAGTCGGGACAAGTCCAGGCTGTCGTCTTGACCCATGCCTCCTCCACACCCTGCGGATGAGGGATGCTGACCACATAGTATTCGTCGGCGGCCAGGCAGCACGAGCCAGCCCAGCGGAAGGTGATTGCCCTCGGCCCAACGAAAGTGGCCCCGTCAACTGGTTCCAACAAGAGTGGCGCGGAATGGGCCGTGCCAGGCTGTGTGTTGGCAGATGCCCGGCGCGTGGGGGTCGCAGTTGGAGTCGGCTCGGGTATTGGCGTGACCACGACTGTGATGACGATGGGTGTTGGGGTGGAAGCCGGCGTTGGCGTTGGGGCTGGCGTGGCGCTGGGTGCGACGGCCATCGCTGCCGGCGCTGGCGGCGGCAGCGCCGCGGCTGGTTCCAGTGCCAGGTTCCCACTGCTCACGACGTTGGCTACCACGCCCACTTGGGCGATGTTGACATAATAACCAGGCGCTTGCGCGCTGACCAGATACGCGCCGCTTGGAAGATCGTTGGCCTTGTATTTGCCGTCGTCACCGGCCATGACGGTAAATACACCGGCCTGGCCGGCGATCGTTACCTGTGCGTTGGATACCGGATCGCCGCTAGTGCTATCGGAGATGGTGCCCTCCACGCCACCCGTGGGCAGCGGGGTGGGGGGTGGTAATGGTGTGGGGATCGTGCAGCCTCCCACAATCAACAATCCAATAATCATCAAGCTCGGCAAAATGCCCCGCCACTTTTTAGTAGCGCCCCACGTCTTGAGGGTGCACCATGTCTTGACGACGCGTAAAGTGTTCATTTTGTACTCCTTTCTATTTATTCAAATCCTAAGGGTCTTGCCCCTGGTGGCCAGGGGAGACCTTTAGGGTTTACCTACCTTCATCCTATCATCAAACCATGTTCCAGGGTGAAAGTGTCAGCAATTCTTTTTGAGCTGAGCGGGGTGCGCAATCAAGTTTTGCTAACAGTTTGCGCAAGATGGGACAAGCTGTGGTATACTGCAGGCAATCCAGAGCGGGTGGCTTCTGACCGGCGGGTCGCCGGCCGGCTCGTTCGTAGGAGCGAGTCTGGGGGAGATGGCCTGGCCTTGGAGACAAGAGCAGCCGGGTGCGGTGATGGGTTCCGGCCCGGTGGTGGCGAGCAGGTGTCAAGGGCTCGCAAGCCGCGCACGCCATTTCTTAATGGAACATGCGCAAACTACCATCTTGAGAGAAGCGGTCAGGCACCTGGCCGCTTCTCGCTTTTGTCATCCGCGAATTTGCGCGAATTAGACCAAGTTTTCGCCCAGGGCAGACACAGGGGTTTGCCTCTACACCATGGCAATTCCTCAAGACACCTGATGATCGCCAACCGTTGCGTCGGTCGTTGTGTCGAGATGGAGATGGCGGTCGAAGCGCAATCGCCAGATGCCTCCCTGGTTCAGGCCACCTAGGGAGATGGCATCGCCCTCGCGCAGCGATCGGGCTTGGCCGGGCACTACTGGCTCCCCATTGACAAACGTGCCGTGCGTGCTGCCTTCGTCGTGCAGCCAGACGGTCTCTCCCACCAGGCTCAAGCGCGCGTGATGGCGTGAGGTGCGGCTAAAGCGGGCGGGGATGACGAGGCTGTTGTCTCGCGAGCGGCCGATGCTCGCCTCGCCTGGGATAGGGAATGTGTAGCTCAGCCGTCCCTCTTCGTCCAATGCCCACAAGCGCCCATAGTTGGGCGTTGGCGCAAGCAGTGTCTCGATTTCGCCCCAAGGTTGGCAGCCCAACACCTCGGTGGCCAGCTTGCGCAGTTCTTGAGGGCGCAAATCCAACTGGAGTGAAAAACGCGAGAACAAAAACTCGGCCACCTCGTTCAGCCCCATAATGCCCAGCCACGTGCGCGACTCGGGCGGGATCACAATGTCCGAGTCCGGGTGCAAGCGCGGAGAGAAGACGATGGCTGCACTCACCTGTCCCCAGTGTCCTTTCATTTCTCGGGCGCGATCAGCGATCAAAAAACGGCTGCGGTTGCGGTCCACGTACTTGATCAGCGCCTGGCGGGTGGCACTCACTTGTTGGTAAGGGTTATCGTAGCTCCCGCCGCGTAAACGCGCGCCGCCGCTGCCGGTGATATGCCAGGTGCCATGGGCACGCCCATACACGGCCTCGCCACACGACTTGAGCTCGATCGAGACGAGCGCATTGGACATGAGCACCAGCACATCCGCCTGGGCATGCCAAAAACGCACGTTCGCCGCCAGCAAGTAAAAGCGCTCGGATGCGCCAAAGGCGCGGCGCATCAGTTGAGCCAGGGCCAGGCTGGCTTCTCGTTCGTGAGTGTGTTCGAGTTCGTTCTGGATGAAATATTCGACCATGTGTCCTTTATGGGGTAGGTGTTGGGAGTGGGCTCGAAAAGGGCGACGTGGAGGACGAGGGGAAGGGGTTGTAATAAAATGTCCATTCGTCAGAGTGGGTCAATGCCTGGCGACTATTGGAGCGCTTGACGACTGCCACCGACCAGTGCCACTCGCCGACAGCATCCCCAGGCCACTGGACTGTCCACTGAGTGCTGTTCAGCACTGGGCTGGTGTAGGCCAGACTGCTGTTCATGTGATGCACACTCGCCAGGAAGCCATACGTCGAATCAGGCAGTTTGCCTTCCCAGCGCAGCGTCATTTGGGGTGATGTGGTCGTGCTCGCCCCGGGCGGGCTGAGCAGGCGGGGCGCAGCGATGGGCGGGGCCGGTGTGGTCTTGGGCCTGGTGGGCGTTGGGGACATGCTCGGCGTCGCCGTGGAGCTGACAGTTGAGGTGGAGCTTGGCGGAGGCGTGGCGCGCTGAGTGGCTGTGGCTGTCACCGAACTCACGGGCGTTGGGGAGGGTGGCAGTGTTTCCGTCACTGTCGGGGTGGTTACGGGTGTCGCCATGCCGCGCCCCCAGGTCTGGAATGAGAACACGGCCAGCCCAATCGTCACGGCTGACACCAATCCGCCTCCGATCCACCACAGCCTTGCAGCTCGCGGTTCGTCCAGGGCGTTTCGCAGTGCCATCTCCAAGTCGAGCGCGCATTGGTAGCGCTCGCCCGGCTCGCGCGCCAGGGCTTTGGCGAGCACTTTCTCCAAGCCCTTGGGCACATCGGGCGCCAACTGGCGCACTGGCACCCGTTCGCGCTTGAACGACTTGCCGCTCAATGCCTCGTAAAGCACCAATCCCAGGGTATAGAGATCAGAACGCTCGTCGAGATAGCCGCCGCTGCTTTCTTGCTCGGGTGACATATAAGCCGGTGTGCCTGGGTGACGGCTATCGGCTTGGGTGCGTTGGCTCATTTGTCCGAGTTGGGCTATGCCAAAGTCTGTCAGCACGGCTTGCCCGTCGCCTCTTATGAGAATATTGCTGGGCTTGATGTCACGGTGAACGATATTGTGCTCCCAGGCGGCCGCGATGGCCTGGCTCATGGCTATGCCGATCTGGATCACGCGCCCCGGCGTAAGCACGCCCTCCCGATCGAGCAGGTCGCGCAGCGTGCTGCCGTCCACCAACTCTTCGACCAGGTACCCATTCCCATTTTGCTGCACCAGGTCGTACACGCTGACGATGTGTGGGTGCCGGAGCTGGCCTTGTACGCGGCGCTCTAGCTTGAAGCGCTCGCTGTATTCGGTGTATCGAGTTGGATCACCCGCCTGGCGATCGATGGACAACTCCTTGATCGCTACGCAACGCTCGAGTTCCGGGTCCCACGCCCGGTAGACCTTGCCAAAGCCGCCTTCTCCGATCAGGGCCTGAATTTCGTATCGTCCTATGCGATCGCCAGCTTGTAACATGACTATCACTTGCGCAGCCTGGCTTCTAGCCAGGCTGCGACGTGCACGCCAGGCAGCGGCCGCTTGCAGCGGGCATGCAGCGTGAGCGAGCCGGCTGCCGGTGATTCCTGAAACGTATAGCGCATTTCGGCATCGCCGGGATTGACCGTCCGGCTGAAAAATACGCTGCCATTCGATTGCAGCTCTAATTGCACCGCGGCCCCGGGCGCTTGACCTTGTGCGTCGAGATACCACGGCCACTCGACGCGGCTGACCATCCGCATGGCCAGGATATTTCCCTTGATTTCCAGGTGCAGGGGGCGCGCCGTATGAGTCGCTTCTGATAGATCCAGGATCGTTTTGGGGGAGCGGGCTTCTGCCACTCGCCGCTTGAGCTCGTACTGAAACGCTTTCCACGTATCGTGCCAGCGCTTGGGGCCTGGCGGGCGATTGCGGCGGCGGTAGACCTTGGCCTTGAGCAGCGCGTAATCGTCTGGGCCAACGTAGGCCAGGTCGCGAAAGATATCCGCCAGGTGTGTTTCCAGCTCATAGTGCCCGATGCTTAACAACTCCAGGCTGCGTTCGGCTCGCCCAGGGTCGGCCGATGCAGCCTGGCGAAACAGGCTGTGGGTGCGCGGGTCTGGCGCCTCGAAGCGTGGCGCATCGCTGGGTGCGGGTTGGTTAAAAGTGACCCAGTCGACGCGAAAACCGTCCCCTTCGGGCACGAGCAGCCCCAATTGTACCAACAGGCGCAGCGCCTTGCCAATGTCGGCTGTGTTGAGCGGTGCAGCCGGGCAATAGGCCTCGTATGGGAAGCGGCGTTTGCACTTGCCGGCGATGTATGCCGCGTCCAGGTGGTAAATCTGCTGCCGGGGCTGCTGCAGGTACAGGTTCAGCACGCGCTTGGGGATGGCCGGTGTGACAACGCGCTGCCAGCCATTGTGCACGTATCCCAGCGGCTTCCAAGCGATGCCGCTCTTCGCGCTGTTCAGATTCGGAACATGCAGTGTGAAGCGGCGCCCGCTGACCCACGAGACATCCTCGACGAGCGCTTTCTGCTCGACCGCCTCGCGGCGCAACTGGCTTATCATTTGCCGGGACAGGCTGCTTTGATCGGCCAACTCCTCGGTCGAGGTGTCGAAAGGGCCGCCGGCCTCGAAACTGTGAAAGCAGACGATGTCCCAGAAATTGATCTCGGCGGCTGTCCCATATAGGAAGCGAATGGGAACCGGGTAGCAGCCGGCTGTGTAGGATAGTGCGCTTGTTCTTGTCGACATATGACGCTCAGGTGACCAGTACCTCGTGAAGCGGATGCCAATCACCTGATATTATATACCAGGCTGACTAAACGATCAATAGGGATAGTGTTGCGCTATCCCACCCAGCCAATCAGTTGCTATTTCGAGACGGACAAGGTACAATAGTGTCAAGATGCGCACGCGGTTGGAATGGCAAGTGGGCGACGAGGATAAGGAGTGGGCCACTGCGGCGCAGGCAACGCCGCAGCCGCGCCCTCGAAAGACACGCCGGTGGTGGCTCGTGCTGCTTGGAGGCGTGCTGAGAGCTATAGCCGCCGCCGCAGCACTAGCCGTTCGCGCAAGTGGGCGCTCTGTGTTATAATGGCTACTCGCAATAACCGATCGATAGCCTTTTAGAAACCGAGTTTTTTCCCGCCCGTTCGGGATGGCCCAAACTCGGTTTCTGGTGGGAGTCTGTATGTTCTCTGGAAATCCACAAGAGTTGGTTTTGTTCTTTGCCGCCCGGCTGCTCGTGCTGCTCGTTGCCGGCCCGGTTCACGAGATGGCGCATGCCTGGTCGGCTTATCGCTTGGGCGACCGCACCTCGTACGAGTATGGCCGGCTGAGCCTAAACCCGCTGAATCATCTTGATCCGCTAGGGACGATCATGATTTTGCTGGGTGGGTTCGGCTGGTTCAAGCCGGTGCCTGTCAACCCGTATGCCCTGCGGGCTGCGCCCAATATCCGCTTGGGCATGGCGCTCGTGTCCGCTGCCGGGCCGGCTTCGAACGTGCTCTTGGCCGTGGGCGCGGCCGTGCTGTGGCGGCTGGGTCTGCGCGACGCGCCGGCTATGGTGGCGACTGTCGTTTACATATTCATCTATCTGAACCTGGCCCTGGCCCTGTTCAACATGATCCCGCTTCCACCACTCGACGGATCCAAGGTCCTGATGGGCATCGCTCCCTACGCATGGGCTGAAAAGCTGGCTTATCTCGAACAGTACGGGCTGTACATCTTGATGGCAATCATTGCTATCCCGATGATTACGGGTCTGAATATTCTCGGCTGGCTGATTGGCGGGCCAATCGAGCTGTTGATGGCAATCCTGATTGGCCCCTGGTGATCAAGCAAGTCATCTACCGCACACGCCAGTTTTTCGACTCGCTGAGGGTGTGCCTGGGCGAGGACGAGTTGCACCAGGCCAAAGTGTATCTTTCGCCTGCTGCGTGGCTGCTGTTCCAAAGAATGCCTGGGGCCGATCAACGCCACGGCTTGGCCGTCATGCGCGCTCTGCAACGCGCCGGCCTTACCCAACCACCCTTGTTGGTGGCGGCACTCTTGCACGATGTGGGCAAAAGCGCCGCACGGCTCACGCCTGTTCACAGGACGATTATCGTCCTTCTAGATCGCTTCTGGCCGGCGGCCATGGACTGGCTGGCGTCCGAGGCGGGGACGATGACCCGGCCAGACTGGCGATGGCCGTTCATCGTTCAGCGTCGCCACGCCGAGTTGGGCGCGCTTTGGGCGCAGCGCGTTGGCTGCGATGCCGTGAGCGTGGCGTTGATCCGGCGGCATCACGAGCCACTGGCCAACCCGCCGCGAGACGAGATCGAGCACCTGCTGGCGAGGCTCCAGCAGGCGGACAGGACACATTGACGAAAGGTGAACACAATGGCCAATAACCAAATATCGCTGATTGGGTTGGGGCCGGTGGCGGCTTCGATGGGCCTGGCACTGAAAAGTGCCAAGCCTGATTTGCTCCTGGTGGGGACTGACCGCGACCGAGCCCTGGCGGCCAACATGCTCAAGTTGGGCGCCGTAGATCGCCTGGAACGCACGCCGCCGGCGGCCTGCCGGGAGGCTGGATTGGTCATCGTTGCCGAGCCACTTGACGACATGGCTGCCATCTTTCAAGACATAGCCGGCTCTCTGCTGCCTGGCAGCGTGGTGACTGATATTGCCCCGCTCAAGGCTGACGTGATGCGATGGGCCGAGCAACACTTGCCGGAGCACGTTTGCTTTGTCGGCGGTCACCCGCTTATCATGGCCAAGGTGAATGAGCCGCCCAATCCCAAGTTGTTCTCCGGCGTTCACTACAGCCTCGTGACAGACTCCTCGACTGAAACGCAAGGTGTTGAAGTGGTGACCGGCCTGGTCGAGCTGCTTGGCGCCCAGCCATATTTCCTCGGGGCGGCCGAGCACGACGGCCTGATGGCGGCCGTTGAAGAACTGCCCCAACTCTTACAATTGGCGCTGCTGGCTGTGGTCAGCGAGGCCGGCAGTTGGCGAGACAACCGGCGGGCGGCCAGCCGCCCGTTCATCAACGCCACGGCCAATCTGGGTGACGATGCTGCGCTGCTCGTCTACACGCACCGTCTCAATCGTTCTAGCCTGGCACAGTGGGTTGATTTATACCAGGCGGCACTCGAGCGCCTCAAGATGGCCTTGAAGGCCGACGACGAGACGGCCTTTCAAGAAACGGTCGGTGAGTTATACGAGACCTACCACAAGTGGCTGCACGAGCGGCAGCCGGGTGTGTGGGATAGCAGCCCGCCGCCGGTTAAAGTGGACCGGGGCAATCTCCTGAGCCAGTTGTTGTGGCCCGGGCGTGCTTCGCGCCGATAAGGAGCGAGTCAGACTTTGGAAGTCTTGACCAAGTC
Source organism: Thermoflexales bacterium (assembly GCA_016931085.1). Next base: position 16,933 of record JAFGFO010000413.1, read on the forward strand.
TTCGGTTTTTACACCGGGGCGTTTTGTGGTATGATTGGGCTGCCTATGACAGTCAAAGCGAGTCAGTGTTTTGTGTATATCGTGGAATGTGCAGATGGCACGCTCTACACCGGGTGGACCACCGACCTGGCCAGGCGTGTGGCGACTCACAACGCCGGACGCGGCAGCTTTTATACGCGCTTGCGTCGTCCGGTCAAGTTAGTATACTGGGAAGGCCACGCCAGCCGTTCCCAGGCCCAACAGCGGGAAGTGGCCATCAAGCGCCAGACGCGTGCTGCCAAATGCCGCCTGGTTTCCGCTTTTAGTGCTCCGCTCAAGCTCAAGTCGTGAACGCATCTATGTACCGCATCCTGATGATCGCCCCCACCTCGTTTTTTGCCGATTACGGCTGTCACGTGCGTATCCTGGAAGAAGTCCGTGTCTTGCACAAGCTCGGGCAGCAGGTCAAGATCGTGACTTATTATAAGGGGCGCAACCTGCCTGGCCTCGACATCGAGCGCACGCCGCCGGTGCCGTGGCGGGCTGACTATGAAGTCGGTTCCTCCCGTCATAAAATCGCTTTTGACGTCCTGCTGGCGTGGCAGTCGCTCAGGGCCGCCGTGCGCTACCGGCCTCATCTCATTCATGCCCATTTGCACGAAGGCGCTTTGATCGCTTGCGCGTTGGGGCGGCTGATCCGTGTGCCAGTGGTGTTCGACTTCCAGGGCAGCCTGACCAGTGAAATGATCGACCACAAGTTCCTGAGCAGAGATAGCCTGGCCTATCCATTGTGGCGTGGCTTGGAAGATAGGATCAATCAGTTGTCGAGCCTGATCTTGACCAGCTCGCACCACGCGGCTAACTTGCTGCAGACCGAGTTTGGGGTGCGCCAGGAGCGCGTCTTGGCTCTGCCTGATTGTGTGAACGTGGATGTGTTTCGCCCCCGCCGGCCCGGCGACGAGGCCGAGATCGCCGCGCTCAAGGCGCGTTGGGGCATCCCGCCTGACCGCACGGTAGTCGCTTACCTTGGCTTGCTGGCACCCTACCAGGGCACGGATCTGCTGCTGCAAGCCGCACACGACGTTCTACAGGTCCGCCGCGACGTGCACTTTTTGATCATGGGTTTCCCCAGCGTAACACTCTACCAGGCACAGGCGGAAGCGCTGGGCCTGGCAGGACACGTGACTTTCACAGACCGCATGCCGTACGACGAGGCCCCGGCTCACTTGCGCCTGGCTGACATCGCTGTGGCGCCCAAGATCTCGGCCACCGAAGGCAGTGGCAAGCTGCTGAACTATATGGCCTGCGCATTGCCCACGGTGGCTTTCGACACGCCGGTCAATCGCGAGTACCTGGGCGACTGTGGCATTTACGCTCGCACCGGCGACGCCGAGGCGCTGGCGGTGGCCATTCTCCAGTTTATCGCCGCACCCGATCGTGGCCTGGCCCTGGGACAGCGGCTGCGCCCACGGGTGGCCGCGCGCTTCTCGTGGGACGAGGCCGGGCAACGCCTGTTGTCGACATACAACGACTTGCTTCCACAGCCCGATCAGCCGCGGCTGTGTGCCCCCCGGGCGGATTTCGAACTCTTGAAAGTACCCATACAGGCTGGAAAGGTCCAAATCTCGACCGAGCATAGCCTGGCCCAAGTTGCGGACAAAGAGCTGCGAGGACACCATGTTAACTAACTTGGCGGAATTGTGGCGCTATCGGGAGCTGATCCAAAACCTGGTCGTGCGCGACCTCAGGGCGCGGTACAAAAACTCGGTGTTGGGGATAGCCTGGTCGTGGGTCAACCCACTCCTGATGATGATCGTCTTCACCGTCGTGTTCAACGTGTTGACCGGCCAGGTAGAGGGCTTGCCGTATTATCCCATGTTCATCCTGAGCGGCATCTTGCCTTGGAATTTCTTTTCGGCTTCGGTCACCGGCGCCATCGGCAGCATTGTCGGCAACGGTCACCTGATTAAAAAGGTTTACTTTCCGCGCGAGGTGCTGCCGGTTTCGATCGTGTTAGCTAACATGGTCAATTTTCTGATCGCCTTGCCGGTGTTCTTTGTACTGGCTCTCTTGTTTGGCTTGCAATTGTCTCCCTGGTTGGCACTGCTGCCGGTCGTGTTGATTACCCAGGTGATGTTCAGCATTGGGATCGGCTTGATTTTGGCGACGCTCAACGTGTTCTATCGAGACACCCAGATCATCATGGAAGTGATCATGTTGGCCTGGTTTTTTCTCACGCCAATCTTTTGGGACGTCGCGATTTTGCCTGATAGCAAAGTGATAGGGGGGATCGTCCTCCCTGTCCAGCGCTTGGTCTATATCCTGAACCCCATGGCTTCTATCGTCAACGCCTATCGCGACATCTTGTATCGTGGTGGAATTTACGGCGCAAGCTTTCAACCCGCCATGGACTTTTTGAGCCGGACGATCGTCACGGCGTTCGTTTGCATGTTGCTCGGCTACGCCGTTTTCCACCGTTATAGCTATACGTTTGGTGAAGAGGTTTAGAGTCTATGGTACCGACACCCTGTCCAGCCCCATCAGAGCTTGCGCCCACCCATCCTTTGCGTATTTTTACCGGGACGGCCAACACCCCCCTGGCTGAGGAAGTGGCTGCCTATCTCAATGTAGGCCTGGGGGGGCTTTCCGTGCGGCATTTGCCGGATACGGAGATTCACGTGCAAATTGACGAGGTGGTGCGCGGTGACGATGTCTTTGTCATCCAGCCATGTTCCGCGCCCGTCAACGATAACCTGATGGAGTTACTGCTGTGCATCGACGCCATGCGCCGCGCCTCGGCACACTGTATCACCGTGGTGATTCCCTACTTTCCGTACGCTCGCCAAGAGCGTATGGCGCGTGGCCGTGAAGCCATCAGCGCTCGCGTGGTGGCCACCATGCTAGAGGCGATGGGAGCGACGCGCGTGATCTATGTAGACGTGCACGCCGAGGCGATTCAGGGTTTTTTCCAGATCCCGGTCGATCCCCTGACGGCTATGCGAGTGCTGGCCGAGCGCCTGCGCCAGGAAGGCTTCGCTGGCTCGGATGCCGTCATCGTTTCTCCGGATGTGGGGCGCGCTCGCCTGGCCAATCGCTACGCCGAGATGCTCGAACTGCCCTTGGTGCTTATGCACAAGCGCCGCCAGGATTTTGAGTCGGTGCGCGCTACACACATTGTGGGCGAGATCGAGGGCAAGATCCCAATCGTGGTCGATGACGTGATAGCGGGCGGCAGCGTGCTCACTGAGTTGCACTACCTGGTCGAAGCTGGTGCGCGCCCTGAGATCATCGTGAGCATCACCCACGGCGTGTTGTCGCTCAAGGCCATGCAGGCGCTCGACAATCCCATCATCAAGCGCCTCTTTATTACCAACACGATTTGCCAATCCGAATCCAAGCGACAGCATCCCAAGATCACAGTTGTCTCAATCGCCCAGTTGCTGGCGGATATCATCCGCAATATCTACCTGGGACACTCGATCAGCGCCTTGATCAGAGAAAATACCGCCCTCTAGCTGGCTAAAGCTACTCCCAATGCATTCTCCGGCAAGCGACCGGGTGAAAAAATTCACGGCGCCAAGCGTTCGCTAACAATTAACAATTAAACCGGCAGCCACACCGTAAAGGTGCTGCCTGCACCGGGGTTGCTTTCTGCGCTGACGCGCCCCTTGTGCCGCTCGATAATTTCTTGGCAAATGGCCAGCCCCAGCCCAGTACCCTGTGCGCCGGTCTGGCGGGCCGCGCTGCCGCGGTAGAAGCGCTCGAACAGGCGCTCCATGTCTTCGGAGATCATGCCTACACCGTTATCCTCTACCGCCACTGTGACCCACGACTGACCCTCGACCTGGCGGGTGGCCACGCGCACGACAATCGTCCCACCGCCAGGTGTATAGTTCATCGCGTTGCTCAACAAGTTGGTCAATACCTGGGATATCATCATCTCATCAGCCGATATAGATGGCAAGTCGCCCGGCGGCGCTTCGCAGATCAGCTCGAGTCCTTTCTCTGTGGCGAGTGTCTCGCGGTCGGCCACCAGCCGCATGGCCAAAGCGCCCACGTCCACCGCCGTCCGCTGCAAGTTCATCTTGTTCAGGTCCATGCGTGACAGTGCCAGCAAGCCCTCGATCAGGTGTTCCAGGCGCAGTTCTTCGCGCCCGAGTACTTCTACGTACTGGCTGCGCTTTTCCGGCTTGCCACGCTCGAGCAAATTCAGGTACAGCTTGATATTGGCCAGCGGCGTGCGCAGCTCGTGAGAGACATTCGACACGAACTCGCTTTTGAGCCGGTCGAGTTCTTTGAGGCGGGTGATGTCGTGCTGAACGCCCACAAAGCCACTTGTTTGGTCATCGTTCCCAGCGTATATGGGGGCGATGGTGAGTGAGGCCTGGTACAAGCTGCCATCCTGGCGCTTGTTGACGATTTCGCCGCGCCACACGCCGCCGGCCAAAATCTCTTTCCACATGGCCTGGTAGACCTCCTGCGGTGTTTGCCTGCTTTGCCAGATGCGTGGGCTTTGTCCGAGGACTTGCCCGGCGGGGTAGCCGCTGAGCGCTTCGAGGGCCGGATTGACGTACAGGATGGTGCCGTTCACGTCGGTGACGATCACACCCTCTCCCAACGCGTCGAGGATGGCCTGTGTGCGGGCTTGCTGGCTGCGGATCTCGGCTGTGCGTTCTTCCACGCGTTGTTCCAGCCTCATGGCGTGCTCGGCCAGTTCTTGGGTGTGTTGCTGCTCGGCTTCGAACAACTGCGCGTTAGCGATAGCGATGGCGGCCGAGACGGCCATGACTTCCAGTACGTTGAGATCGCTGTCATCAAAGGTGCCGCTGGCTTTGTTCATCGCTTCAATGACACCGCTGGCCACTCCCTTGAAAATGAGCGGCACGGCCAGCAGCGAACGGGTCGTCAGGCCAGTTTTGGCGTCGATACGGCCGTAAAAGCGCGGGTCGCTGCGCACGTCGCCAACCAGCACGGATTGTTTCTCTCGCATGACCCAGCCGGCGATGCCGGCGGTGGTCGGCAGATGTGTCCCTATCAGCTCGGTGGATGCTGGGCCGGCTGAGGCCGCAAATACCAGTTCATCGCTGGTGGGGTCGTAAAGCAGCACCGAGGCGGCTTCGGCATCCACCAGGCTCCTGATTTCGGCGATGATCAGGTCGAGCACGGTTTGCAAATCGAGGGTTGAGGAAATCGTCTGGCCAGCCTTGTTGAGCGCGTCCATCTCCCTGGCGCGGCGCTGCACTTGGGCGTGTAAGTGAGTACTCTCCAGGGCAACTGCCACTTGGGCAGCGAACAGCTCGCCCAGCCAGATATCGTGCTCGTCGAAAAATGCTTTTCGCCCGCCACCACCAATGTTCAACACACCTAAAAGGCCGTCATTGCCGAACAAGGGCACGCCCAGCACGGCCTTGAGGCGGGGATCGTTTTTATAGATGGCAGCGTGACCCTCCCAGGTAGCATAGTTGTCTACGACTAGGCTGCGGCGGCTCTCAAACACCCGCCCGGCCAGGCCTTCGCCAGGCTTGAGCCTGATCCCCATATAGTCGCTATAGTAACCCGTGGCCATTGACACGACCAGCTCGTTGTGGTGGGGATCGTACAGATAGATGTCACCTGCCTCGGAGCCCAGCAGGGCCACGGCCTGCTCGACAACCAGTTGCAAGAGATCGGCAGTCTCCAGTTGAGCGTTGAGCTGCAATGACATTTCATGTAACACTTGTAATTCAGCCATACGCTGGCGCAGAACCTTTTCGGCCTGCACGCGCGACGTGATGTCACGCGAAACGCCCAGCACAGCACTCACCTCGCTGTTCTGGTCTTTGATAGGCGCCAGCCATGTGCTCAACCACAGTTCTTGGCCGGGGAAGGGGGTGGCGGTTTCGATGTATACAGGCTCGCCGGTCTCGAAAACGCTGCGTATGCTGCGCGTCTGTCGCTCGGCGGTCTGGAATGGGAAAAGAGCGGCTATGGATTGGCCGATGAATTGTTCCGGCTCGCGTCCAAACTGCTGAGCGGCAAAACTGTTGACGTATTCGACGCGCCCCTGGCGATCGATGATAAAGATCATATCGTGGGCTGCCTCGGCCAGCGCTCTATAGCGGGCTTCGCTGGCCTGGAGCGCATCGACCGCCAACGTGTGTACTTGCTCAACTTCTGGGCGAGCCGCTGTCTGTTTCCACTCGTGGGCCTCAGCCCGCAGTTGGCGCTGCCGCGCTTGTTCCATGGCTTGCCAGGCGGCTTTCTGCAGGCGGGCAAAATGCTTGGGCAGCTTGCTGATGTAATCGTCCATGCCAGCCTTGACCGCTTTGACGGCGATTTCTTCGCTGCCGCTGCCGGTGAACATGATCACCGGGCATTCAGGCCGGCGCGCTTTGACGGCGCGCAAGACAGCCAGCCCATCGCTCCAGCTCAAGTGACACTCGGTGATCACCAAGGCCGGCGGACTTTCGAGTGCCTGCTCCAGTTCTTGCGCGCTGTTGATCGACTTTACCTGCTCGGCCTGCAAGTCGGGCAAATCACGGCACAGCTCGCGGGTGATCAAGGCGCGATCATCGACGTTGTCATCGACGAGAAGAATATTCAAGCGATCGTTCATTCCATTCCCATTCTTTGCCCCCGGCTTTTCCCTCTATCTCCTCTCTATCGGGTTTCTCTATCCTTCCTGCACCGAGGCCCTTGCTCCCAAACTGAAACGCACCCTCCTGTACCATTCTACTTTACCGCGCCAGACTTGTCAACACGACCCTCCTTGTGCGCGTACCGTTTCTAGTCCGGGATTCCGCAGCAAGTCGCCCAAGTGGGGCGCCCTCCCCGAAAGCTTAGAGCTTTCGGGGAGGTAAGTGGGGCGCCCAGCCGCAAA
>JAFGFO010000054.1 GCA_016931085.1 Thermoflexales bacterium
ATGTTGTACTCGCCGCCCAGCCCACCCTCGGCTGTGGGTTTCATCACGACCTCGGCCACCATCCGTTCATCGTCGCTCAAAGTCGGGCCAGCACTGGATATCTCAACGTGACCGCCGCTGGCGCGGATGATAGTTTCCTTGGGCACCCAAAAGCTTTGTATCTCGACCAGCTTGCCCTCTAGCCACATTAGGGCACGTCCAGGTGTTGTGATCTTTTCGGCTCCACTGCGTCCCAACACGATCTGGCTTTGTTCGCGCCGGGCGCAGCGAAACTGGATACGTGTCTTGAGTTGGTTGGTGATGCGCGTGTTGAGCAGGTCGGCTTTGAAATCCTGCCCGGCCAGTATCAGTGTTACGCCATACTTGCGGCTGCGCTGGGCCAGTTGAGAGATATTGTTCAGCAATTCGCTGTTCTTACCGGCTGCCTCTGCCAGTGCGCTGAACTCGTCAAAGACGGCCACGATCCAGGGCAGGCGTGTTTCGTCGCTCATACGTTTACCTCCAACAGCGTGATATTCGGAGAGCTTTTCCGGGTAACGACCGGTGGTATCGTACAATTGCGCACGGCGCTTAATTTCGGCTAACAAGTGGCGCGTGATCTCGGTTGCTGCCGGCACGTCTTGTGCGATGGGCATTTTGAGCATGGACCACTTGGCGGCCCATGCAAAGGTCAGCCCTTCCATGTCGGTCAAGTACAAGTCGACCGGCAAGAGTTGGTGGCGCAATTGCCAAACGAGGCTGCGCAGGCAGGCCGATTTGCCCGAGTCGGATGAGCCGGCCACGATGACGTGGGTCATGTCGTCCAGTTCGCCCCAAAGCTGGCCGCTGTGTGATAGCCCAAACCCCAGGACATACTCACCCGCCGGCCGGTCAGCCAGGTTGAGACGAATGCAAGTGGGTAGGGGAGTTCTTCGGCGAGCGGCCATGGTGAGCACATAGGTCACGCCGTTTTCTTCGACGGCCCAGGCGGAATGGCCGGTGGCGATGCGGATATCGTGCACCAGGTCTTTTTCCAAGAGCGTATTGAGCCGCACGCCGGGACCCAAGCGATTGACGTCTACCTCTATGGCCGCGTAGGGCTCGTCCTGGTCTGCCACCAGGTACATGGCGCGCAGGGGGACGTCGCGCAGTTGGCCGTCGCCGTCGCGCCGGCAGATGTAATGCCTGAGAACGCGCGACACTTGTTTGCCAAGTCGCTCGACATCGGGGACGAGCCGGCTGGCAATTTCTCGTGGCGCGGAATGGGTGATTGCATGCGCTGTCATCATGGTCATTTGGCCTTTCAGTCAAAATAGTCCGGATCGGAAGCTCGCTCAGGTGGCACTTTTCTGAGCACGCTTTCGATTGCATCGCGCGCCTGGGGATGGGTGACGACGATCACCGGCGGCAAGGGTGTAGCGAAGGCTTGAGTTTTGCTTGTTCCAGGGGACACATCGATGATTGTGTCAGGCGATGGTTCTCGCTCGATCGAATCGCCGGCCCCGCCGTTTGCACCAGGCTGTACGGTCCGCAGCTGAGGCGGCCGCAAGAAGTGTGCCCATTCCTTCAATACGCCGGCGATTTGTCTGCCGGCATAGGCGGCTATGACGATAACCAGGCTGATCAGAACCACACCTGTTGCATAGAGCGCTGTTTGGATCGTGGCGCGATTGGCTTCCTCTTCCGCCTGGCGTGTCGCGGCGGCCTGGGCACTGGCTGCGACTGCTGTGGCCGTTGCGCCCGAGTCGAGTGCTTGGGTTGTGGCCGTGGCGGCTCGCTGGCGCTCGATCTCATCCATGGCGGAACTGGTCTGCTTGACCTCTAGCGCGGTACGTGTTTGGGCGGTTTCGATGGTGGCCAACAGGATGGCTGCTTCAGACGTGGCCCGGAGTTCGGAGGCGTGCTTTTGAACCTGGACGGCCTGGATCGTAGATTGGGCAGCCGCCTGCGCCGCTCGTGCTTGGGCTTGGGCTGCCTGGCGCTGTGCCTCGGCCGCTTGACCGGCCTGATCGATAGCCTGGCGCGTGGCCAGGCTGCTGTAGGCGCTTTGTGTAGCCAGGTAATCCAGCACGCCAGGCGTTGCTTGCTGGTTTGATGAGATGGCCGATTGGGCGCTAGCAGGCGTAATAGACACGAGCAATGTCAACGTCAGGACCATACCGGCCAGGACTGAAAAAGCGATCGTCCATTGTTTACTCATACCAGTCGCTCCCCCGTGCCTCCAGGACAAAGGTCTGCTTGAAACGCTCGATCTCACGCGGGTCGCTGATCACTGTCACCGGGGGCAGTGCGGGCCGTTGTGGCTCGCCGAGCAATCCATTGGGATCGAGGAGCTGCGTGGCTACCCTGGCCACTCGCTTGCTGACCCGCTCGTTGTGTGCTGCGCCGTGTGTGGCGCCGGCCATCAGTTGTACGGCCTGGCTGCGCGCGGCGATGCGTTCCATCGTATCTTCACTGCCTGGCAGAGGGAAAGCGCCCTCTGGCCCTGGCGAGATCATGCCACCTGGCGCGTGGCCGCTGCGGAGGAATGACGCAACGCTGGCCAGGATGCTCAGCATGTGATCGACCGGTGTGGGCACGCGATAAACGGCCGCCGGGCCGAGGCCCTTATTGGCATCGTGAACGCTGACCCACCCCCAACCCTTGCTGACAACCAGTGGGTACAAGCCCTTGGCGTCGGCGTACACGCTGGTGGCGCGCTTGTGCAGCCAGGCCACGGCCGCGAACGCCGATCCTACCAATGCCACCAGCGCGCTCACCATCACCCCCAGGCCGATACCTAGCGCTGCCAGCACGTTGCGTAGCGCAAGGGCTGGAGCTGCCGCCTGTGCTGCCTTGCGCTCGACCTCGCGCGCGGCCGCCTCGTCATTCGCCTCCATTGCCACGCGGGTCGCCTGGGCCTCCTGCACGGGATTGCCGATCTTCAGTCCGTTGCCATCCAGTTTCCACGAATACCCGGCGAGGGACGAGATGACACATCCGCTCGCTATCAAGCCAAGCAAAATCACTGCGATTGTTATTTCTCCGCTACGTTTCATTGTGCACCTCCAAATGCTTCCTCACCCACGTGAGAGCCGCTTCCACGTTCTCTACGTGGTCACCATCCGTTTCATGCTTGACCGCATACCAGGCTACTCGTGCCGCCTCGTAGGCTAATGTCAATGCCTTGAAAGCCAGGGTTGAGTCAGCATACAATCGCTCCAATTGGCCTAGTCGATCCTGGATAACCTGGATTTCATCGGCGTGTGTATTGCGCCGCGAGTCATCTGCCTTGCTGATCAACATTCTCATCACTCCTTGGCGCGTTGCTCATGTTTTTTCTCCTGTTAGCGAACTTGTTCTTGGCACAACGGGCATAACCTGGGCGAGTTCTTGCGCTGCTTGAGCCGGCGCTCCAGATCGCGCCCACCACGCCACGTGCGGGCCAACGCAAAGCCAATGCCCTCGCCGGTGATGACCTCGACCAGTCGTGCGCCGTTGCCGCTTCGGTGAGCTGCCAGGCGATGATCGAGATCCACTGTCCAGCCCAGGTAGTGCTGCGCGTGTTTGTACTTACGCTCAAAGTGGAGCAGATATACTGTCCCGCTCTTGCCGTTTTCAGAACGCTCTGTCGTCGTCATATTGCTTTGACCTTCAAGCTGATTTGGCTAATGATTTGCATATTTGGTTACTCTTTCCCTCTATACTCCAAGTGCTGCTTGTGGTATAATTTATCTAGGAGGATATGATGCAAGCTATAGCATTACCTTTTCCTGGTGAATGGGTTGTTGAGGAACTAGGCCGCCTATACCGTGAGCAGCCGGCTTTGGTTGATCCTGTTCTGAACGGCGCATGGGCTGATGAGCAAGTGCGTTGGTCATTGGTTGTGCATGCATACCAACGGCGG
>JAFGFO010000414.1 GCA_016931085.1 Thermoflexales bacterium
CGGAGAGGCAGCCCGCTGAGCTTACCTTCCCGAAAGCTCTGAGCTTTCGGGAAGGTGGAAAGGCGCTCTCTCCGACAAGCTCCTAGGCAGGATGGCCTATTGTATCACTGCTTATGGGGTAAGGCAAGCAGGCGCGGTCTAACGGTCTAACTGTTTATCTTGCCTTCCGGCAGCTCGATCGTGAACGTGGATCCGGCGCCGGGCGCGCTCTCGACGCTGATCCGCCCGCCGTGTGCCTGCACCAGTTGGCGGGCGATGGCCAGCCCCAGGCCGCTGCCGCTCCCCTCGCTCCGCGCGCGCGAGCGGTCGCCGCGCCAGAAGCGGTCGAACACGTAGGGCAAATCCTCGGCCGGGATACCCTCGCCGCTGTCACACACGCTGATTCGAACGCCGGCGGGGATGGGCTCCGCCCGGAGCGCGAGGCTCCCGTCCCGGGGGGTGTGGCGCAGCGCGTTGGCGACCAGGTTGCTCAACACCTGGTCCAGCCGGCCCGCGTCGGCATTGATGATCATGGGGGTGGGGGAGTTGCCGGCGGTCTCGACGCGCAACGCGATGCCGGCCGCTTCGGCCTGCCCGCTAAAGCTGGTGCCCACGTCGGCCAGCAGCTCAGCCACATCCACGGCTTCCTTCTGCAGCGGCAACTGGCCGGCCTCTGCCAGCGACAGCGTGCGCAGATCGTCCACCAGCCGCGTCAGCGCCCGCGTCTCTTCCAGCGTGGCGTTAATGTGCTCCGCGCTTGGCTCGTACACCCCGTCGAGCACCCCCTCCAGGTTGCCCTGGATGATGTGCAGCGGCGTGCGCAGCTCGTGGGCCACGTCGGCGGTCAGGTTGCGGCGCTGCTGGTCGGCGCGTTCCAGCTCTTGAAGCATGCGGTTGAACGACTCGGCCAGCCGGGCGATTGCATGGGGTCCGTGGCCCGACACCGGCACGCGCACGCTCAGGTCTCCCTCGGCCACGGCGTCGGCGGTGGTCATGATGTCGGCTAGCGGCGCGGCCACGCCCTGGAAGATTTGCCGGGCCAGCGTGGCCGTCAGTAGGGGCAGCAGCAGCGCCAGCCCACAACTGGCTGCCACGATGGCCATCGCCGGCGTCCCCTCGCCGCCGAACAACTGCCCGAGCAGGAAGGCGAGCACGGCCATGCCACTCAGCGCCAGGAGTGCCATCATGCCAAAGGCCGCCGCAAAAGCGAGGAAAACAAAACCTTGCCGGCTTTTTCGCCCGCGCAGCCACCTGGGCAAGACGCGGTCGTGAGACGCCCACGGCGGCCAGTGTTCGTGGTGCTCCCGAGGCTGGTGATGTTCCCAGTCTCGCCAGCTAGGGGGTGTCATCCACCGCTTTGGCCTCTCGTGGCGCTCCCAGGGCTGGTGATGTTCCCAGTGTCCATCTGGCTTGCGAGCTCGTCCCTGTTTCAGCTTTATAGCTCCTCAGTGAACTTGTAGCCTACGCCGTAGACGGTCAGCACGTAGCGTGGCTCGGCCGGGTCGGGCTCCAATTTTCTACGCAGGTTCTTGACGTGGGCGTCCACACTGCGGTCGTAGCCCTCGTAGGGGGCGCTAGTGAATGACGTGCCGTGCAGCCGGTCGAGCAATTGCTCGCGGCTAAAGGTCTGCCCCGGATGCTGGGCCAGCACGGCCAGCAAGTTGAACTCGGCGCGGGTGAGGCGGAGCTGCTCCCCGCCGCGCGTGACGCGGTGGCCGTGCAGGTCGATCTCTAGCTCGCCGGCGCGGATGAGGCCCGGCTGGCGGGCCTCGCCCTGCGTGCGGCGCAGCACGGCCCGCACGCGGGCCACCAGCTCGCGAGGTGAGAAGGGCTTGGTGATATAGTCGTCGGCGCCCAACTCCAGCCCGATCAAGCGATCGGCCTCGTCGACGCGGGCGGTCAGCATGATGAGCGGCACGTCCGATTCGCGCCGCAGCGCCCGGCATACATCCAGCCCATCCAGCTCGGGCAGGTTCAAGTCGAGCACGATCAGCTCAGGCCGCTCGTGGCGAGCCACGGCCAGGGCCGTCTTGCCGTCAGCAGCCGAAACGACGCGAAAGCCTCCCTTTTCCAGGTAATCGCGCGCCTGCTTGACGATTTTCGCTTCGTCGTCGACGACCAAGATAAGCTCGTTCATGAGTCAACTGAAAAACCAGGATTTGAACCGCAGCGCTCGCCAAGAACGCCAAGTTTTGTATTAAAATTCTTTGCGCCCTTTGCGTGCTTTGCGGTGAAAGGGCTAGGGGCGCAGCATGCTGCGCCCCTAGCGCACGGCGGCTCACGTGCCTGCCTGTTCTTTTTCCGGCTCTTCCCAAGGCCCGCACCAACGCCCCATCCCGCCAAAAAAGCCGGGCCCGAAGGGGAAGTGGTGGCCAAAGGGGCCTCGGCCCTTCTTGTCGAAGCGGTGAGAGAGCATCTTGCGCATCAGCTCCTTGTCACCCTTGATCTCGATACGGAAGCCGTCGTCCGTCTCGACGATTTTGAATTCGCTAATGATCTTGTCCATTTTTTACCTCCATTGTTCTCAATGTCTTGCTTGTGGTGAGTCTCTCTGACCCTGGACTCATGATGCCACAAACTTGTGCAGAAATGATGAACATGTGAGGGAGATGTCGTGAATGATACCTATTGTACTGCGTAATCTGCAAAATGCCAATTGAGGCCAAGCCTGTTGCCAATTCAATGAAAAACGTTATAATAGCCTGCAAATCTGCAAATCTGCAAAGGCGAATCTTGTGAGCTTGCGTGTCGTCAATATCAGCCAAACCATCCAGCAGGTGGACCAGCCTTTCACCTTGACCGAATTGGCCGTGGTGGGCGAGATGGCCGTGCACGGCTATATTTGCCTGGGCGCGGTGAACTGGCACGCCCACATCGACGCCGACGAGTTGTTCCTGGTGCTGGAGGGGGCGATGGCGCTGGAAAGCCAGTGGGGCGATGTCTTGCTGCACTCGGGCGAGATGGCCGTCGTGCCCAAGGGCATCGCGCACCGCTCGGGCTCGCAATGGCGTACCCTGGTCGTCCTCGTCCACGCGCGCGGTTTCCCCGAGCGCAAGAACGGCCACCGGCGCTTGTTTGGCTTCCCTGGCCAGGGTCAGATGAACAAGGTCGAGCTGCTCGCTATGACTCCCCTTGCCGGCTCTTTTCGCCTGGAGCCGGTGGCCGATGTCGACGAGTATGTTGTGCAGTTGACCGCCGGCCGCGGCTTGTCGCCAAGCTATGTCAATTTTCTGTCCGACACGCTGTGGCTGGTGACCAGTGGCCAGGTTCGTTTCGAAGCTGGCGACGAGCTGGTCGAGCTGTCCCAGGGTGAACTGATCGTCATCCCACGCGATCTCCCGCATCGCTGGATTGGCCTGGGCTCGGCCACGCTGCTGTGGCTGGGACTGGCGCAAGCCACGGCGTGACCTACTCGGGGACGTTGGCGACGAACTGGACACGATAGAAGGCGATTTCCTCGTCGGAATAATTGTGTACTCTCACTTCGAATGGCAGTACCTGGCCTGGCGCCATCCGCTCATCCTTGCCGTTGATGTAGCTAGTGTCCAGGCCGATTATTTTTTCCTCTGCATTGTACAATGAAACGACCGCCTGCACGAAGCGTGCGCTTTTTTCACCCGTGTTGCGCACTGTTCCACTGACGATTTGTCCCGAATACTTGTCCGGCCCAAGCTGATCGTCGAGCGGCTCAAAGTCTGTATAGGCGCTGTACTCGTGGCCATCGGCTGCTTGTGGCCTGAAGACGATCTCAAAGCGCGCCCAATTGGGCGGGGTCTCGCTCAAGTAGGCCGAAAAAGGGACGCGCTCGCCGGGCCGCACGAGATCGTGCTCGGTATGCCCGGTCACGACATCCAGCTTGGTGTTATCGCTGCCGTACAGCAGCAAGTAAATGCGCGGCGACTTGATCGCCTGCTCGCCGGTGTTGATCACCTCGCCCACAAAAGTCACCGCCTCGTTGTAGCTGTTCAGCGCGATCACGTCGCGCACCTCGGCGCCGGGGAGTGACAGCCAGGCACGTTGGGAAGGGAAGGCCGGACTCGATCCGTCCAGTTCCTCCGGCAACACTTCGGGCGCGGCGGCCTGGCGGGGCGGTGTGGCAGTCACCGGCTTTAAGGCGGGCGGGTCTTGCGGGGCGCGCAAGAGATCGATCATCTGCGGCATGTGGCTGACAGCGGCCTGGATCAGGGCGGCCAGGATGACGATGGCCATGGCCGAACCGACGATGGTCAGAAAGATCAGGTGTGAACGTTTCATGTTTTCTCCTGTTATGTACGCCCCTACGCTTCACGTCCCAAGCGGCGCTCCATCAGCCAGATCAGCGTGCCGGCTTCGAGCGTGAAGCCTATCGCGTTGCCCAAGGCCAACCCGCCGTAGCTCAAGGGTCCCATCAGCGCCAGGCTGGACGCAATGGCGATGCTCGTCGTCAAGGCGGCGACGAGCAAGGGCGTGCGCGTGTCTTGCTGGGCGTAAAAGGTCCGTGCGGCCACCTCCAGCGCCGAGTGCCCCACCAGGCCGAGCGTGTAAAATTGCAGCGCCCACGCCACGCCGTTGGCGTTTTCCTCGCCAAAGGCCAGGCCGGCCAGCGGCTTGCCCAGCACGATCAGGCCGGCGGTGGCCAGCAGGCTGAGTATGCCGATGACGCCCAGCGCTTTGCGCATCGTCGTGCGCAGCTCGGCGCGCTGCTCACGGGCGACCAGCTCTATGAGGGTGGGAAAGACGGCCGTGCCAATGGCGGTGGCGATGATCGTTTCGGGCATTTGCATCAGCCGCCAGGCGAAGGCCAGGCTCGTCACACTGCCCGCCCCCAGGCGCGAGGCCAGGCTGTTGGTGGCGAGCAGGCCAGCTTGGACTACCCCCAGCCCCAGAATGCGTGGCCAAAGCAGGCCCAGCACGCGGCGCAGGCCGGCATCCGACAGCGAAAGGGTCGGTGACCAACGCGCGCCAAATCGAAGCAGGCCTGGTATTTGGATCAACAAGTGCAGCCCTGCACCGATGACGACGCCGGCTGCCAGGCCGTATATATCCAGCGCCACGAGCGGCTCGATGTGGAGGCGCGTGCCCCACGGTGTGTCGAGGCTGAACGGCCTGGTCAGAAACAGCGCCCCGCCGATGATGCCCAGGTTGTACATCACCGGCGCGACCGCCGGCAGCAAAAAGTGTTGGTTGGCTTGCAGCGCGTTCATCACGATGCCGCTGATCGAAAAGATAGCGGTCGAAATCAGGATGATGCGCATCAACTCGGCGGCGAGTTGTTGTTGGGCCGGTGTGAAGCCCGGCGCGATCAGGTGTCTGACCAGCCAGGGGGCGCTCAGCGCGACCAGGCCGGCAGCCACCAGCGTGACGAGAAAGGCGGTGTTGACGACCGACGAGGCCAGTTTCCAAGCGCTGGCGCGCTCTCCGGCTGCCAGGTGAGCCGTGAACACCGGGATGAAGGCGGCCGCCAATGCCCCGCCGGCGATCAGCGTAAAGAGCGTATCGGGCGGGCCAAATGCGATATAGTAGGCATCCAGCTCGCTCCCCGCCCCAAAGACCCGCGCCACGATAAAATCGTCCAGCACGCCGGTGACCTTGGCCACGGCGTAGCCGCCCGCTACGATCAACGCTGACACGATTACTTTCAAATCGCGGCGCGTCACCGCCAGTCTCGTTCTCCAACCGTTATCTGTGTTCATTACGAATTTTTCTGTCCACGAATCTTTGCGAATCTCCATAAATGGCTCAAGTTCGTGAAAATTGGCGTGAATTCGCGGATAAAATGTATCGACAAGTTTACCCGAAAAGTCGATTTTTGTGAACTCGCCCATTGCACTTGCGGCTGTCTTGCGGTATAATAGCTCCGCGTGGGGGAGTGTCGGAATTGGCAGACGAGGCAGACTTAGGATCTGTTGGAGGTTCACTCCGTGGGGGTTCAAGTCCCCCCTTCCCCATATCGATTCGAAATACATCATTTTAGCGAGGCAAATTGTGAAAGTTACAACTCAGATGCTTGAAAACCGCCAACTAGAACTGGCGGTCGAGATCGAAGACGAACACGTGCAGCAGGCCCTCCGGCAGACTGCCAGGCAACTGGCCAAGCAGGTGAGGATCCCGGGGTTTCGCCAGGGCAAGGCACCTCATCACATGATCGTGCGCCGCGTGGGTGAGGAAGCCCTGTATGAGGAAATGCTCAGGAGTATGGGGCCGAAATGGCTGGAAGAGGCGCTCAAAGAGGCGGACGTCCAGCTCTTTCGCCCGGTTGAAATGAGCGACGTGCAGCGCGATCCCTTGTCGATCAAGTTTACCATCCCTCTGCCCCCCCTGATCGATTTGGGCGATTATCGCAGCTTGCGCGTGCCCCATCAAGCGCCGCTCGTGTCCGAGGAACAAGTCGACCAGGCGCTCGAAGACATCCGCCAGCGCTACGCCGTGTTGGAGCCGGTGGAGGGTGACGTAGCCCAGGCCGGCCAGGCGGCCAGCCTGGACGTCACGGCTGTCGACAGCCAGGGTGAGGAGATCGACTTGTCCTCGTTCGCCGATGAGGATGGCTCGATCAGCGTGATGCTGGACGAAAAGTCTGACGCGCTCGTGCCTGGCTTTGCGGCCCAGCTCATTGGCGCCAAGATCGGCGAGGAGAAAACTTTTAGCTTGCCGATGGCGGACGATGTCGAGGATGAAAGCCTGCGCGGTGAAGTGTTGACTTTTACGGCTCGCCTGGAGGATCTCCGGGCACGCTACGTGCCGCCGCTGGACGACGCGCTGGCCCAGACGGTGGGCAACTATGAGACCATGGACGAGCTTCGCCAGGTGGTGCGCGACAATCTGCAAGAACGCATGAAAGCCCAGACTGAAGCGATGTATGTCGACATGTGTTTCAATCGCCTGACCGAGTCGGCTCGGATTGAATTCCCGCCCGTCCTGGTTGAAGAAGAGCTGGATGGCTATATCGAAGAGCTCCGGCAGCGCTTGCAGCGCCAAAAGATGAGCTTTGAGGACATGCTCAAGACCAGGAAGCAGAGCGAAGCAGACTATCGCGACGAGATGCGGCCACGAGCTTCCCAGCTCTTGAAGCAAAAACTGGCCGCCAGTGCCTTTGTCGACGCGGAGGGGCTGCGCTCGGCCGGCGGACAGGCCGACGAAGGCTTGGGCGAGCGAATGATTGCCCGCTTGACAGCGCTGTGTAAGGGTGAGATACAGGCCGGCGCAGACGTCGAGGAAGCGCTTGAAGGCGTTGTCGAAACTCCCCAGGCCAGTGAAAATGAGTGATGGAGGTACAATGAGTGCAGAGAATGCGGTGAATTTGATCCCGATGGTCATCGAGACCACCAATCGAGGTGAGCGGGCTTATGATATCTACTCGCTCTTGCTCAAAGAGCGGATTGTCTTCTTGGGTACCCCGATCAACGACCAGGTGGCCAACCTGATCGTGGCTCAACTCTTGTTCCTGGATCGCGAAGATCCAGAAAAGGACATCCAATTTTACATCAACTCGCCCGGCGGGCAGATCACGGCCGGCCTGGCTATTTACGATACGATGCAGTTGCTCACTTGCCCGGTGTCGACCATCGCGGTGGGCATGGCGGCCAGCATGGGGACTGTTCTGCTGACGGCTGGCACCAAGGGCAAGCGCTACACGCTGCCCAACGCTACCATTCATTTGCACCAGCCGCTGGGCGGTGTACAAGGCCAGGCTGTGGATATCGAGATCGAGGCGCGCGAGATCTTGCGCATGCGGGATTTGCTCAACAGCTTGCTCAAGAAGCACACTGGCATGGACGACGAAAAAATCCTCCGGTATACGGATCGCAATTTTTACATGGATGCCCACACGGCCAAGGAATTGGGCATCGTCGACGACGTGCTGCAAAAGTCACCCGCTTCAAGTTGAGCTTTTTAGGAGCGGTTTTTGCCGGTGCAGACCCAGAGGTCTGCACCGGCGGGTTTCCGGCAACCCCTAAACTGCCTGGCGTGGCCGCCACAGCAACTGCTCGCGGATAGCCAGGTCGCTGTTGCGTATCTTGAAGGCCAGGTCGGCGGCCACGTTGCGCATGATGCGGTATCCCAGCTCGGGATCGGTTTCGCACAATGCCAGCAGCTTGGCGCGGGGGATGATGAGCAAGCGCATGTTGTCAGCCATGCAGCGGGCTGAAGCGCTGCGCAGCCCCTGGTCCACCAAGGCCACCTCGCCAAAGATCTGGCCGTCGCGCAAGGTGGCAATCATCACCGGGCTGAGTGTCCGGCGCGCTCCCGGCGTGCTGACCATGCTCGGATCGACCAAGATTTCGACTTCACCACGCACGATGATGTACAACTCATCGCCGGCACTGTTTTCCTCAAAGATGAACTCGCCTGCTTGCCCGGTCCGTTCCTGGCATAGAGCCGATACCCTATCGAGTTGGGTGGGAGTCAGGTCGTAAAAGATATCTGTTCTTTTGAGAATGTCGATAAAAGTCGTCATATAACCTCCTGTGGCAAGCGTTCATCCTTGCCGGTAATTGTATCACAAAGCGGCCTACGCGCAAGAGGCATCAAGACCCTAAAGGTTTTAGAAACCTTTAGGGTCTCGGGCATTCGAAGCGAAAGGCAATTGCGGGCATACATCCCCCACAATGGCGTCATTTTGCGGCCTGGCGCCCCACTTACCTCCCCGA
>JAFGFO010000415.1 GCA_016931085.1 Thermoflexales bacterium
GAACCACGTGCCCGCGTTCGACAGCCCCTTGTAATCGAGATCGACCGGGTTCTGCGTGGCAAGCACGACGCCGAGGCCGAACGCGCGCGCTTGCTTGAGCAGTGTGAGCAGAGGCTGCTTGGAGGGCGGATTGGCCGAGGGGGGAAAGTAGCCAAAAATCTCGTCCATGTACAAAATCGCGCGCAAGCTCGTCGTGCCCGACTGCTGCCGCATCCATCCCACGACCTGGTTGAGCAGCAGCGACACAAAGAACATGCGCTCGGCATCGTTCAGGTGCGCGATCGAAACGATCGCCATGCGCGGCTTGCCGGCCGGCGAGTACAACATGCGCCCCACGTCGAGCGGCTCGCCTTCCATCCACGCGCCAAAGCCGGGCGCGGCCAGCATGTTGTTGAGCGCCATCACCAGGCTAAAGCGGTCTTTGGGCGGATAAAACGCGTCCAGGTCGAGCACGCCGACCTTGGTCATCGGCGGCTGCTGGATCAGGCCAATCAAGGCCGCCAGGTCGACGTCCTGGCCCTGTTTCCAGGCGTAATCGAGGAGGTTCGAGATCAGAATATGCTCGCGGCTCTGGATCGGGTCGGCCTGGATGCCCAGCAGGCCGAGCAGGCTGGTCACGGTGGTATTGATGCGCTCGCGCAGCAACTCGCCGTCCTCCAGCACGGCCTGGTCCGGCGCGGCGAAGGACTTGAGGATAGACAGCGAGAGACCGGCGTTGCTGCCCGGCGTATAGATCACCATGTCAACCGTGTCGCGTAAGCGCTGGATCCGCTCGGGTGCTTGTCCCCAATCGGC
Organism: Thermoflexales bacterium; assembly: GCA_016931085.1. The sequence goes on from JAFGFO010000415.1 coordinate 796, forward strand.
CAGGCCCTTTTGCCACGATTCGGCTTGTTTCTGAGCATAATCCTGGGGCGACAGGCCTTTTTTCTCGGCGTCTTCCGGGTTGATCCACGGCGCGAAATCCTCGCCGCGCAACTGCGGAAACGTCAACAGCAGATTGGCCAGGTCGCCCTTGGGATCGATCAAGATCGCCGGAATGTTATCGATGCCGGCTTCTTCCAACAAGGCCAGGCACAGGCCCGTCTTGCCGCTGCCCGTCATGCCAACGCACACGGCGTGCGTGACCAGGTCCTTGGCGTCATACAATACCAGCTTCTCGCTTGTCTTTTGAGCCGCCAGGTCGTACTCGCGGCCCAGGTAAAACACTCCCAGTTTTTCATAATCCTGCATCGTGACGGCTCCTTGCTATTGCTTGCTCCACGCTTGGACTTGTCGATCTATCAAGCCTTTTATCAACTTTTGGCGGTCACGAGGCGCGCCCGACAGCGCTTGGGCTGCGGACAGAGTCGCCGGCAGGCCTACAGTGGGTGTCTTGCCGGCAGCCAATTGGCGGTTGATGTCTTGCATAGCCGGGCGCAAGCGTTTCACCTCGGCTTGGGCCACCTGGCGCGCCGCCGCTTCATCGGGCGACTTTTCCACCTGGCTTTCCAGCCACTCGATGGCCCAGTCGAGCAGGGTGTTCGCTTCGTCGTCCGTGAGGTTTGAGCGCAAGCTCTCATTTTCCACCAACTGCTCGGCCGCGCGTTGGGTGATGCTCTCAAATTTGCTCATAGTTACCTCCTTTGCTCGCGTTATGCACGTAGGGTTGTGGATATCGTCATTATACCACACTTTGCGTGAGCTTGTTGACAAGCATTGTTGTATATGCTATACTAGCTGTGTGCTTCGATTCCACAAGCGGGCGCAATGGGCACACTACGATAAATAGGAGGCATGGAGAACAGATGGGGAAAGTCTACGTTGTCAAAGCCAATGATACGCTGCGCAAAGTCGCCCAGGAGCTCTTGGGCGACGCCGAACGTTGGAAAGAAATCTATGAAGCCAACAAGGACAAGATCAAAGACCCCAACGTGATTAAACTGGGCCAGGAGCTAACCATCCCTTCGGCCCCAGAACCCCCAAAACGTCCTGCCGGGTCAGGACACCAAGAGTAAAAAAGGAGTATATATCATGACGGAAAAGAAAGGTGGTTTGTTAGGTGGTCTCGTCGACGCTGTCACCACGCGCGACGAAAAGGCGGCTGTTGAGGCGGCCAAGAAGGAAGCCGCAGATGCCCTGGCTAAATTGAATCAAGAGATCGCCAAGCGGCAAGAGGCTGAGGCCCGTGCCAACAAGGCCGAAGCTGATCTCAGAGCGGCTCAGGCCTCAGCTGGCCAGGCCTCATCTGGCCAGGCATCCCAAGTCCGGGCGCTTGAGGACAGGGTTAGAGTAGCCGATGCCAAAGTCGCCTCACTGGAAGCCGAGGTGGCTCGCCTCAAGCAAGGATTGGAAGCGGCCAAGGTGCGCACCTACGTGGTCAAATCCGGCGACAGCTTGAGCAAGATCGCCCAACAGTTCTACGGCGACGCCAAGCGCTGGCCGGAAATCTTTGAGGCCAACAAGGACAAGATCAAAGATCCTAACCTGATCAATGTAGGCCAAGAGCTGCGCATCCCGTAACTTGGCTGATCCCACCTTGTGGTGGCGCTGACCTTGACCCTCTGGCTTGTCAAGACTCTGGCGATACACTTTTAAGAAACCGAGTTTTTCCTAAAAACTCGGTTTCTTTATCATAGGAGATAAACCATGCTCAATCAATTATTCCAGTCATTTGACGGGTTGAACAGCGAAAAGATTATGGAAGCCGTCAACCTCGTCATCAACAATCGTGACAAGATCATCAACTTGGTCGAGAGATTGCCCAAGCTGCTGCAGGATACAGGCGACACGATCGAGGCCGCTGGCCAGAGCGCGGTCAGGGCCAGCCTCGTCCTCACCGGTGACGGCAAGACACGAGGCGGGGTCGACGACCTGGCCCAACTGGCAGCCGCGGCCCTGGACCGCTGCCAAAAAGAGCTTCAAAGCGTCGCCGGCACGCTGAACAGCCTGGGGCAAGAAATCGACGACATACGTATTCCCAGCGTGCAGCCCAAGTTCATCGACGTGGTTGGTTTGAAGGTGGTTGGCGGCTTGGAGTTCGGCGAGTCCCAATTAGTCGACAATGCCGCTGAACGTCTCAAGCAAGGCTCCAAGCGCCTGGACCAGATTGGCGATGATCTCCTGACGGTGGCCACCCAATTGCGCGAGTTAGGCAAGGCCATGAACCAGACCGGCCTGGACTTGAATGGGGTGGGACAAAAACTTGAGCAGGGCGGCCGCACACTGCGATCCATGATCGATTAGCCTATTTTCACACTCACGATGGCTTGACATCCATCTGGCTTGTGGTAGAATTTTTCGAGACCCCACTCGTTTTTAATGCGCAGACAAATAGGAGGATTCTTGTGAGGAACATGCTCTGGAAACCCTTGATGGTCACAGTGATTGTGGCCATGCTCTGGCCTGGCTTGACAGGCTGCATTGGAAGGTCCACACAGTTGGCTACGCCATCGCCGGCCCCCGCCGCCACCCAAGCCCCGGCTGCCACCCAAGCCCCGGCTGCTACCAAGGCGCCAACCCCGACCGCGCCGCCGCCGGCCAAGCCCAAGAGCATCACCCTGACCTTTTTCCAGGAACCTGACTCTTTGAACGTTTTCTACACCCAGATGTGGTTCGCCTGGGCCGCCATCGATCTGTTCGAGGTCGGCATGTGGTCCGTCGACGATCAACTGAACCTCAACCTGGAGATGGCCGCCGAGCTGCCGACGATGGAGAACGGTGGCATCTCGGAGGATGGCACGCTGCTCACGGTCAAGATTCGCCCGGAGGCTAACTGGTCCGACGGCGTGCCGGTGACGGCCCACGACTTTGTCTTTACCTACAACATGGTCATGGCCGACACGAACTCTTTCCAGACACGTTATCCCTACGAGGATTATATCGAGACCATGACGGCGCTGGATGACAAGACTGTCCAGGTCAAGATGACGGAGCCTTTCGTGACCTGGGCGACCGGCTTTTTCCGCGACGTCCTGCCCAAGCACATCCTGGAACCTGTCTTTGAGGCCGAGGGGACGATCGACAATGCCCGGTGGAACCGGGCGCCCACCGTTGGCAATGGGCCATTCGTTTTCAAATCGTGGGAGGCCGCCAGCCACATCGTCTTTGAGGCCAATCCCAACTATTGGAAAGGCCGCCCCAAGCTCGACCAGATTTTCATCCGCATCGTGCCGGACGACGAGGCTCAAATGGCGGCCCTGTTGGCCGGTGGCAGCGACCTGGGCGCTTTTATGACCGCCGCCGACAAGCCCACCATTGACAAGGCTGCGGAGCTGGAGTTGGTGACTGTGCCCTCGCCCTGGATAGAAAGCTGGTTCTTTAACCTCGACACCAAGACCGGCCACCCGGCCCTGCAGGACGTGCGGGTGCGCCAGGCCATCGTCATGGCCCTGGACCGCCAGCAAATCATCGACGAGCTTTTCTACGGCCTGTACAAGATCCCCAAGACCTTTTGGTACGACACCCCCTACGAAGACAGCAGCATCGAGCCGCTGCCGTATGACCCGGAGAGTGCCAAGACCCTGCTGGACGAGGCCGGCTGGGTGGACAGCAACGGCGATGGCACGCGCGACAAGGACGGTCAAGAGCTGGTGCTGCGCTATTCTACCACCTCCGGCAACGAGCTGCGCGAGGCCACCCAGGTGGTCGTCCAGCAAATACTGGCCGAGACTGGCATCGGCACCCAGTTGCAGAACTATTCTTCGGACATCATCTGGAACACCTACGGCGACGACGGGCCGATCGCGATTGGCGAGTATGACATTGCCCAGTGGTCAGATGGCGCCTACGATTATCCCGACCCCAACGTCCCCTACTTTCTCTGCTCGGAGATCCCCAGCGACGATTACCCGGACGGGTCGAACTGGTATGGGATCTGCGACCCCGAGCTAGACGAGTTGTTCCAGACGCAGTCTGTGACACTCGACCAGCAGGAGCGCATCAAGCTTTTTTATGGCATCGCGCGCATCATGCACGACCAGGTCCTGTGGGTGGGTTTGCGGACTGACCCCGATTTGTGGGCGGTTAACAAGCGCCTGCGGGACCTGCGCTTATCGGGTGGCGATTGCTTGTGGAACGCCCACCAATGGGACATTAGCCAGTAAGCTGACTTGAGGAGGGAAGCCCCGCGCTTCCCTCCTTTCTTGAGAAGCAGAACGGTAAGCGCCGCTTCCGAGCAATGAGTGCGGCTTATGCCCAAAACCTGAAACCTGAAACCTCCCTATGATCCGTTACGTCGTTCAACGCAGCCTACAGGCGATCCCCCTGCTCTTGATCATCAGCGCCGTGCTCTTTGTCCTGGCCAACGAGATGGGCGATCCACTGGCCTCCTTTGGCGGCCGCCGCCGCGTCCGTTCGGAGGACCGGGCGCGCTTGACCCGCCAGTTAGGCCTGGACAAGCCGATCTTGATCCAATACCTCATCTGGCTGGCCGGCAACGATTGGATGCAGGTGGACCTGGATGGTGATGGCGTGGCCGAGACTTTCGGCACGCGCCGGGGCGTGCTGCGCGGGGATTTCGGCGATTCCTTCACCGAGCGCCGCCCGGTGCTGGACGTCATCGGCGAGCGCATCCCCAACACCTTGCTCTTGATGGTGACCAGCGAGGTGGTCGTGCTGCTCCTGTCGCTCGCCATCGGGATCTATTCAGCCTTGCGGCAGTACTCGGTGCTGGACTATGTCTTTACGACTTTTTCCTTTGTCGGCTACTCGATGCCGGTCTTTTGGCTGGCCCTGATCTTGATGTATGTCTTTTCGGTCAATTTCAGGCGTTGGGGGCTACCCTACTTTCCCACGGTCGGCATGTATGATCTGGCAGCCGGGCCGACCTTGCCCCAGATTGCCTGGCACCTGGTCCTGCCTGTCACTACGGCCTCGCTGATTAGCGTCGCCGGCTACAGCCGTTACGTCCGTTCCCAGATGCTGGAGGTCATTCACCAGGACTATATCCGCACCGCGCGCGCCAAGGGCTTGCCCGAGCGTCTGGTGATTACGAATCACGCGCTCAAAAACGCCGCTCTGCCGCTGGTGACTCTGGTAGGGATGGACTTGCCCCTGCTCTTTAGCGGGGCGGTCGTCACCGAATCCATTTTCGCCTGGCCCGGCATGGGACGGCTGTACTGGGACGCCGCCATGGATACCAACGTCCCGGTGTTGATGGGCATCCTGATTGTGACTGCCGTCCTTGTCGTCCTGTTTCAGATCATCACGGACATCGCTTACACCTATCTCGACCCGCGCATCCGTTACGAGTGAGATAGCCGATGAACACGGAGCTTAGCGATCCCCTTGCAGAAGCCGCTCAGCGCCCCCCGCTGACGCCAGGCCAGATAGCCTGGCGGCGCTTTCGCCGCCACAAGATGGCCATGATCGGCCTGGGGCTGCTCCTGGCGATCTGCTTGTTTGTCACCTTGGGCGCTGCATGCTACTCGGAAGCCGATTCCAACCGCACCGATTTATCGATCAAGTTATCGCCACCCTCGTGGAACCATCCCTTTGGCACCGACACGACCGGGCGAGACATCCTGGCGCGCACGATCTACGGGGGCCAGATTTCCATCATCATCGGTTTGCTGTCCGTGATCGTTTCGCTCGTCATCGGTGTGGGGATCGGCGCCGTGGCCGGCTTTTACGCCGGATCCTTGGACAGCATCCTGATGCGCTTTACAGAGGCCGCCTTTAACATTCCGCAGCTCTTTTTGCTCATTATCTTGTCCAAACTGTGGGCCGGGAAAATCCCCACTTTCCAAGTCTTGGGACGCTCCTTTAGTGGGAGTGTGATCGTCATCATCGGTGTCATCGGCCTGACCAGTTGGATGTACCTGGCGCGCATCGTGCGAGCGGACTTTTTGTCCCTCAAAGAGCAAGAGTTTGTCACGGCCTCCCGCTGCATCGGCACGCGCAACTTTTCAATCATGTTTTCGCACATTTTGCCCAACGCGGCTGCCCCCATCATCGTCACGGCCACGCTCCAGGTGGCCAATTCCATCTTGTCGGAAGCCTACGTCAGTTTCCTGGGGCTGGGGGTGCAGCCCCCCACGGCAACGTGGGGCAACATGCTGGACCAGGCCTACCACCACCTGGAGACCGAGCCGTGGATGTGGTTCTTCCCGGGGATGCTGATCTTGTTGACCGTCTTGGGGATCAACTTTGTGGGAGATGGACTGCGCGACGCGCTCGACCCGCGCGCGCTGGTCGTGAGCGAAGAGGGATAGAGGTTATTTTAGTTACACAGAGTTTCACTGAGAACTCTCGGAGATGCACAGAGAATTTTTAAAACATGTCTTAATCTCTGTGACTCTCTGTGTCTCCTTTGTGTTCTCTGTGTAACCCGAGTAGTTACAATGGAACGAGAAAAGACTGAAGAGCCTTTGCTGGAAGTGCGGGACCTGGCCGTCCGTTTCCGCACACTGGATGGCGTCGTCCACGCGGTCAATGGCATCTCGTACAGCCTGGAGGCCGGCGAGACGCTGGGAATCGTGGGCGAAAGCGGCTGCGGCAAAAGCGTGGGCGTGTTGTCGGTGATGCGCCTGATCCCCCAGCCGCCCGGCAAGATCGTCGCCGGCCAGGTGCTTTTCAGGGGCCGGGACTTGCTCCAGTTGAGCGAGGCCGAGATGGAGCGCATTCGCGGGCGGGAGATGGCCATGGTCTTTCAGGATCCCATGACGTCCTTCAACCCGGTTTTGACCATCGGCCAGCAGATTGGCGAGACACTCAGGCTGCACATGGGGATGAGCTGGGGTGAGGCGCGCCAGCGAGTGGAGGAGCTGCTGGACATGGTCGGCATCCCAGGCGCGGCGGGGCGCTATGACAATTATCCACACCAGTTTTCCGGCGGCATGCGCCAGCGAGCGATGATCGCTATGGGCCTGGCGTGCGCTCCCAGCCTGCTCATCGCCGACGAGCCTACCACAGCCCTCGACGTGACCATCCAGGCCCAGATCATTGACCTGGTCAAAGACCTGCGCGACAGGTTGGGGATGGCCGTGATTTGGATCACGCACGACCTGGGGGTCGTCGCCGGCCTGGCCGATAAGGTCATCGTGATGTATGCTGGCTTTATCGTCGAGCAGGGCAGTGTGGACGATATTTACAAAAGCCCCCGCCACCCGTACACGCTGGCGCTGCTCCGCTCGTTGCCTCGGGTGGATCGCAGCAGCCGCGAGAGACTGGCCACTATCCCCGGCTTCCCGCCAGATTTGCTGGGGCTGCCGCCGGGCTGCCCCTTTGTGCCGCGCTGTGCCCACGTGCAGGAACGCTGCCGCCAGGAGAATCCTCGTCTGACACCCATCGAGCCTGGGCACAAGGTGGCGTGCTGGGTAGACGTGCGGGTAGGGGGAGAGCGATGAGCGATTCCCCCGCTGGCCTGGTGCAAGTTGTGAATGTGAGCAAGCACTTTCCAATCAAGAGGGGAGGGCTGTTTCAACGCCAGGCCGGCGCGGTCAGGGCCGTCGATGGCATATCCTTTGATGTGTACCGCGGTGAAACCTTGGGCCTGGTGGGAGAAAGCGGCTGCGGCAAGACGACCGCCGGGCGTACTATTCTTCAATTGTACCGGCCGACGGCCGGGCAGGTGATCTTTGACGGGGTGGATTTGACTGCTCTTGAAGGAGAAACCCTGCGGCGCATGCGACGGCGCATGCAGATGATTTTCCAAGACCCGTTCGCTTCCCTCAACCCACGCATGACTGTTTCCAATATCATCGGGGAGCCTTTGCGCGCCCACAAGCTGGGCTCGAGCCACGAGCAGATCGAACGGGTCCAAACTCTGCTGCATACCGTTCGCCTCAATCCCCGTTTCGTCAATCGCTACCCGCACGAATTCTCCGGCGGCCAGCGGCAGCGGATTGGCATCGCGCGCGCCCTGGCCTCGCAGCCGGAATTCATCGTCTGCGACGAGCCGATTTCCGCACTCGACGTGTCCATCCAGGCCCAGATCGTCAACTTGTTGGAGGATTTGCAGGAACAGTTTGGCTTGACCTACTTGTTTGTCGCACACGATTTGAGCATGGTGCGCCACATTTGCAAGCGGGTCGCCGTGATGTACCTGGGCAAGATCGTCGAATTGGCCGACAAGGACGAGCTGTACACCCATCCCCTCCATCCCTACACCCGGGCGCTCCTGTCGGCCGTGCCGGTGCCGGACCCGGACGTCGAGCGCCAACGCCGGCGCGTCGTCCTGGAGGGAGACGTCCCCAGCCCAAGCCGTCCCCCTCAAGGCTGCCGTTTCAGCACCCGCTGCCCCATCGTCGAGGCGCGCTGCTCCGAGGCCGAGCCGGAGTGGCAAGACAAGGGCGAGGGCCATTACGTGGCGTGCTACAAGGTCTGATGTCGTTCCTGGCACATGCCAACAAATCAGCAAATCTGCACATGCCGGCCTTCGCGGTTGGGCAAACGGCAAACGGGGTGGGCGTCAAAGTTTTGCACCCATCGGACGCTGGCAGCCCCGAAATGAATTTCAGGGCTGATAGAACAAGCCTGCTGAAAGCAGGCTAACGCGCCTCGGCGCGTTTTGGGTATCAGCCTGCGAATTCATTCGCAGGCACAGGCGCATTGGC
>JAFGFO010000416.1 GCA_016931085.1 Thermoflexales bacterium
GCCAGACTTCCGAAGTCTTTAAGACTTCGGAAGTCTTCCATCGCCCCGCTTTTCCGACAAGTTACCCCTTTTCCGACGATTAATCGTCACTCCCGGGAAGTCTGGTCACATTGGCAAAACGCGAAAAGTGTGGTATACTTGCACCTGTAGGACGTGCAAACCACACATCATTTGATCCTGAGCCGCCCAGGCTTATCCTACCTGGGTGGTTTTTCTTAATATGCGCCGTATAATGCTTCACCAAACCCCCGTTGTACAGCGCACCTTCCGAGAACGAGATCACCTGATACCAGGATAGAAAGAGTTGCGAGTAGATATGAACAAGTATTTATTTCAGACAGGAGATCGAGTATTTCATCCTATGTACGGTGTGGGAGTCATCGAGGGCTTGACGACGCGCGATAAAATAGAACCGCCAGGTGAATACTATGCCGTCCGCCTTCCCCAAGGGGCGGTTTTGTCGGTGCCAGTGACCAAAGCGAATGACCTGGGGCTACGCCGCATCGCCAACAGTCTATCGACCATCGTGGCTTGCCTACGTTCTCCGGCCCACCCCTTGCCCAACGACGACCGCCAGCGAGCGGCCGAGCTCAAGACCCGCGCGCGCCTGTCCAAACCAGGCGCCCTGAGCCAGGCCGTGCGCGACCTGGTCTGCTACAGTCACACTCACAAGCTCAAGCCGGCCGATAAGAACTGGCTGGCGGCGGCCTGCGAGCGCCTGAGCGCCGAAGCGGCCTGGGTAGATGCCATTGACCCAGGCGAGGCGCAAGCCACGATCAGGCAAGAAATCGATCACATGAGGCCCAGTTAGGGCTTGTTAACAGATTATTTGCCAGAGGCACAGAGAGCACAGAGAATTTCGATTTCTCCGTGTCCTCTGTGCCTCTGTGGCTAACAATACACCCGGCATAGTTAACTGTAAACAAGGAGAGTGGTTATGGAAGCGAGTGTGAAGCTGGGCCGCATCTGGGGCATCCCCATCGGGTTACACGCGAGCTGGTTCCTGATTTTCGGCTTGGTGACGTGGTCGCTGGCCGCCGGCTACTTTCCGGGCGAATACCCGGCCCTGCCCAGCGGCGCCTATTGGCTGCTCGGCGCGCTCACCAGCCTGCTGTTTTTCGGCTCGGTATTGGCGCACGAGCTGGGCCATTCGTGGGTGGCCCTGCGCCATCAAATCCCAGTGCGCAGCGTGACGTTGTTCATCTTTGGCGGGGTGGCGCACATCGGCCGCGAGCCGCGCACGCCGGGGGCCGAGTTTCGCATCGCCGTCGCCGGGCCGCTGACCAGCGCGGGCTTGGCCCTGGCCTTTGGTGGCCTGTTCCTGCTCGACCGGCACATCCCCTACCTGGCCGCGCCCAGCATGTGGCTGGCGCGCATCAACCTGATGCTGGCGTTGTTCAACCTGATCCCCGGTTTCCCGCTAGATGGCGGGCGCGTGCTGCGGGCGTTGGTGTGGAAGATCAGCGGCAGTTTCTATCGCGCCACGCAGGTGGCCGCCTTTTCCGGTCAAGTGGTAGCCTTTGGCTTTATCGGGCTTGGCGCGCTCACCGTCATCGGCGGCAACTGGTTCAACGGCGTGTGGCTGGTCTTTATCGGTTGGTTCCTGCAAAACGCCGCCGCCGCCACCTATGCCCAGGCCAACATGCAGCAGTCGCTGCGCGGCATCACGGTGGGACAGGTGATGCAGCGCGACTGCTGGCAAATCCCCGGCCCGCTGACGCTGGACCAATTGGTCGAGGAGCACGTCCTGACCGGCGGGCGGCGCTGTTTCCTGGTGACCGACGCCGACCAGTTGCAAGGCCTGCTGACCCTGCGCGACGTATCGGCGGTGCCCAAGGCCGACTGGGGTCAAATCACGGCCATGCAAGCCATGCGGCCCTTGGACCAACTCGTCCGCGTCGAGCCGGCGACCGAGCTGCAGGCGGCGCTGAGATTGATGGACGAGGCGAATGTGGCCCAGGTGCCGGTGGTGGAGGGCCAGCGCATCGCCGGTATGCTCTCACGCGAACAGGTGCTGCACTATCTCCGCGTGCGGGCCGAGCTGGGTGTATAGGCCATCTGGGTGATGTCATCAAGCCATCAAAGCCGTCAAGACAGCCCTCGACCAGGCCGGGATCGAGATCCCCTTCCCCACGCACGCCACGTATTGACACAGGCCGTGAGCGGTTATTTTCGAAGTAGATGAAAAAAACAACACACCACTCGCGCATCGTCGTCAAAGTCGGCACGCGCACCCTGTCTGACGGGGGCGACCAGCTCAGCCGCCCGCGCATGATCGAGCTGGTGCGGCAATGCGCCCACTTGCACGCCCAGGGCCACGAGCTTCTGTTGGTCTCCTCGGGCGCGGTCTTTGCCGGGCGCGAGGCGTTGGGGACGGTCTCGCAAGCCGGCGACATCCCCTTCAAGCAGACGATGGCCGCCGTGGGCCAGGTGCGGCTGATGGCGATTTACGAGCAGATCTTTGGCCTGTACGGCCTCAACATCGCCCAGGCGCTGCTCACCCACGCCGACCTGGTGAACCGCGAGCGCTATCTCAACGCCCGCAACACGCTGCTCTCATTGCTCCGGCTGCGCGTCGTGCCCGTCATCAACGAAAACGACGTCGTGGCCGTCGAAGAAATCAAGATCGGCGACAATGACAATCTGTCGGCGCGCGTGGCCAACCTGGTGGGAGCCAGCCTGCTGGTGATCTTGACCGACCAGGCTGGCCTCTTGACGGCCGACCCCAAAATCGATCCGAACGCGGGCTTGATCCAAGAAGTGGCGCACATCGACGACGACATCCGCCGCCTGGCCGGCGAGAGCGGCTCCTCGGTGGGCACCGGCGGCATGGCGACCAAGATCGAGGCGGCCGAGATGGCCACCCGCTCCGGCACGCCGGTCATCATCGCCCCCGGCCGGGAGCCGGACGTGCTGCTGCGCATCATGGCCGGGGAACGGCTGGGCACGCGCTTCCAGCCAAGCAGCAGCCAGGTCGAAAGCCGCAAGCGCTGGATCCTGGCCGAGCCGCCGCGCGGCGAGATCAGCGTGGACGAGGGCGCGGCCGAGGCGCTGCTGCGCTATGGCAAGAGCCTGCTGGCGGTGGGCGTGAGCAGCGTGAGCGGCTCGTTCCAACGCGGCCAAACCGTGCGCTTGCTGGCGCCCGGCGGGCGCGAAATCGCCCGCGGCATCACGCATTATAACGACCAGGAACTCGCCGCCATCCGCGGCCGCCGCTCGAACGAGATTGCCCACATGCTCGACCAGGCCTATGGCTCGACCGTCGTCCACCGCGACGACATGGTGTTAGTGTAGAGGAGAAAGTGCGATGTTTGCAGAACTGGAAGAACTGGGCCAGCGCGCCCGCCGGGTCTCCCGGCAATTGAGAACGCTCAACACGACAATCAAGAATGACGCCCTGGCGGCCATCGCCGAGGCGATCCTGCAACGCCAGGCCGAGATCCTGACGGCCAACAGCCAGGATCTCGAAGCCGGGCGCGCCGCCGGGCTGGACGAGCCCCTGCTGGAACGGCTCATGCTCAACGAAAAACGCCTGGAGGCCATCGCCGCCGACGTGGGATCGGTGGCCGCCCTGGTGGACCCGGTGGGCGAGTCCTTCGACGCGCGCACGCTGCCCAATGGCCTGCAGATAAGCAAGCGGCGCGTGCCCATCGGCGTCATCGGCACCATCTACGAATCGCGCCCGAACGTCACGGTCGACATCGCCGCCCTGTGCCTCAAATCGGGCAACGCCGCCATCCTGCGCGGCGGCAAGGAAGCCACCCACTCGAACGCCGCGCTGGCCGAGGCCGTCTCGGCCGGCTGCCAAAAAGCTGGTGTTTCTCCCGACGCCGTCCAACTGCTGCGCTCCCAGGAGCGCGCCATGGTCAAAGCCATGCTCACCGCCAACCAGTACATCGACATGATCATCCCGCGCGGCGGGCCGGCCCTGCAGCGTTTTGCGCTGGAGAACGCCACCATCCCCGTCATCACCGGCGGGGTAGGCATCTGCCACGTCTACGTGGACGAGAGCGCCGACGCCGACAAAGCCGTGCCCATCGTCTTCAACGCCAAAGTCCAGCGCCCGACCATCTGCAACGCGCTCGACGTGCTGCTCATCCACAGCGCGGTGGCTGCCGAGCTGCTGCCCAAGATCGCCGGCGAGCTGGCGCGCGCCGGGGTCGAGCTGCGCTGCGAGCCGCGCGCTTACGAGCTGCTGACCGGCCACCCGCAGGCACGGGCCGCAGGCTCCCAAGATTTTGACACCGAGTTCCTGTCACTCGTGCTGGCGGTGCGCGTGGTGGACAGCCTGGAGGAGGCGATCGAGCACATCGAGCAGCACTCGACGCGGCATTCGGACGCGATCGTCACCGAATCGTACAGCAACGCGATGCGCTTTGTGGACGAGGTGGATTCGGCCGCCGTGTACGTCAACGCCAGCACGCGCTTTACCGACGGGGCGCAGTTTGGCCTGGGGGCCGAGGTGGCCATCAGCACGCAGCGCCTGCACGCCCGCGGGCCGCTGGCGCTGCGCGAGCTGACGAGCTACAAGTGGATCGTCCTGGGCCGCGGCCACGTGCGCCCTTAAGCCTGCGAATGAATTCGCAGGCTGATACAAAAAACGCGCCCAGGCGCGTTAGCCTGCTTTCAGCGGGCTTGCTATATCAGCCCTGAAATTCATTTCGGGGCGACCAGCGTCCTATTCGTGCAAAACTTTGACGCGCACCCCCACCCTTTTTTTGCATCTTGACAAAATCGGCCGTTTGCGATATAATCTCATAAGATGATATAGTCATATTATGACATTATGACAGGAGGGTGTAAAATGATGTCAACACGACGAATTCAGACGGTCTATTATCTCATCACCTCGCTTTTCTGGTTGGCCGTGGGGCTGCCGATGTCCCTATCTGTCCTGTTGGCCCAGGCGCGCGGCTTGAGCTTGTTGCAAATCAGCTTCGTCATAGGCGTTTTCTCACTCACCATCGTCCTCTTGGAAGTGCCCACCGGTGGACTGGCCGACGCGATGGGCCGCAAGCGGGTAAGCGTCATAGCCTACGCCTGCATCTTGCTGGCGAGTCTCGCCTTTCTGTTTGCCTTCTCGCTGCCAGCCATGCTGTGCGCCTTCATCCTGAATGGCGTTGGACGCGCGTTGTCTTCGGGTGCGCTTGACGCCTGGTTCGTTGACAGCCTACAGGCCATCGATCCAGAAATCGACTTGCAACCCGCCCTGGCCAAGGGGGGCACCTTTGCCCTGCTCGCCCTGGGCGGGGGGGTGATGCTGGGCAGCCTGATCCCACATTTATTTAGCAGCCTGCCACCGGATGGAAGCACGGTGTTGACACCTCTGTCCATGCCGGTCGCTTTCGGGATGTTGGTGCAACTCGCGTTGCTGGCGGCGACCCTCCGGCTCGTCCGGGAAGAGCGTCCGGCCGGGCAACAACCCGGCTGGCAAGCCGGTGTGCGCCAGGTGCCGGGTATTATCCGCACAGGCATCACCCTCAGCCGGTCTAACCCGGTCATTCTCAAGTTGATGGGAGCAAGTTTTGCCAGCGGTTTGGTGCTGATCAGCCTGGAGGTGTTGTGGCAGCCCCATTTTGCCGGCTTGTTGGGCGGCAGCGCGGGAAACACGCTCTTTTTAGGGATCGTGATGGGCGGGAATTTCATCGTGGGGATGGTTGGCAACATGCTGTCGCCAACCCTGAGCCGCCTGCTGCACAAGCGCTACGGGCTGGTGTGTGCCATCTTCCAGGGAGTGCGAGGCGCGCTGCTGGTGGGCCTGGCTCTGCAAACGTCGCCGCTGCCGGCCGCGCTGTTCTTTTGGCTGGTTTACATGAACATGGGCATCACCAACTCGCCGCACGCTACGCTGATGAATGCGGAAATCCCTTCCCAGCAGCGCTCGTCCATGCTGTCTATCGAATCCTTTGTGTCCTACATGGGCAGCTTCCTGGGCAGCGTTGGCCTGGGTTACATCGCCGAGCGGACTTCAATCGGCCTGGCCTGGACTATCGGCGGAGCGATTTTAATGGTATCATTGGGCTTGTACCTGAGCATCGATCGGCGTCAAAAGGAGGTCTATGCCCGAGAAAACCTCGTTCCCCAAGCTGGCTAGGAAGCAGACCCTGGCCGAGCAGATGGCGGAAGCCATCCAGGAATCTATCCTATCTGGCCAGATGGAGCCTGGCGCTGCCCTGCCGACCGAGCCGGAGCTTGCCGGACAGTTTGGAGTCAGCCGGGCCGTGGTGCGCGACGCCACGCGCATCTTGATGGCCCAAGGCCTGGTCGAAGTGCAGCATGGGCGGGGAGTTTTTGTCACCCGCTCGCAAAACGAGGCCTTTGGCGAAGCGCTGCTGTTGGCCCTGCGCCGCGTTGGCGCCACCGCCTGGGACGTCGAACAATTCGAGCAAATGCTGTATCCCCAGGTTGCGGCGTTGGCTGCGGCCAATGCTGCGGACCAGGAGATAGACCACTTACAGCGCCTGGCGCACGATTACCAGGTGGCGTTTGCCGAATACCAGGCCAGGTGGTGGCAGAAGGAAGCCCCTCCTTCGGAGCGAGAACGGCTCAGGGCGGCTTATCACGTCGTTATCCAGGCCGTTTTCGATGCCACTCACAACCAACTGCTGCGCCAACTGGCCATGCCGCTGCTCAAGCTGCGCAACGTGCGCAGTTGGCTCGAGGACGAAGGGCTGACGCTGCAAGCGTTCGTCGAAGGGGAAAAAGACTATCTCGATACCATCGTCGACGCCATTGCGGCCCGTGACCCCGACCAGGCGCGGGCAAGCGTGGCCAGCCTGATGCGACTGCCACCTGAAGCTATTCAGGCTATGAAGGAGACCCCCATCGGCGAGGTGCCAGCTATCCCGCTATCTCCTATCTCACTTGCAAGGCGCTAGCCGATTTCCTACTTCCCGCGAAGCGTCCCTACTTCCTACTCCCTCCTTCACTTTTCCTTCTTGCCCTCTTGTGCTACAATCAAGCCTGGAGGATACAATGACGCCCACGCTTGAAGCGGCCTTGCGCTACCTGCCGGCGCACATGCACGGCGAACTGTCTAGCGGCCCATCCGAGGCCGCCATGCAGCGCTGCGCCGCGCATCTGCAGGCCGTGCTGCAAGACGTCAGCTCTTATCTGCCGGCGCACGTCGTCCGCCAGCGCCTGGCGGCGGCCGGGCCGGCCGGCGTCAGCGGCCAGTTCGCCCACGGCACGCTGATGTTCGCCGACATCTCTGGCTTCACCGCCATGTCCGAACGGCTGTCCGCGTTGGGCCGCGAGGGGGCCGAAGTCATCACCCGCATCGTCAACGGCTATTTCGAGACCATGCTCGGCATCGTCCTGGGCTACGGCGGGGATCTCTTCAAGTTCGGCGGGGACGCCATGCTGGTGGCCTTCCTGGACGAGAACGGCGCACTCAATGCCTGCCGCGCCTCGCAGGCGATGCAGCAGGCCATGGGGCAGTTCGCCGAAATCCAAACCCCACAGGGGGTATTCAGCCTGCGCATCAAGATCGGGCTGGGCAGCGGGCTGCTGTTCACCGCCAGCCTGGGCACGCCCGAGCGGCTGGAGTTTGCCGTGATGGGGCCGGCGCTGGCCAGCATGGCGCACGCCGAGCACATCGCCCCCGCTGGCAGCATCGTCATGGATGAGGCCACGCGCCAGGCAGCCGGCTCTGCCATCACGGTCGAGCCGGTCGAAGAAGGCTACTATCAAATCACCAATCACCAATCACCAATCACCAATCACAAACCGCAACCTGAACGCTTCGCGTGGAACCTGAAACCTGAAACCCTTCTTGCCTCCCTCGACGCCCTCTCGCCCTACCTGCCCCCTAGCCTGCTGGCGCGCATCGTGGCCTCCCCACCCTCCTTACAGGAGAGCAGCGACCAGGCCGGCATGGAGGGCGAGCACCGCCTGGCCACGATCGCCTTTGCCAACTTTTACGGCATCGACGAGATGATCCAGGCCCTGGCGCCGGGTCAGCCCGGCGAGCTGACCGATATCCTCAACCGGCATTTTAGAGCCATGCAAGCCGTGATCGAAAAGTACGACGGGATCGTCAACAAGATCGACTCGTATGCCGTGGGCTACCGCGTCATGGCCATCTTTGGCGCGCCGCGCGCCCACGAGGACGACCCGGCGCGCGCCGTGCGAGCCGCGCTGGACATGCAGGCGGCGGCGGCCGAGTTCGCCTGCCTGCGGACGAGCGCGGGCCAGTTCGCACTCAAGCAGCGTATTGGCGTCAACACCGGCTACGTGTTCGCCGGCAATCTCGGCTCGGCCACGCGGCAGGAATACACCGTGATGGGCGACGAGGTCAATCTCAGCTCGCGCCTGATGGGCGTGGCCGGCGAGGGCCAGGTGCTGCTCAGCGCGTCCACCGCCAGGCACGTGCGCGCCCAGTTTGAGCTGGAGGAGCGCGAGCCGGTGCGCGTCAAGGGCAAGAGCGCGCCAGTGGCCAATTGCGCCGTGCTTGGCGCGGCCCGGCGCCAGGCCGCGCCGGCGGGCAGCCGCCGCCAGGTCGTCTTTGTCGGCCGGCAGGCCGAGCTGGCCCAGGTGCGCGCTTTGATCGACACCGCTATGGCCGGCCAGGGACAGGTGCTCGACCTGAGCGGTGAGGCCGGGGTGGGCAAGACGCGCCTGGTCCAAGAGACCGCCGCTTATGCCGGCGCGCGCGGGATGGCGATCCTGCGCGGCGAGGCGCTGTCGTACGAGCGCGGTGTCCCCTACCTGGCGTGGATGGGGATACTGCGTGCGCTGTACGGAGTCGAGGAGACTTCGGAAGTTTTAAAAACTTCCGAAGTCTGGAAACGTGAGCAGCTTGTGGCGCGCCTGGCCGAAATCGGCCAAGATGCCTGGGCGCCAGTGGCGGCGGCCGTGTTCGACATCCCCCTGCCCGACAACGAGCTGACGGGGGCGCTCGAGCCGCGCCTGCGCCGCGAGCGTTTTTTCGACCTGACGCTGCACATGCTCCAGGCCCAGGCGGCCCGCCAGCCCGTGCTGATCGTCGTGGACGACGTCCAATGGGCCGACGAAAGCTCGCTGGAGCTGCTGGCCTACCTGGCCCGCAACACAGCCGAGAGTCCCGTCTTGCTGGCCGTCCTCCGCCGCCCGGAGGCGGAAGCCGGCCAGTTGCCGGCCGGCCTGGCCGAGCACCTGGCGCTGCCGCACTGCACTGCCATCCGGTTGGCCGAGCTGGACGAGGAGCACAGCCGCCAATTGGTGCACGCCGTCTTGCAAAACCCCCACTCGGCCGACGATCTGTGCGCGCCGGTGGTGGCGCGCGCCCAGGGCAACCCGCTGTTCCTGGAAGAGGTTATGCGGACGCTGATCGAGACCGGCCAGGCCCGCCAGGACGAGGAGGGACGCTGGAGCCTGCAAGCCACGCTCGACGTCACCGACGTGCCGACCACGCTGCAGGGGCTGCTGATGAGCCGGGTGGACCGCCTGGAAGAGCTCAACCGGCGCGTGCTGCAGGTGGCCGCCGTCATCGGGCGCACCTTCGCCTACCCGGTGCTGGACTCGGTTTACCCCTACGGCGACCTGGGCGGCACGCTGCCAACCCGCCTGGAGCAGCTCGTCCAATATGACCTGACCCAGCTCGGCCGGCTCGAGCCGCAGCTCGAATACCTGTTCAAGCACACCCTGACCCAGGAAGCGGCCTACCAGAGCCTGCTGTACGCCCGCCGGCGCGAGCTGCACCGCCGGGTGGGGGACTATATCGAAGCCCGCTACGCCGCCAGCCTGGCCGAGCATTACGGCACACTGGCGCGCCACTTTGACGAGGGGCAGGCCTGGGACAAGGCTTTTGCCTACGCGCTGCAGGCCGGGCGCAAGGCGCAGGCCGAGTACGCCAACGAGGCCGCCCTGGCCTACTACGCCCGCGCGCTGGAGGTCGCCGAGCGCCAGGCGCTGGCGGGCGTGGAAGAGCAGGTGATCGAGGCCCACGAGGCCGCCGGCGACGTGTGCAGCCTGGTCGGGCGCTACCCGGAGGCGATCGAGCATTACCAAATCGCAAATAGCAAATTACAAATTACAAATAGCAAATTACAAATAGCAAATTACAGGCAGGCCGACCTGTGGCGCAAGATGGCCAAGGCCTGCGAGCTGCAGGGCAGCTTTGACGAGGCGCTGGACTATCTCGAAAAGGGCCGCGCGGCGCTGGAAGGCGAGGAAGACTGCCTCGAAATGGCGCGGCTGTACAGCCTGATGGGCTGGGTGCGCATGCGGCAGGGGAGCTTTGAGCAGGCGATGGCGCTGTGTGGGCAGGGGCTATACGTGCTGGCCGATTTGCCCAAAAGCGAGACGAGGGCCAGGGACGAGGCGGAATTGTACAATACAATGGGCGTCACTCATGCCTCCCAGGGCAACCCTTCGCAGGCGGCCGACTTTTTCGAGCGCAGCGCCCGCCTCCGCGAACAACTCAATGACCTTCTGGGCCTGGCCCGCTCGTACACGAACATCGCGGTGACACATTGGGGACGGGGAGATTACGCCGCGATGCGGGAGTATACGCTGCGCAGCCTGGACATCAGCGAGAAAATCGGCTTTAGCTATGGGATCGCCATGTGCTACAACAACCTGGGTGTGTTGAGCAACCAAGCCGGCGAGTTTGCCCAGGCGATCGAGCATTACCGGCAGAGCCTGGCGCTGCGCCAGCGCATCGGCGACGCGGCCGGCACAGCGCAGACCTATACCAACCTGGGCGAGGTATATCACGCCCAAAAGGACTACGGCCTGGCGCGCCAATACCTGGGGGCGGCCGTCGAGACCAACGCCCGCCTCGGCGCCCAGGCCGAGCTGGTCGAGCCCTACCGGCTGCTGGCCGAAATCGAGCTGGCCGAGGAAAACACGGACCATGCCTTGCAGTACGCCGAGCGCTCGCTGCAACTGGCGGCCGAGACCGGCAATCCCGAGGAACTAGGCGCGGTGCAGCGAGTGCGGGGGCAAATCCTGGCCCGCGCAGGCCGGACAGAAGAGGCGGTGACCGCCCTGCAAAACAGCCTGGACAGCCTGGCCCAGGCCGAGAGCCGGCTGGAGCTGGCCAAGAGCCACCAGGCGCTGGGCGAGCTGCTGGCGGCCCTGGCCGGGCGCCGCCAGGAGGCCGAGTCGCACCTGGCGCGCGCGGCGGAGATGCTAGCAGATAGAAACAACAGATAGAGATAGAGAGGGAGAGATAGAGATAAAAGTTGCTCCACTTTTGGGAAATTGATGTATAATGGGAAGGGATTTACGTGGAGAAAGCGACAATGGCGAGAAGGTGAGCAATGGCTTTTACAGTTAACGACGTCCAAGACCTGACGCGGGTGCTGGCACTGCACCCCGAGTGGAAATCGGAGTTGCGGCGGCTGATATTGACGGACGAGCTTTTGAATTTGCCCGACCTGGTGCGCGAGCTGGTCGAGGCGCAAAAGCGGGCTGAGGCGCGCATGGACAGCCTGGAAACAGCGGTGCGCGAGCTGGTCGAGGCCCAAAAGCGCACCGAGGCGCGCGTAGAGGAGCTGGTCGAGGCGCAAAAGCGCACCGAGGCGCGCATCGACCGGCTGGAGGCGACGACGCAACGCCTGGTGAATGACGTCGGCCGGCTGAAGGGACGCGACATGGAACGGCAGTACATCGAGAAAGCCGGGGCATACTTTGGCCGCTGGCTGTGGCCGGTGGCGGCCATCCCCTTGGGCGAGCTGCGCCCCGAGCTGGAAGCCCGCCTGGACGTGGACAAGGTCGAAGAGATCATGCGCCTGGACGTGTTGATCAAAGGGCGGGCACGCGGCCTGCCAGGCACCCCCGAGCTATGGCTGGCGTTGGAAGTGTCGGCCGTGATCGACCGCGGCGACGTGGAACGGGCGCGCCGGCGGGCGGCACTGCTGGAGCGGGCCGGCTACCGGGCCATCCCAGCCGTGGCCGGCGAGGAATTGACCGAGGGCGCCGAACGCCTGGCGAACGAGACGCCCATCCTGGTGATCAAGGATGGATCGAGCCGGGGTTGGGAAGAAGCGCTCGGCCTGGAACAGAATTCGTGAAGATTCAGCCAAAGGGGCGGGTTTCCAAACCCGCCCCTACGTGCACAAACCCACACTTGCAGGCTTGAAACCTGCCCCTACAAATTCTTGACGACCACCGGCAAAAAGACGCTATAGCCACCGCCCGCGATGGTGATGGTGTGCGTGCCGGTGACGATCTTACCCCCGCTGGCGGCCGTGACGGTGATGAGCTTGGCGCCCGGCTCGGCCCAGCTCAGGCTGACGGTATCCGTCACGCTGCCGGAAGACGGGTGAGAGGCCGGCAGCTTGCCGGCCGCGTACCAGGTATAGGTCACCGGCAGCGGCGGAACCAGCGTGCCCGGTGTGTACACCGCCGTGGCGGTGAAGGTATAGGTAACGCCGGCCGCGCCTTCGAGCGGGCCGCTAAGGTCCACCCTGGACAGCTCGTAGGCCGGCCCGGCCTGCCCGGCGGCCGGTGGCGACATCATGCCAAGCCTGGAAAAGTGATTGGTCTTGCCGGTGACGAACAGGTCCTCGGCGTCGACAAAGACGTCGTCCAGCGCCACCCAGGCGCCGCGCGCGGCCGAGTAAAAGGCCGGCTGCAGGGTCGCCACGTCAAGCCCCTCGGGGACGGCCTCCTCATCCAGGTAAAAGATCAGGCGCACTTTTTTGTTAAAGTTGGCCTTGATCAGCCGGCCCGCGCTGTCGCGCGCCTCCATCTCGTAGGCAAAGCCGACCAGGCGCTGCCCGTCGGGCACGGCCACGAGCGGCGTGGCGCACACCTGGACCGTCTCGGAGAAGGTGCCGGCCTGGATCTCGATCAGCGGCTCGGGCAGGGTTCCCTGCGGCGGCAGCGAGACGCGCGTAAAGCGGGCCGGGTCGACCGACTGGCAGATCGCGTCCGGCAACTCACCGCGCCGCTCCAGCAGCAGGTCCACGCCGGTCAGCGGGCTGTCCCCCACCTCGACCGCCACTTCGCGGGCGGTGTAGTAAGCGTCGTTGGCCGGGTCCTCGTAGGCGGCCCACAGGTGCCAGGTCGTGCCGCTCACCACCGCCATGCGGTAGCCGCCACCCAGCGTGCCGCTCACCTCGGCCCGGCTGCCGTCCTCGGCCCAGCCGTAAACGGTCAGCGATGTGCCGGCCGGAAGCGAGGCCGTGGGCGAGACCGACAGCGCGCCCGAGAGGCTCATGGCCGCCGGCTTGGGACGGAACCACAGGTCGATGGGGTTATCGCCCACCGCGCGCCACTGCCGAGGCTCCGGCGGCAGGTGCGTGTCCGCCAGCCCGGGCGGCAGGTGCGCGCTCAGGAGGTAGACGCCCGGCAGCACCGGCATGGTATAGACGCCGCTGGCGTCGGTCTGGGCCTCAAAGTACAGCCCGGCGCCCTCCGTGCCGGCCGCCCCACGCGCGTAGACCCACACCTGGCGGGCCGGCCGGGTCGCGCTGATCCAAACCCGGCCGCGGATGACGGTATCGAGCTTTTTGACCGTCATCGGCTGCCAGATCGTCTCCCGGCCTGGCTCCACCACCACCGGGTAGCTGGGATGGGCCGGGTCGGGGATGTAGCCGGTGGCCGGGTTAACCCACAGCCCCAGCGTCCAGGTGACAGGCTCGGTCTGCGGCGTGGGCACGTACAGGTTGTAAGCATAAGGGTCTTTGCCCGGCCACAGCGCGTCCTCTACCCCCAGCCCGGCCGGGCTGTTGGCGTAGACCGAGGCCTCGACGGTCACGATCGCGCCGCTGTCGCCGTCGCGCAACTCGCCCCAGATGCGCGTGCCGGCCTTGAGTAGAGGCAGCCGCACGTCGGCCACCGTCTGGCCAACGCCGGCGTACACCTGCGCCGGCACAGTCGGGCCGGGGATGTAGCCGCCGGCCGGCAGCCACACGCCCACGGTGTAGGTATAGCCGCCCACCACCTTGAGCGTAAAGGCGCCGCCCTGCACTTTGGCCTCCCTGATCACCTGGCACTCGCCGTCCACGCAGCGCTCGGCAAAGACGACCGCTTCCACTTCGCTCAGCGGCTGGCCGGCCTCGTCGACCACCCAGCCGTAGATGGCGGCATCCAGCCGCCGCACGTAAAAGCTCACGTTGCTGATCGTCTCGCCGGCTCGCACCAACCCTTCCCGCTGCTCGGGCGGCAAAACGACGTAGCTATCTTGCTGCTGCGGCGTGAGGACCGGCCGCGCGCGCCAGTAGCCGGGGATCAGGTTCACGGCGTAGCCGCCGTTGGCGTCCGTCTGCGCGCCGGCCCGGTCGCCTTCGTCAGTCCAGGCCTGGATTTCGACCCCCGCCAGGCCCTGGCCGGTAGGGGTGACGATCACCCGCCCCTGTAGGCCGGCGGTGCGCTCGGCCTGGGCGCGCAGGCGTACCGCTAGGCTTGTATCGCCCTCCACCGCGACGGCGAAGCCGTTGTCGAGCGGCGGGAGCAGGGAGCTGGCCGGCTCTACCCACACCCAGGCGTGGTAGAGGCCGGGCGGCACGCGCAGCTCAAAGCCGCCGTCCTCCGCCACAGGCGCGCCAAAGCAGCGCCCCGTCTCGGTGCACAGCTCGATTCTGGCGCTGCCGGCCGGCGGCGGGCTGCCAACCGGGTCGGACACCGTGCCGCTGACACGGTAAAAGTCCGCGCGCGCCACGCTCAAGGTCACGTCGTACATTTCAATCGCTTCGTCCGGCGCGAACTCGATCCACTGTTCCCAGGCCGGGTCAAAGTACCAGTTCACCTCAGGCTGAGCCGGCTCCACGCCCAAGCGCCAGCGGCCGCCCCTCAGGTAAAAGTCGAAACGGCCATCCGTGGCGGTGCCGCTCTGGCGCCGGATGCCGCTGCCCTCCTGGTAAGCATAGACCAGGGCGTCCCCCTTGCCATCGCCGTCGGCATCACCCACTGGAGTCCCATCACCGTACTTGACCTGGCCCACCACGCGCTTGGCTGTCGATACCGCCTGCAGGCGGTAGAGGCGGGCGAGGCGATCCTCGGCAGAGGCCAGGTTGAAGGTATCCAGCGCGGGGGGATCCCAGTCCGCACGCAGCTCGTCCGGCAGGAAAAAGTCCAGCGTGTAGGTGACGCCGGCGGCAAGGCCGCTAAAGATAAAGCGTCCATCCTCGCCGCTGCCGGCCCACTCCTGGTACGACCAATCGTCCGTGTGCAGCCGCAGGCTGGCGTGAGGCACCGGGCAGTCCCCCTCCGGGCAGGCGGCGCTAGAAGTAGACGGGAAGCGCAGCTCGCCCACAAAGTTGACGAGCGTCAGCGTGAGCACGGGGTAGGTGGTGACGCTCGCGCTGTACTGGCTGCCGGGCAGGACCTCGAACTCGTACACATTGGACGCGCCGTACACGTCCGGCGGATCGGCGGGCGGGTCGGCCCGGACAAAGTAACGGCCGGCCGGCATCCCCCCGAAGCGGAAGGGCTTTCCGCCGCCATCCCAGACCTGCGTATCGTCCCCGTCTTGGTAGCCGCCATCGTCCTTCCACAGGTTGACCCAGGTCGAGACGGGGTTTCCCAGCGGGTCCACCACCGTGCCTACCAGGCGCGGATAGGTAAGCCGTATATAGCCCAGATCAAGTGGCCGGGGTGTGCCGGTCGCCAGTCCAAACGCCTGGGGCAGCGCCTTGGCGTAGGTGAGCGCCGTGCTCCACAAGGGGTGTGCCACCACCTGGTAGCTGCCGGGCGGCAGCGCCAGGCTGAACTCGCCCGTCACGTTCGTCGTCGTCCACAGATTCACCGACCAATCCTCGTTGTGGACGTTGACGTGGGCCGGGTGCGGCACGGGATTGCCCTGCCAATCGTAGGCCTGCGGCAGGGGATTGCCTTCCGGCGTCTCCACCACGCCCCGGACGTCGGGATAGCGCAGGCTCAGCGTGAAAGCCATCGGGGCGCCGCCGATCTCGATCCATTCCTCCACCGAGTTAGCCAGGGTCCAAACGTCGGGCTCGACCGGCCAGGCCTGCACGTGGTAAAGGCCTGGCTCCAGCGTTCCGAATTGGGCCGGCAGACGGCCGGGGCTGCGCTGCTCATAGTTAGCGCCCGCATCGTTCCACACCATGACGCGGGCGGGGACAGAGTTGCCTTGCGGATCTTGGACCCACACCTCGAGATTGACCGGCCCGCTGTAGGCCACGTCTGTGCTGGCATTATCGCTAGGGTCAACCTCGCCAGAGGGCGAGAGTACCTCGACCGTGTTGGTGTACCAGCGGTTCAGCAGCCCCGGCTCATCGAGGTTCACCTTGAAGCGCAAGTAACCATTATCGGCCGGGTATAGCCGGCTGAACTGCCAGGCCGCCACGCCCCCGCCCTGGCTAAAGTCAAGCAGCCGGCTGTTGTCAAAGTCAAGCTCTCCCCAGCTATCCCAAGTGGTGAACAGCGGCAGCGTGTCGGTGATCCAGACCTCGTCGACCGGCCGGTCGCCGACGTTCTTGAACGCGATCTCGTACCACAGTTGCCCGTCACCGCGCCACTCGTGCCGCTTGGTGACACGCAGGTTTGGCCCCGACGGGTGGAGCGTTTCCACCCATTCACCAACGTTATCGTCGTAGCTGTCCTCGTCAGCTTGGGGACTGATTTCAACACGGTTGAGCAGCGTGGCGGTGTCTGGGACACCGCTATCGATATCCAGCGCGATGTGAATGTCGCCATAGGTACCATTGTCCAGCCCGTCCAGCTCCCAGACCACGTAATCGGGCGTGACCTCGACCGGCTGCGGGACGCTCACCCCATCGCCAAAGTTCCAGAACTCTCGGAACGTGGCGCCGGCCGGCAGGCTGTCCGTGATGCGCAGCGTGCTCACCGGCACATTGCCATTGTTGCCGAAATGGATGTCATAGTGGATCTCGCCGCCGGGCACCAACTGCCCCCAGTGCAATTGCTTGCTGACGTACAGGTTGGTGTGAGGGGGGCTTACCCAGACCGAATGGTACGCCGTGTTGCCTTTGTCCTCCAAGTCGCTAGGCGAGGCGATGGTCGCCGTGTTGACCAACTCTGTGCCTCCCTGGGCGTTTTCGTCTACGTGAACGCGCAGATACACCCTCTTGCACGTTCCGGACGGGATCGAGGGGCGCGAGAGCACGAGTTGGGCCTCAGTCCGCGACTCCTCCACCCAGCCAGGATAATCGGCCCACCACCACGCCAACGTGGTGGAGAGCGGCAGCGTGTCGGTCAAAGTCAGGCCAGCGCTGGCGGTGTCGCCTTTGTTGCACACCTCGACAACCCACACAAAGTCAACACCAGGCGCCGGGTCGTCAGTCCAGGCCCACTTGTCCACGTTGAGGCGGGTAGCGTTGGCCCACACCTGGCCCGTCCAGCGGCTCTCTTTCTCCTCAGGCTCGCCCGAGTCACAACTGGATGTGGCGATTTGGACCGTGTTGGTGACGGTCTCGCCTTCCGGCGCGGTGAGCTCGACAAAGGCCAGGAAACTACCACTGCTGTTGGGGGGCAGGCTGCCCAGTTGCCAGGTGGCCGTGCCGCCCGAGACGGCCGGCGCAAGGCCCAACGTATCGACCAGGTAGGCCATGCCCTCCAAGGTGGCGCTGATCACCACATCTTGGGCCACGGCATCGCCGTTATTCCAATACACAATGTTGAAGGCCATGTTGCCACCCTGACCGGCGCTGCCTTCGGCCCAGGCGTCGACGCGCAGGCGGGGCGCCGGCTCCCAGAAGGCGTTAATCACGCTGTTGCCATTCGGCTCATAGTAGTACACGCCGATATCCATCCCAGGTTCCACGTCCCACTCGGTGAGCGGGTCCCACTGGCATGTGTAAGAGTCGACGCCATTAGGCACGACGCTCGCATACTTCATCGGCGGTCCCTCCGGCTGGCCCCAGATCGGTGAACCCCAAGCGTGGCACTCGATGGGGAGCGCCTGGGTAAACCACGGCGCAGAGATTGTGCCGCTGATCGTGTCAGCCGCGGCGTCCACGCGCCCGCCGACGTCACCCAGGTGCACCTCGGTCGTCTGGCCGTTGTCCACCAGACCAAAGACCCAATCGCCGGGCGCGATGTCGGGCCGCTGGGGCTGCCACATCCCGTTATCGCTTGTCCACCGGTCGCCCGGCGTGTTGACGGTCACCGTCGCCTTGACCGTGGCGCCGTCGCTTTCGGTGACGGTAATCCAGACGGTATGGCCGGCCTCGTAGCGGCCGCCCACCCAGTCGTGGCCATAGTTGACCTCCACGAGCAAATCCGGCGCCTGGAAGGGCCGGTGGAAGATCACGTTGGCATAGTTCACCCACGTGCCGTAGCGCACGTAACCGCGCGCCCCACGTGGTAGATCGTCGTAGGCGACCGTGAAGCTGCCATCACCTTCGGTCACGAGCTCGCGGTAGCCACCCGGCCAGTAGGCGTGGATCTCGACCGTCTGGTTGGCACAGCCGCCAACCTGCCCGGAAACCGTCTTG
Organism: Thermoflexales bacterium; assembly: GCA_016931085.1. Next base: position 18,351 of record JAFGFO010000416.1, read on the forward strand.
GCCTGCGAGTCAGCCTCGGCCGTGAAGGGATCGGGCACTTGAAAGATGACCGGCATAACGCCCTTGCCGGCGGTCACAGTGAGCACGTCGCCGGGGTAAACCGGCCCGACGTTATCGACACTCCAAAAGCCATCATTGGCCGGGTCGGCCCAGGCGCTAAGCTGCGTGTAGGGAGTGGTCACAGTGACGACGACATCAGGTATGGCCGCGCCCCACATGCTGCTGGCCTGGCCGAGCGGGTTCATCCACAGCTCGGCGCGGTCCACCTCGCCACCGCTAAAAGCGGTGTCCGTGAAGGCGTTGTCGGCCGGGTCGATGTCGCCCGGCGGGGTGAGTATCTCGACCGTGTTGGTGTACCAACGCACGCGCGCGCCGGGCGCGTCCAGGTTGGCTTCGAACGACATCCAGCCCTGGTCGCCCGGATTCAGGGACGACAACTGCCAAGCCAATACCTGGGCACCCAACGAAGTGCTCACCACGCGCGCCTCGTCAAACTCCAGAGTCCAATTGTTATTCCAAGCCGTGCCAGCGGGCAAGGTATCGGTGATCCACACATCGTTAATAGCCTGGTTGCCCGGGTTCTCAAAGTGGATCCGGTAGCCGATTTGCCCATCGTTGTTCCACCAATGTTCCTTGCTCACGCGCAGGTTGGGGCCAGGTGGATTGAGCGCGAGCGAGAAGCAAGTGTTGTTGTTGGCCGGCTGGTCGTCGATGCCACCGGCGCCCACACCAAGCACAGCGCAGTTGGTGACAAAGTCGCCGGCACCCAGCGTATCGCTGATGGCCGCCTGCATGTGGAACCAACGCGCCCCTCCCACCGGCATATCGCCCAACTCCCAAGCCACCACTTGCCCAAGCTGATTCGGCTCGGGCAGCGCTGTGTCTTCACCCGGCTGATTACCACCCCAGAAGGCATGTTGGTAAGCCAGGCCAGCGGGCAAGGTATCGGTGATCCACACCTGCGCCGGCACGTTGCCGCTATTCTCATAGTAGAAAGAGTATTCGATCCAGCCCCCCGGCACCGGCATGGCGGCGGACACGCTCTTTTCCAATCGCAAATCGAGGCGCGGCGAGCCAACACGCGCATCGCTGTGAACGGACTGGTCGTTGCCGGCATAGACATCGCCCGAGGTTGCGATGGTGACAACGTTTTCCAAGCGGCTGCCTACCTGCGCGGCAGGATCAAGCTGCAGGGTCAGCTCCAAATCCTCGCAGCGATCACCCGGCAGGCTAAGCGCGTAGAGCACCAACTGCCCGCCGCTCGCGTCGCTCTCACTCCAGAAAGGTCCACCCGAGCGTATACGCCACTCTAGCAACGTGGTCGAGACGGGCAGCGTGTCGGTCAGCCAGACCGGGCCAGCCGCTGCGCCGCGATGGTTGCACCAGCGAACGACGTAGCGGAACTCGTTGCCCGGCGCCGGGTCGCCTGGCTCGACCCACGTGTCGTCCACGCCAAGCTCCACCTCGTCGTCCCACACGTCAACCGCGTCGCTGCACTGCGCGTTATCACTTGGGTCATCGCCCAACACGGTGTTGGTGATCGACACGCAGTTGGCCGTGATCACACCGCTGCCGGTGATCGCCCCGGCCGGCACGTCGATCGCCACCATAAAGATACCCTCGGCGCCGGGCGCCAGGCTGCCCAATTCCCATGTGACGATCTGGCCAGCCTGGACTATGGGCAGATCACTGGTGTCGCCGGCATAGCTCGTGCCGGACGGCAGCTTGTCCACAATGCGCGCGCTTTCGGCCGTGCCCGGGCCGTTATTGCGGTAATAGACGCCGTAGGCGTACACGCCGCCCGGCCGGGCGTGCCCGCCCGTGCTCCAGGTGTAGATTTCCAGCTCCGGCGCCTGCACCCAGGCTGCCAGCCGGTATGGCCCGTTGGTGACAATGTTCTCCGGCCTGGTCCACTCCTCGCCGTGGGCCTCGATGGCCCAGTGGGGCTGGGGTCGCGCGAACCACAGCCCGGCGATGGCCGGGAAGTAGGCCGCCGGGGTATTCAGCACGAAGCGGACGTGAGTATCATCCAGTGCATGCACGCCGACCAGGCCCGCGTCGCCGAGCCGCCCCTCGCGATAGTCCTGCGCGTTTTCAATGACGTCGAGCAGGCTCGCCCACGGCGAGTTGGCAGCCGGGTCGAGCGCGCGCAATACGCCGTACTCGACGTCGTGAGCCGTCACGGTGACGCCATCGGTCCAGAAGGCATCGCCACGCAAGGTAAAGGTATAGGCTCGCCCATCGGGCGAGGTCTCCCAACTGGTGGCCAATTCCGGCACGACATTGCCGGCCGCGTCGAAATCGGTCAGGCCCAGGAAAAGCTGCTCGACGGTGTTGATCGAAGCCGTGTCCTCCGCGCGGGCCGGGTCGAGCGTGGCCGGCTCGCCCCCGGCGACCCCGATCGGGCGCAGCGTGGGCGTCAGGACCCACTCGTCGAGGTGCTGCGCGCCGTAAGGGCGATAGGTGCGGGCCAGGTCCGGGCGGGACAGGCTGTGGTTGGCATAGTAGTACAGAGGCGCGATCGCCGTGTCGGTCATCACCAGGTAGGCTTCGGCCTGCTCGTAAAGCTCCAACCGTGTGGCCGGGTCGCTCTCGGACGCGGCGGCCTGCACCCGATCGATATAATCCTGGTTGCCGTAGCGGGTGCGGCTGTTGCCGGCGACGACGACGTCGTGATGCCAGTTGTGGGCGTCGGGGTAGTCGGCGCACCAACCCAAGCGGAAAATGCCTGGGCGCTGCTCGGGCGAGCCGCTGTCCAGCAAGTCGAGGTAAGCACGCCACTCCATGCTCTGCAAGGTGACGCTGATTCCAAGCGTCTCGGAGAACATCCGCTGCAGCGATTCGGCCACCGCCTGGTGACCGGGAGCGGTGTTGTAAGCCAGCGTGATAGGTGTCGTGGTGTAGCCGGCTTCGGCCAGCAGCCTCTGGGCCAGGGTGGGCGAGTAGGGGTGGCCGATGCCGGCGGCGTAGCCGTCCACATAGCCAAAGGTGCCCGGCGGCGCCAGGGTCAGCGCCGGCTGCGGGTCGCCGCCGGCCGTCTCGTCGACGAGCCGTTGGCGGTCGATGGCGGCGGAAAAGGCCGCCCGCACGCGCGGGTCGTCAAAAGGCGGCACGTCGGTGGAAAAGCCGTAATAGTAAGTGCACTGCTGGGGATAGATGTGGAACTGCGGGTTGTAGGTGGAGCTGGCCTTGATATCGGGCCAGGCCGACTCGGGCGGATCGATGCTGTCCAATTCGCCGGCCTGGTAGCGGGCCCAGGCTTCGTCGGCGCCGATAAAGAGGCTGGTCACCTCGGTGATGGCCACGCCGGCCGCGCCGTAATAGCTGGCGTTCTTTTCCAGCCGGATGTGCGGCTCGACGAAAGCGGCCGGCTGTTGGGGTGCGAGCTGATCATCGCCGCCCCAGCCGGCGGCCGGCCAGGCCCCCACCAGGCTCCAGGCCAGGCCCAGGGCCGAACCCAGCCCCAGCAGCAGGGCAAAGACGATCTTGATCACGGCGTCCAAACGAGTCGCGCGTTTCATACTGTTTCCTCCCCTGGCGAATTGCCAGAACAACACCTCAGATGGCCAATAAGAAGATTAATCGGGAACGTCTGGAGATGATGACTTGTACTATACCTCACCATGGCCAGACCACGAGAACGCATATCTATTATATCACACTTGTCAAGGGCGACAAAGCCAAGCCAACGGTTTGCGCCACCTGAAAGTAGCGCACTACTCCAACACCTTCTGCACCCCCTACTTCCGGCGGAGATAGCGGAAAACAAAACCCCAGGCCCACCTTACAGGTGGGCCTGGGGCACTTTAACCAGCAGTTGATTCTAGCGCGCCTGGCTGCCCAGGGTGAGCTCGGCCGTCTGCGTGCGGCCATCGCGCCAGAAAGTCAGCGTGACTCGCTCGCCGGCGCGGTGGCGGTTGAGGGCGTTGATGTACGACAGCTCCGCGCTGATCTGGGCGTCGCCGATGGCGGTGATGATATCGCCGGGCCGCAGCCCGCCCTGGGCCGCCGGAGCGCCCCGCTCGATGTCCGCCACGTACACGCCCCACTCCATCGGCAGCCCGTTGGCGCCGGCGATCTCAGGCGTGATCATCTGGTAGCGGATGCCCAGGTAGGGCCTGTCCACGTAGCCCTTGGCGATGATCTGCGCGCTGAGATCGCTCACCACCACCGAGGGAACGGCAAAGCCCAGCCCCTCGGCCACGTCGCCGGAGCTTTGGTCGCTCCGCACGATGGCGGTGTTGATGCCCACCACCTGGCCCAACACGTTGACCAGGGGGCCGCCCGAGTTGCCGTGGTTGATGGCGGCGTCGGTCTGGATCATGCCCTCCAGCGCATAGCCCTGGCCGGTGTCCAACTGGCGATCCATCGCGCTGACCACGCCCACGGTCACGGTGTTCTTAAAGTCGCCCAGGGCGCTGCCGATGGCGATCACCGTCTCGCCGATTTTCAGCGCGCTCGAATCGCCGAATTCGGCCACGGCCGGCACGCGGCCCTCGACCTTGATCACGGCCGTGTCGGCGTAGGGATCGGCCCCGACGAGGTGCGCGGCGGCCTTGCTGCCGTCGGCATACACCACCTCCAAGGTCTCGGCGTTCTCGACCACGTGGTTGTTGGTGACGATGTAGCCCTCGGCCGAGATGATCACGCCCGAGCCGGACGACTTGGGCTGGATGAGCTGGATGCCCCAGAAGGTGCGGATGCGCTGCGCCTGCTGAGTATTGAGCACCGTCACCACCGCCGGCTGCACGCGCGACACGGCATCCACCACCGCCGACGAGGTGTCCAGCCGCAGCGGGGACACCTGCGGCGTGCTGGCGACGACGGGCGCGGGCGCAGACACAGACACGGGCGGGGCCGCCGGCTGGGAGCTCAGCAGGCCGTAGGCTACCGCCCCGCCGGCGGCTGCCCCGCCCAAGCTTCCTACACACAAGCCCAGCACCGCAAGCAGCGCTACCATTCCACACGTTACACGATTGCGTTGTTCCGTTTCGTCCATGTGACCTCCTTGAAAAATAGGAACATCGCACGAAAGTATAAATTAAAGCAGAGCACAAGTCAAGTAAAAGCAGACCCTAAAGGTTTAGGAAAACCTTTAGGGTCTTGATTAGGTACCCACATCCACTTCATGGTATAATGTGACCGTTAAAAAGATGGGGATCCGTTGTCAGTCCATTTATCCGTGTTCATCTGTGTAAATCCGTGTACTCAAATCAGGAGGAAAATTAAATGTTTTTCGACATGCCGCTCGAGGAATTACAACGTTACACCCCGCCGCGCGACGAGCCGGCCGATTTCGATGCCTTCTGGCAAGCCACCTTGGCCGAGGCCAGGCAGCACCCGCTGAACGCCCAGTTCGAGCCAGCGGTGTCCGACATGCGTCTGGTGGACACCTTCGACGTCACCTTTGCCGGCTACGGCGGGCAAGCCATCAAAGGCTGGCTGACCCTGCCGCGCCAGCGCAGCAGCCGCCTGCCCTGCGTGGTCGAGTACCTCGGTTACGGCGGCGGGCGGGGCTTTCCGCTCGATTGGCTGTTCTGGGCCAGCGCCGGCTTTGCGCACCTGGTGATGGACACGCGCGGGCAGGGCAGTGCGTGGCAGCCGGGTGACACGCCCGACCCAGAGGCGGACGGCGCCAACCCGCATTACCCTGGCTTTATGACGCGCGGCATCCTGAGCAAGGACACCTACTATTACCGGCGCGTGTTCACCGACGCCGTGCGCGCGATCGAGGCGGCCCGCAGCCATCCGGCGGTCGACGCGGCCCGCATCGCCGTCACGGGCGGCAGCCAGGGCGGCGGCATCAGCCTGGCGGCGGCCGGCCTGGAGCCGGCGGTGGGGGTGGCCATGCCCGACGTGCCCTTCCTCTGCCACTACCGGCGGGCGACGCAGATCGTCGACACCTATCCCTATCACGAAATCACCCGCTACTGCCGCGTGCACCGCGACAAAGTGGCGGCCGTGTTCAACACCCTGGCCTATTTCGACGGCGTGAACCTGGCGGCGCGCGCCAAAGCGCAGGCCCTGTTTTCGACCGGCCTGATGGATGACACCTGCCCGCCGTCGACCGTCTACGCGGCCTACAACCACTATGCCGCGCCCAAGCAAATCAAGGTGTACGAGTACAACCAACACGAGGGCGGCCAAAGCTATCAAGCCGCGGAGAAGCTGCGCTTTATCAGGACGATCTGGCCGGACTAGTACAAGACCCTAAGCGGCTACCTTGAAAATAAACCACAAAGGACACGAAGGGGTAGGAAGGATTCTGCGGTACTCGCATCCCGCAGAGATCGTAAAGAACGCAAGGAACATTCCTAAAACCTCCGTGTCCTCTGTGACTCTGTGACTATCTTCAGGCCGACTCAGTCGAACTTCGTCTCGACCCACCCCTGCCTACGCATCCACCACGCCATGGTCAGCGGCACCAAGACCATCGTCGCCAGCACGCCGGCCATGACAACCGAGTTGGCCCAGCCCGGATCGTCCATCGGTCCAAAAAAGTTCATGCCCCAAAAGCCGGACAGGAACGAGACCGGCATAAACAGGGTGGTGACGACCGTCAGCACTTTCATGATCTGGTTGGTCTTGTTGGCGCTGACGGACAGGTAGGTGTCCAACGCGCTGGCCACCAGGTCGCGCAGGCTCTCGTTGAGATCGTACAGGCGCACGATGTGATCGTACACATCGCGAAAGTAGACCCGGTCCTTGGCGTCGATCACCTTGTAATCGTCGCGCGCCAGCTTGTTGAGCACCTCGCGCTGCGGCGAGAGGATGCGGCGCAGGCGCAGCACCGCCCGCTTGAGGGCAAAGATGCGCTCCAAAGTCTTGGGTGTGGGCCGCTCGAACACTTCGTCCTCAATGACGTCGATCGCTTCGTCCAGCTCGTCCACCACGTGCATGTAATCGGCGATGACGCCATCCACGGCTTCGTACAACAGGTGGTCGGGGCCGCCCCGCACGTGCCGCGTGTCACGCCCGCAGGCCGTCCAGACCCGGTCGATGGCGGGAATCGGTTCGAAGTGATAGGTGACCAGGAAATTGCCGCCGAGGAAGACGTCCAGCTCGTGGGTATCGAGCGCGTCCCACTCGCGCTTGAACGCGATGCCGTGCAGGGCGATGTACAGGTACTCGCCCCAGTCGTCGAGCTTGGGGACGTGTTCTTCGCGCAGCGCGTCGTCGATCGCCAGTGGGTGAAAACCAAACACGTCGCGCATGACCGGCTCACACTCGCTCGGCGCGGCCGTGAGCCAGTCCACCCAGACCAGCCCGCGCTTGTCGGCCAGCGCGGCCTCGAGCCTGGCAGGCGGATAGTCCAAATCCAGCTCGCCTTTGCCAGAACAATACAGAATACGGATCATCGTCAGGCTCCCTCAACGTGAAACGTCATATTACGGTAACTTCTCAAAAAAGCGGGGCGGTGAAAGACTTCCGAAGTCTAAGAAGACTTCGGAAGTCTGGCCCGCAGCCCAAGCATTTTGAGAAGATACACGCGTTATATCATCCCGAGCTTGCCGAGGGACGTTTTACGCATCCCCTCCCGCTTGTCCGCCAGCGCGCCGGCCAGTTGCCCGATCTCGTCGCTGGCCTCCACGCGCGCTACCCAGTCGGGTGGGATGGCTTTCAGCCCCAGGCGCGCGCCCATCAGCCCGCCGGCGATGCAGGCGATGCTGTCGCTGTCGCCGTCGGTGTTGGCCGCCCGCCGGACGCACGCCGCATAGTCGTCGGGGTAGCGCCGCACGCAATACAGGACGAGGGCCAGGGACTCTTCGGCCACCCAACCCTTGCCGATGTGAGCGAGGGCGGTTTCCTCGTCCGTCCACTCGAAGGCGCGCTCCAGGCGCACAAAGGCATCCTCAAAATCGGGCGGCACCTGGCCCACAAACGCTCGCATGCGTTCCTGCCACTCCTCGACGGGCACATTGTCCAAGGCCAGCTTGGCCAGGTAAGCGCCGCCGGTGCAGGCCGCGCGGGCGGAGGGGTGAGCGTGGGTGCACAGACCCTGGGCATCGGCCACCTCGCGCAAGCGTGCCTCGTCGTGTTGGTAGACATAACCCACCGGCAGCACGCGCATCAGGCTGCCACAGCCCTTGGAGTGCGCCACGCCAGCCTCCCGCCAGGGCGTGCCGGCCTCCAAGCGGCGAGCCGCCGCCAGGCACGCCCCACCCGGCGCCCGCTGCGGTGTGCTGGGATCGTTCAGCCAGGCCACGAATTGCCGCGTCACGGCCGCCATCAGCGTCTCCAGATCCGCCTCGCCGGCCTCGATCAAGGCGTGCACCAACGCCAGCGTCATCTGCGTGTCGTCCGTCCACGGCGCAGGCTCCGGCAAGTCTTGAATGCCGGCCGGCCCATACACGCGCTTGATCTCGGCCAGCTTTGTGAACTCGACCGGCCAGCCCAGCGCGTCGCCGCAAGCCAGGCCGTACAGCAGCCCCCAGGCACGTTCATCCCACATGGTTACCTCGTTGCTCGTCGCTCGTCGTGCGTCGCTTGTCGCAGCTTACCCTTCGGAGCGCGTCTTCCAGCTCCAGCAAGTCGTGGATCGCCACGTCCACCCCGTCCTCAACCGCCCCGTCCACCAGCACGGTGGTCATGCCAAACAACTCTTTGGCCGGGCGCAAATTGCGCGCGTTGTCTTCGACCATGATACACCTGCCCCCCTCTACCTGCAACACGTCCAAGGCAAGCTGGTACGCGCGCGGGTGGGGCTTGTTGCACAGCGCTGTCGTTTGGATGTCGATGATGCGGTCAAAGTGCTCGCTCACTCCCAGGCGCGCCAGCACGCGCCGGGCATGGCCCCCATCGGCATTGGTAAAAACCACCTTGGGCAGAGAGATGCGCTCCAACATAGCCGCCAACTGCGGATTGGGAACAATATAGTCGTCCACCGTGATATCGTGAACGAAACGTAAATAGTCGCCGGCGTCCACCTGGCTTTCCGCCAGCAAGCCGGCCAGGGTCGTGCCGTACTGGAGCCAGAAGCGGTGTCTCAAGTGGTTGGCTTCTTCAGTCGCCAGCCCCATGCGCTCGACCAGATAGAGCACGATCCGGCGGGCGATCTCTTGCATCAGCCCAGCCGTGCGCGGGTAGAGCGTCTCGTCCAGGTCGAAAAGAAGATACTGGTAACAGGTTCCGAGTTTCGAGTTTCGAGTTTCGAGTTTCAAGTGATGTCTCTATGTCTATCTGATGTCTCTATGTCTATCTGATCTCTCTATCTGACACCGAACGCCTCGTTCGGCCCTATCTGACTCAGGTGACGATCACCTGCGTCCCTCCCTCCCTGACCTCCAACACGACGTCCGTGTAGGCGGCTGGCGGCTGCACCCAGCGATAGACCCATTGGGCCTCTTCGGCCAGCACGTTGACACAGCCGTGGCTGCGCGGGTGGCCAAAGTCGTTGTGCCAGTAGGTGCCGTGGATGGCCACCCCGCTGCCGGTAAAATAAGTGCAAAAGGGCACGCCTGGCAAATCGTAAAAGTCGGAGCGTCCCGGCACGCCGCTCATGTGGCGCGAGGGGCGCTTGCGGATCACCTGGTGTTGGCCACGCGGGGTGTGGTAGTTGAGCAAGCCCAAGCCGCTGACTCTGAACGAGGTGCCAGTGGCGCAGCGGGCCGAAAAGACCAGCCGGCCGCTTTCGTAAGCGTACAGCATTTGATAGCTCAGGCTCACCTCGATCAGCTTGTCTGCCTCGTAGGGTGAAATGGGCGCCATTTCTTCGAAGGTGACCAGGCGCACGCCCTCGGCCGGCACGAACTCGGCCCGGCGAGGGCTTTGGTCGTCTTGCAGTTGGTACCACAAGTGCCCCAGCTTGTCCTCGACGCAAGCGATGACCAGGTGCACTGTGCTATAATAAAGCCGGTACAAGCGGCGCGAGCTTTCGTCCGGCCTGGCATACATGTCCAGGTAGGGCACGGTCACCTGGCCCCAGAACCCCCCCTCCGGCACGTAGCGGATGGGCTCGTTGAGCCGATGCCTGACCGGCTGCACCCACGACGAGTAGACCCAGCCGTGGGGGGTCAGGTTCCACACCGGGTTGTGGGGCAAAAGTCCCTCGCTGACGGCCAATTTGCGAATGGGGAGAAGCGTATCCTGGCGCAGTGACTCCAAGTGTCTTGCGCCCGGCTCTGGCTCGTCGTAGGCCCAGATCGAGCCAGCCGTCACCCGTCCCAGGCCAGTCGGGTGGACCGGCTCAGGCTCTTCGGGCCATCCGATCTCGATCGGCGCGACCACGGCCGCGCCAGCCAGTTTAAGAAAATCACGCCGGCTCAAATTCGCCAAGTTAAAACTCCTCGACACTTTTATCCGCACCTATTATATACTACGACGGGCAAACGATCAACCCCAGAACTTGAAGTTTTACCAACGTGATATATAATACAGTTGAAATGGAAATCACCCTACCCCAAGCCGTAGCCAGCTACGTGCCGGCCTACGTGGTGCGGCGGGTGCTGGAGGGCAAGCCGCCGCTGCCCGGTGAGGCCGTGTCCATCAAGGCGGCCGTGTTGTTCGCCGACATCGCCGGCTTTACCACCATGACCGAGCGCATGGTGCGCCTGCTGAGCGAGCGCTCGCCCGGCGAAGGGCACCGCGCCTCGGAAGAGATCAATCACGTCCTCAACCAGGTTTTTGGCGCGCTGATCGAGCCTGTACTCGAACGCGGCGGGGACGTCACACACTTTAGCGGCGACGCGTTGACGGCGTGTTTCGAGCGCCCGGCCGGCGGCACGCACAGCGCCTGCATCACCTGCGCCTTATCGTGCGCCCGTGCCATGCAGCGCGCGATGGCGCCGTTCTTCGACACCCAGGTGGCCGGCCACCCGCTCTCCATCAGCTTGAAGGTCGGGCTGGGTTACGGGCCGGCGCGGCGGCTGACAGTGGGCGACGCCCGGCTGGACCTGGAATCGGTGCTGGCTGGGGACGCTGTAAACGAAGCCTCGCGGGCCGAAAAGCACGCCCGGCAAGGCGAAATCGTCATCAGCCGGCAAGATCTGGGCCGGCTTGACCCACCCCCAGCCATCGCCGAGCTGCGCGAGGACTTTGCGGCACTCGTCGGAGGCTCGGCGGGAGAGACTTGCCCGGCCGGCGGCGCAGCCCCGCTCGATCTAGGCGGGCTAAGCGACCCAGAAGCTTTCCTGGCCACGCTGGCCCCCTATTTGCCGCGCGAGGTGTACGACGCCCTGGCGCTGACCGGCGGCGACATGCCGGGCGACTTTAGGCGGGTGACCAACATTTTCGTGGGCTTTGAGGGGCTTGACTATGATGCGCCCCAGGCAGGCCGGCTGCTCCAGGACTATTACACCTGGGCACAGGGCATTGTGAGCCGTTTCGAGGGCCGCATCAACCGGCTGATGACGGGCGATAAAGGCAGCGTGCTGCACATCTTGTTCGGCGCGCCCGGCAAGCACGACGACGACCCGCTGCGGGCGCTGCGCTGCGCCCTGGCGCTCAACAACGATCCCGACCGGCCAGTCTCCGTCACCGCGCAGCGCATCGGCATCGCCTCCGGAATCGTCCTGGCCCGCCCACTCGGCTCGGCCCTGCGGCGTGAGTACACCGTCATCGGCGACGAGATCAACCTGTCCTCGCGGCTGATGACGGCGGCCGGTTCGGGCGCTATCCTGGTCGATTCGTACACGCGCGACCGCACCGCGCAGCGTTTCGCTTTCGAGTCGCTGCCGCCTCTACAGCTCAAAGGCAAGCAGCAGCCCGTCAAGGCCTATCGCTTGCTGGCCGAGCGCGAGACAGAAACGGGGCTGACGGCGCGCTACCTGTCCAGCCGCTGGGAGCTGGTTGGGCGCGACGCCGAAAGGGCCACACTCCTGGCGGCGGCCAAGCAGGCCATGGGCGGGACGTGCCAGGTCATCGCCATCAGCGGGCGCGCCGGCGTGGGCAAGACGCGCCTGGTGGAAGAGGTCGTGCGTTACTGGGTGGATTGGGGCGGCAATGGCTATATGGGACAGTCCATGTCGCACGGCATCAACTCGCCCTACTTGCCGTGGATCGAGCTGTGGCGCGTGTTTTTCGACTTTCACGAAGCCGACGACGCGGCGGCCCGCTGGCAAAGAGTGGAGGCCAGCATCGCCGCCCTGGCTGGGGAGCTTGGCCAGTGGGCAGGCGTGCTGGGCACGCTGCTGGGGCTGCCGGCGCCCGAATCGGCGGCCATCGCCGCGCTGGACGCCTCGGATCGCCGCGGCAAGCTGTTCGAGCTGACGATCGAGCTGCTGCGCGCCCGCGCCAGCCGTCAGCCGCTGCTGCTGTTGTTTGAGGACCTGCACTGGGCCGATCGCCCCTCGCTTGAGCTGATCGATCACGTCACCCAGAAGTTGGGCAATACGCCGCTGCTGGTGTGCACGTGCTTTCGCCCACGCGATGACCTGAGCCTGGCCAGCCTGGCCTTGCCGGCCTGTACGCGAGTCGAGCTCGAAGAGCTGCCGCCCGAGACCAGCGCCCAGATGGTGCGCACCATCTTGCGCCAGGCCAGGTTGCCGGCCGAATTCGAGCGCGAGGTGTACAACAAGACGCAAGGCAACCCGCTCTTTGTCGAAGAGCTGCTCAACAGCCTGGTCGACAGCGGCACGCTGGTGCGCGACAACAGCGGGTACAAGATCGTGGGTGACCTGGCGCAAGCCAGGGTGCCCGACACGCTGCAAGACCTGCTCATGGCGCGCATCGACCGGCTGGAAAGCTCCAGCCGCGACCTGCTGCAGGTGGCCTCGGTCATCGATCGCCGCTTTGGCTACGAGATCTTGCGCGGCATCTACCCCTATCACATGGCCGACGTCGAGATGCGCGACCGGCTGGAGTCGACCATCAGCATGGACCTGACGCGGCTCGACCACCCCGAGCCCGACCTGGCCTACCTGTTCAAGCACACCATGACCTACGAGGTGGCTTACAACAGCCTGCCGTTTGCCCGCCGGCGCGAACTGCACGACCGTGTGGGCGATTTCCTGGAGGTGGCTCACTTTGACGACCTGGAGCAGTACTATCCCGTCCTGGCGCGCCACTTTGGCCAGAGCGAGCGTTGGGACAAGACGCTGGTGTATGCGCTGGCGGCCGGCTCGCAGGCGCAGGAATTGTACGCCAACGACGAGGCCCTGGAGTATTACGAGCATGCCGAGCGCTGCTTGAAAGAACTGCCCGTCGAGCGTTACTGGATCAATGCCCTGCGGCTGTACCTCAACCGGGCCGAGTTGTACCGGCTGAAAGGGCAGTACGATTTGGCCGAGGCCGACATCGAGCGGGCGTTGGAGCTGGCGCAGGCCCACCAGGATACTCGCGCCCAGGCCGAGGGCTACAACATCTTGGCCGAGCTGCGCTACTGGCAGGGAAGGAATGAGGAAGCGCGGCAGGCGGCGCAGCTTGCATACGATCTGGCTGAACGAGCACACAGCAACACCGAGAAGCTGTATGCACTACGGCTATTGGGGATTGCCCATACCACCATGAGCAAATTTGACCAGGCCATGGCCTATTTCCTCCAGGCCCACGATATGGCTCGCCAGGCAGGCGACCCGGTAACGCTGGGCATCATTTTGAATTCGATTGGAGCCGCGTATCTCACGCAAAATCGTTTCGACGACGCTTTGCGATCACTTCAACAAGCCCTTGTTTTACTCGAAGAAGTAGATCTTAAACCTCGTATCACAACCTGCCTAACGAACATCGGTGAATCTCAATTCCGTCGTGGACAAGCGCACGCCGCTTTGGGAGCCTATCGTCGTGCTGTGGCGGCCGGCTTGGCCGGTGGCCACCAGGCCGGCGTAGCCTATATCTATCTCTCGCAAGCTGAAGTATCCGCTTACTTGGGCGAATACGTTCAAGCACTAGCCTCGTGCGCACAGGCGCTTGCCACTTTTCAACAAACCGGCGATGCCATTGGAGAGGCTTATGTTCGACTGACGCAAACAGGCGAAGTTTGTATCCCACTGAACTTGCAGGCTAGTCTACTTCCTGGCATGGAATCTGCCTTACACGTGATGCGTGAGAGTGGCAACGTCGACCAATCGATGTACGCCTTGCTGCAGTTGGCAGAATCCAGCCTGCGTGATAACAAACAAGAGAGTGCTGAAGCCTATTTGCGCCAGATTGACGATTTGGACCAGGCGCAATTGCCACTATGGCGGCTGTCGATCAAGGCATGGTTGGATGGGCGTGCGGCGTTGGCACGGGGTGACCTTGAAAGAGCAAACCGTATGGTAGGCGAGACCGAGCGCTTGGTCGATACAGGCAGCAATCCTGATGTATTAGGGCCTAGCTGGGTGCTGAGAGCGCAAATCGCCTTGGTGCAGGGCGATACGGGTGAAGCGTGCGCCTGCTTTGAGCAAGCCATCCGCGCAGCGCAAGCCCGGAGCAGTTTCGCCACCCGGCTATCTGTGCTCAAAATGGCCGGGAGTTTTTTGGCGGATCAGCCCGATGGCCAAGCCGCCGCCTTGGGCCAACAGGCATTGGAAGAGGCGAACACGGCGCAGCGCCAGCTCGACGAAGAACGCGAGCGTGTTCTCCAAAGCATAGAGCCTGCCCACCTGGAAGCTTGAACTTGAGACCTGAAACGGTCTTGGCAACAGCTATGAACCATGCAGACCACGACACACTGCACACGATTTACACGGGCTTGCAAAGCCAAGCGTGCCCGGCGAGCCGCGTTGGATACGAAGACGCGCTGCAACAAGCGCTGTATTTTGAAATCCTGACCGCCATCGGTATTTCGCCAACCGCGAGCGTCTTGGACGTGGGATGTGGACATGGGGACTTGTATGCGTATCTATCTACGCGCGGATATCGCGGACGCTACACCGGCCTCGATATGATGCCGCATTTGATCAAAGAGGCCAGGCAGCGCTTCCATGGGGTTGAATTCAGGGTGGGCGATATCACTGCGGCGGACCTGGACCCCTGCGATTACGCCCTGGCATCTGGCCCCTTCGACTACCGGACTCCCAACAGCCTGGAAAGATGGCAGTTGGCTATTCGCCGCATGTTCGAGCTGGCGCGTTGTGGAATCGCCTGGAACGGGCTTGTGACCGTCCCTGAAGGGTATGCTGGCCTGTGGGCGCAGCCGCTGCCGGCCGTGTTAGAGTTATGCGCCGGCCTCAGCCCATACTATTCGCTTCGCTGCGACTATGACCCGCCGCACTTGAGCGCTTATGTCTACAAGCGCGAGCATTTCTATTCCGAGGAGCTGCAAGCGCTCATCGGGCACCTGTACCTGCACCCCGAATATGCCCAGGCGCTGCGAAACGACCCGACCGGCTGCGCGGCGCAGTTTGGCGTCAGCCTCCGGCAGTTGAACGCCGCCGCCTCGCTGTGGGCGAGCTAGAAGAGTATCTTGCCCTTGGTGATCCGCTCGTCCAGCTTGCGGCTAAAGCCTTCCACGTCCTCGACCTTGGTCGCCAGCAGTGCCGCCAACTCTTCCTCGCTCAGCTCGTAGCCTTCGAGCGCTTGGGCCGGGTCTTTGAAAAACGCCTTGCGAAAGGCCTCGTCGGTGATCATGCGCCCGATGATTTGTTCGACAGATGACTTGGTCATGAGAACCTCCTTACAGGTTTCAGATTTCAGGTTTAAGGTTTCAGCTTCAAGCTTTACAGAGCTAACGCCTGGCCTTGAGCAGCGCGCGCGCCTTGGCCAGGGCCGCCTCCACGCGCGCGGCGTCGGCCTGCACCACCAGGCTCTCGGCCCAACGCTTGGCCTGCCCCCCACCCTGCGTGCCCAAGACCTGGGCAGCCGTCTTGAGCGGGGTGTTCATATCGAGGTCCACGTCGGAAGAGCAGGCGAAAAACAACTGGGCACGCGCGCCAGCCGTGCCCATCATGACGATCAGGCCAGGCTGCTTGACCATGGCCCGGACCAGGTCACGCGTCTCGGCTGCGTCGCGCCCGTCTGGAAATACCTGGCTGACGAGCTGCCACTTGCCCACCTGCTCGGCCTGGGTGGCCTTGAGCGCCACCCCCTCGTACTCCAGCATCTTGTCGTGCAGCGCGGTGAGCCCCTCCATGGCCTGGGTGGACTGGGTCTTGAGCGCGGCCACGGCCTGCGGCACTTCGGCTGGCTGCACACCCAGCAAGGCCGCCTGGCGGGCGACGATCTGGCTGAGGCGACGATATTCCTCCAGGATGCGCGTGCCGCATTGGAACTCGACCCGCAGCCGGTCGCCGGAACGCGACACGCGCCCGATGCGCAGCAGGCCGATCTCGCTGGTGCGCGCCACGTGGTTGGCGTAACAGATCGACGAGCGCAGCCCCTCGATGTTGAACACGCGGCCCGGCTGGCCGTTGACGAGCGGCTGGCCCGGCCCCAGCCCGCGCAGCCCGGCGGCCTGGGCGGCGTCCACCGCCGCCACGCGCACCTGCCGGCCGGCGGCGATAACTTGATTGGCCCAGCTCTCGGCGCGCTCCAGGTCAGCCTCGGACACGAGCTTGTAGACTTCGACCCAGGCCGTCTGCGGCGTGACCGAAACGGCCATCGTCTCCGCCCCGGCCACCTGGGCCAGGCCCTCGGACAAGATGTGTTGGGCCGTGTGGTGCTGCATCAGGCCAAAACGGCGCGGCCAGTCCACCCGCCCCTCCACCTCGTCCTGCCAGGTGTCCTGGGCGATGACGTGCAGCAGCCGCCCTCCCTCCTCGATCACGTCGCTGACCTGGACCTCGTTGAGCGCGCCGCGATCAGAAGCGATGCCGGCTATGGCGGGGGCGAAGGCCGTGCGGTCGAGAATGACCGCCAGCCGCCCGTCGGGCGGCAGGTGAAGCCGTTCGAGGACGCGCGCCTCGAACGACACCTGGTATGAATCAGCGAAATAAAGACGTTCAGTCATGACGATGATTATACTACGTAGAGCCAAAGACGCAAATCAACCTTACATCCAGCCGGTGATAGCGAAATGAATCAACGAATCTATATTGGAAATCACGATAACCGGTCGCCGCTTGTGGGAGGACAGATTATCGTATTTCAACGCTGCTTGAGGCAAAGGTTGGGTTTTTATCATTTCACACCACCCCACATGGCACATACCAGTATATCACAAAAAACAACAGCCAGCAATCACTCGAAGCTTTACGCTTTACGCCGAGCCGAGCTCTGGCCAACTGTGGATCAGGCTCTCTGGACCACGGCGCCCAAATCAACACCCTTCAGCCCGGGCGGGCGACACAAGATCGTATCGTCCGGGTCGTGAGCGGCGTGCCGCCTGGCGGCCACCTCGGGACTGTTGGTGGCGTAACAGTAAGCGCAGCCAAAGCAGCAGGTGTCGTAACTGCCGATGTCCACCGATTCCACGCAGCCGCACCCCGGGCGCGTCGGCCTGGGCTCAAGCTCCAGGGTCGGGTTCGACGTCACCTGGCGCAGCACGTCCAGGTCGACGCAGTGACTTTTACGGATTCCCTCGACCTGGGTATAATCCTCCTCACAGCACGCGTACAGGTTCACGTCGCTCGCCTGGCCGATGCGCACCATCTCTCGCAATAGAGCATGCCGCTCCTGAACGCTGGGGGTGTGGAATTCTATCCCGTCTTGGGCCGACAGCCTGGCCAGGTTCCTCTGGACCTTGCCATAAACGTCCATGAAGGAATAGATACACCGCCGGGTGTAGCCAGCCAGGCGCTGCGCGACGTAAGCAAAACGCTCGAGGTGAAATGAGACAGGCGTGAGGCTGCTCAAGATGATGGGGTCGTAGCGCCAAAAGACACGCTCCGGCATCACCCGCTCCGACAAGGTCTGGAAGGTCCGGATGGCCGCCTCCAGCCCGGGCGTGTGCGCTTCGAGCGGGCGAGGATAGGCCAGGAGGGTGTACAGAAAATAGTACTGGTAGCCTTTCTCGTCCAGCTCGGCCAGGTGTGGGAGCAAGGGGGCGGGGTTTCTCGTCCAAAAGACGATGGCCAGACAGTCCTCGGGGGCGAGTGACACCCGGTAGACCTGGTTTGAGAAAGGGTTGATCCAATAGCAGAACCCGGCCCGGATTCTGTTCATAAACCACGTGGTGTAAAAGGCCGGCAGGTCGGTCCTCCGGCTGGCGCTGATGACCTTCATCGCTCAAAGTATACTGCATCTCGCCGGCAGATGTCAAGCGTGCCCCGAAGGGGGATTCCGCAGTAATAGGCAATTGCGAGCATATATTCCCCACAACAGCGTCATTTTGCGGCTGGGCACCCCCCTCACCTCCCCGAAAGCTTTAAGCTTTCGGGGAGGTTGCCCCTTGGGCGACTCGCTGTGGAGTCCCGAAGGGGGTCCAGGGCAGACACATAGGTCTGCCCCTACTCAACATCTATACAATACTTTAACCAGTCCTTAACAATTTGCTAACAGTTTTGTGCTACTATATACTGGGGCTGGAAGAAAGCGTCCGCCAGCGAAAAACTAAAAGGGAGACTATTCAAGTTTGGGAGAAGGTAGAATGAAACGTGCACTCATAATCGCTTCACTCATCGTGGTGGCCGCCGCCGCCGGCGGCGGCTACCTGGCCTACACGCGCTACACCGCCAAGCCCGTCGTGGCCCAGGAATCGATCGTGCGGACAGGCACGGTGAGCCGGGGCGATATCGTCATCACCGCCGACGGCACCGGCAATGTCTTGCCGGGTGACGAGCGGGCCGTGGGCTTCCAGGTCAGCGGCGTGTTGGTCGAGGTGAAGGTCAAGGTCGGCGACGTCGTGCACAAAGGCGACGTGCTGGCCAAGGTGGACACGCTCGACCTCGACAACAGCATACGGGAAGCGACCTACGAGTTGGAACAAGCCCGGCTCAATCTCGACCAGATCAAGCGCGATGTCGAGGCCGGCACGGACGTCGAGCTGGCCAAGAAAAACCTGGAGATCGCCCGCCTGGGGCTGGCCAACGCTCAAGGCTCCTACGCCTCCACGCTGCTCAGCGCCGACGTCAGCGCGGACGTGCGCGAGGCCAAGGCTTACGCGGACTTTTGGCAAAGCGACCTGGGCGACAAATGGCTGCGGCTGGACGAGAACCCCAACAGCGAGCAGCGCAAGTTGGAGTATGAGCGAGCCGGCGCGCAGGCGGAAAAGGCCACCAACAATTGGAAAAAGATCGAGCAGGACGCTCAAAACAAGAAAACTTCCGCCTGGCGCAGCGTCGTCTCGGCCCAGCAAAGCTATCTGTCGGCGCAAGCCAGCTACAGCGAAACCCTCGAGAACGACCCGCTGCGAGCAGCCGAGCTGAGCGTGTTTCAGAAAGAGGTCGCCCTGACCAAGGCCCAAGTCCAGTTGTCGTACGCGACGCTGACTGCCCCAATAGACGGCACGATCACGGAAGTGAACGGCAAGGCCGGCGAGAACGTGGGATCGGGGACATTTGCCACCCTGATCGACCTGGACACACCCATGGTGCGCTTCTGGGTCGAGGAAGCCGACCTGGACAAAGTGATCGTGGGCAACACGATCAACGCGACTTTCGAAGCGTTACCCGACGAGACCATCACCGGCACGATCACGAGCGTGGAACCAGTCCTGGTGACGGTGGGCAGCACCTCGGCCGTGCAGGCCTGGGCCGCCCTGCACAACAACTCCAAGTCGACCCTGTTGTCCGGCATGACGGCCGAAGTCGAGGTGATCGCGGCCGAGACGCGCAACGCGCTGCTCGTGCCGGTGGAGGCCCTGCGCGAGATCACGACCGGCCAATACGCTGTCTTTGTGAGCAAAGACGACGGCAGCATGGAGCTGCGAACCGTTACAGTGGGACTCCAAGACCTGGTCAACGCCGAGATCCTCTCTGGCCTACAGGAGGGCGAGACGGTCACCCTGGCCACAGCGGACAGCTCCCAGCAAGCCCAATCGAACAGCAACCTGCAAATGGGCGGGGAGATGCCGGGAGGCGGTGGATTTATAATGGGCGGCGGAATGGGCGGGCTGCCGGGAGGAATGCCATGACAGCCGAGCCCACGCCGACCGAAAACTCTAAGCGCAAGCTGATCGAGATCGCAGGCTTGACCAAGGTCTACGGTAGGGGAGAGATCGCCGTTCATGCCCTGCGCGGCGTGGACGTCGTGGTGGAACAGGGCGAGTTCATCGCCATCATGGGGCCAAGCGGCTCGGGTAAGTCCACACTGATGAACATCGTGGGCTGCCTGGACCACCCCACCAGCGGCACGTACAAGCTGGACGGCGAGGACGTGAGCAAGCTGAGCAAGAACCGCCTGGCCGGGGTGCGCAATAAAAAGATCGGCTTTATCTTCCAGTCCTACAACCTGCTGCCCCGCCTGACGGCGCTCAAGAACGTGCTGCTGCCCACGCTGTACAACGGCTACAGCCGCACGTCGGACAAAGAACGCCACGCGCGCGCGGTGGCCGTGCTGGAATCGGTGGGATTGGGCGATCGGGCCAATCACAAGCCCAACGAGCTGTCGGGCGGGCAGCAGCAGCGCGTGGCGGTGGCGCGCGCGCTGATCAACAAGCCCTCCATCATCCTGGCCGACGAGCCGACCGGCAACCTGGACACACACTCGGGCCAGGAAATCATGCAGTTGTTGAAGCACTTGCACGAGCAAGGCGTGACGATCGTGATGGTGACGCACGCGCTGGACATCGCCGAGTACGCGCAGCGGGTGATCTACTTGCTGGACGGCCATATCGCTTCCGACCAATTAGGCGCCAGTGAGATCGCTCACCTGCACAACGAGAACTTGGGAGGTGCGCGATGAGCCTGTGGAGAACGTTCCAGGTGGCGTGGGAAGGCTTGACGCTCAACAAGGTGCGCTCGTTCCTGACCACGCTGGGTGTCATCATCGGCGTGGCCTCGGTCATCATGATGCTGGCCGTCAGCGCCGGCGCCGAGGCCGAGATCGCCGACCAGATCAACGCGCTGGGCGCTAACCTGATTATGGTGATGCCCTCCTTCAGCCGGGGCGGCTTTGGGGCCGGCAGGGCTATGCCGGCCGGCCTCAGCTACGACGACATCGGCGCGATCGCCCAGAACGTGAGCGGCATCAACGGCGTCTCGGCCGAGCAAAACACCAGCCAGAACATCGATGCCAACGGCGTGAAACTGGAAAGCATCACGGTGATCGGGACAACGCCCGGCTTCCTGGGTGTGCGCGATTATAAGGTAGCAGAGGGGCGCTTTATCACCAACGATGACAATAACAAGGCCAACAAGGCCGTCGCACTCGGCTCCGACATCGCCCAAGAGCTCTTTGGCAGCCAGTCGCCGATAGGCCAGCCGGTCAAGATCGGCACGACCAAGTTCACCGTCGTCGGCGTGATGGCGCCCAAGGGCACGGTCGGCAACACCGACTACGACGGGCAGGTGTACATCCCCATCCAGGTCGTGTTCAAAAAGTTCACCAACGCGCGTTTCAACCGGGAGGAGGTGCGCTTGATCTATGTGTCAGCCGAGAGCAAGGACACCATGAACAGCGTGATGTCCCAGGTGAGCGCCTTGCTCATGCGGCGCCACGAAACCACCGTCGATTCGCCCGGCTTTAGCATGACGACGCAGGACAGCATCATCGACGCGCGCGCCTCGACCACCGAGACCTTCCGCAATCTGCTGGCCTGGGTGGCGGCCGTCTCGCTGGTGGTGGGCGGGATCGGCATCATGAACATCATGCTCGTCAGCGTCACCGAGCGCACGCGCGAGATCGGCCTGCGGCAGGCGTTGGGCGCGCGCCCGGGCGATGTGCGGCGCCAGTTCTTGCTGGAGGCCGTGATGTTGAGCCTGATCGGCGGGCTGGCAGGCGTCGTGACCGGCGTGGGCGGCTCGTACTTGTTCAACATGCTGGGCACGATGCGCATGGCCATTGTGTGGTCGTCAGTCCCGCTGTCCTTTGGCGCCGCGGCGGCAGTCGGCATCTTTTTCGGCTACTACCCGGCCACCAAGGCCGCCCAGTTGGATCCGATCGAAGCATTAAGAAGAGAATAATTGTTAATGGTTAATTTTTAATTGTTAATTGTTAACGGGGGAAATCCGATAGCCAGGGCCTAGTCCCTAGGTCCTAGGCCCTAATTCCTAATCCCTAACGTGGAGGACATGATGAAAAAGATATGTTTTGTAACAATGCTGCTTCTGGTGGTGATGTTGGCTGGCTGCGACAAGCTGACCCCAGCGACGCCGGCGGCAGCCACCACCACCCCTTACACCAGCAAGACGCTGGACGCGTCCCACGAGGGCGCTTTGAGCGCGGCCGAGCAACTGAGCCTCGGCACGCTCCAGTTGGAAGGCACAGACAAGGCCGTAACGCCCGAGCAGGCCAAGACGCTGCTCCCGCTGTGGCAGGCGCTGCAAGGCACGGCGGTCCAGACCGACGCCGAGCAAAAAGCGGTGTACGGGCAGATCGAGGCAGCCATGACGGCGGCACAACTGCAGGCGATCGCCGCGATGAAGCTCAGCCAGCAAGATTTGCAAGGCGGCGGAATGCTTGGCCCTGGCGATGATATGACGGACGAGCAGCGCGCTGCCGTGCAGGCCACGATGGAAGCCGGCGGCGCGGCGGGGACTGGCGGCAGGCAATTATTTGGCGGCGATATGACGGACGAGCAGCGCGCCGCTATGCAAGCCACGATGGGGGCCAGCGACGGGGCGGGTGGTAGGCAGTTTGGCGGCAATATGAGCGACGAGCAGCGCGCCGCCATGCGCGCCACGTTCGAGGCCGGCGGCGGACCTGGCGGTGGGGCGAGGTCTGGCGGCGGGGCTGCCCCTGGTGGCAGGCAGTTTGGCGGCGGGTCAGGACAAAACAGCTTTGTGATCAACGCGCTGATCAGGTTGCTCACCGAGCGAGCGGCTCAGAGCGGGTAAGCCGACAGGCGAGAATGGGGCGCGGTGACCGCGCCCCTACGTCGCGTGTGCGTAGAGGCGGGGTTTCCCCGCCCTTACCTATTTTCGGAATAGATCTAAAATCTCGGCCTCAGCGCTGCTCATTAGACCGTTCTCCGAAACTTACACAAATCTGCACAAGGCAGATTGATGTTCGGTTCCTGCTTCAACGAGGGGCACTGGCCCCCAAAGGGACCTGTGACCTCCTGCTACGAGCCCCAACCTGGACAGTGTGGTCCGGTAGATCGGTTTCCAGATTCTTTACCGAGCGAAACAAGTATCCACTCAGGCTCATCGTCGTTCCCAGGATGCAGGTACATACGAACATCAGGCCCATGCCGGCCCCCGGTCCAATCCCCACCAACCAATCCAACGTGCTCGCCAGCGAACCACCAGGTTGCATTGCCGGTTCGAACAGGCTATCAGCTAGCGGCCCGGCCAGGAGGTATCCCAGGGGGAAGGTCGCCAGTTGCAGCATGTTCTTGGCCGAGAACACGCGGCCCTGTATGTCGGGCGCAATCTTTGATTGCCAGATAGCCCGCTCGGCGCTGACGACGACGGGGATGAACACGGCTGCCATAAACGCCGCCACCATCCACACTGGCACGCTGCGCCCAACCCCGATGAGGAAATCCCCAAGCCAGAACGATAGAGCCGCGCCTCCCAGGCAGGCGTGGATTCGCTTTCTGGGTCCTCCCCAGGCGCTGGCCAGTACGCCGCCGACTATACCACCAACGCCAAGCGCGCTCTGCACAGCCGCCAGGGCTAATTCGTCACTGCCAGTTCGGGCCAGGATTGTGGCTGGTAGAATGGAGTAATAGGTGAGCGCGGCAAACAGGTTTATCCCCGCAAATATTAACATCAGTCCCAGCAATCCCTGCCTGGCGAAAATGTAACGAAAGCCAAAGCTCAATTCTTTCCATGGGCTGCGCCGCTCCTGTGAATCAGGCGTGGTGGTGGGCGGTCGTGGGATGCGGACGATGGCCAGGGTGGTGAGTGCCACTAGAAACGTCGCGATATCGATCAGCATCACGCCCTGGATGCCCACGAGTGGCAGCAGAACGCCGGCAAAGAGAGGCGATAGCATGGTCGAGCTTGACTCTGCCAGCGAACTCAGGCCGCTGACGCGCGTATAGTGCTCTTTGGGCACCAACATCGTGGTGGCAGCGAAATAAGCTGGCACCTGAAAAGCTTCAAAGACGCTGGTCAGGGCTTGAGCCAGGTAAAGGTGCCAGATGTGCAGATGGCCTGTGGTAACGAGCAGCAGCAAGCCGGCGGTCATCAGCCCGGCGCACAAGTCAGCCAACAACATCAACAGCCGGCGATCCAGCCGATCGACGACGATGCCTGCCAGCGGGCTAACCAGCACGTACGGGCCATACGAAAAGAACCCAAGCAGGGCCAGTGTCGTCGCCTCCCCGCTTTGCTGCCAGGCCCAGATGATCAGAACAAAACGCGTCATGCCGGTGCCGAGCAAGGATACCAGTTGGCCAGTCCAAATTGTCAGGAAGGTTTTCATGGTGACTAGCGCTCACTCCGCGCCATTTCTTAATGGCGAAGCGTTCCAACGCACTGAATAATACCACGCTTGGCCTTTTTGGCAATCTCGCACAGCTATCTTTTCAACACGGTAACTGCTCAGCCCAGGTGACTTGCCCAAACCGGCGCCTTTATTTCACCACCAAGGACACATCCGATCCCGCCGGGGATCGGC
>JAFGFO010000417.1 GCA_016931085.1 Thermoflexales bacterium
GCAAAGATCCTCTGAAAGTTATTAAGCGTTATCGGCTGGGGAATCCACCTGATGGGCAAGACGAACTGGTACAGTTCCGCTGTAAACGCCATCGTGATCATGTACATGATCGGAACGAAAATGATGAACACCAGCGGCAAGAAGATCAGCCACATCACAAACGCCCGCCTGGCGCCCTTGAGCGCTTTACGGCTGCTCGTCGCTTGGTAGGAATAGGATGCTTGATCCATGATTTTCTCCTGCGGTCGTCTTCGACCGCCCTAGTACTCGGTGCGGCTGCGCATGAGCCAGAATAGAACGATGGTCACCGTGATCATGACCAGCGCCAACACCACTGAAATCGCCGACGCATAGCCAAAGCGAAAGTACTTCCACGCCGTCTCGTACAAGAGTTGGACCACCGTGCGGGAAGCGTTGCCCGGACCACCGGCCGTGATGATGTAGGGCTGGGCAAAGACCTGCATGTGAGAGATGAACTGCGTGACCACGACAAACAACATCGTCGGCATGATCAAAGGTATAGTGATATGGCGAAACGTTTGCAGCGGCCCCGCACCGTCCATCTTGGCGGCCTCGTAGAGCGACTCGGGGATACCGTGCAGCCCGGCGATAAAGATGAGCATGGGGAAGCCGAAAGTCCACCAGACGGTCGTGATGGAAAGCGCGGGGAGGACGAGGCGCACATCGCCTAGCCAGGGGATGCGGGGGCCCCCGAGAACATTAGCCACGTAATAGTTGATGAGGCCCAACTGCGACTCCCAGATGCGAACGCCGATGATGCCCAGCACGGATACAGAAAGAATGCCGGGAGCATAAAAGATCACGCGCAGGACGTCGCTTCCGAAAAAACGGTGCTTCAGCCCGCTCGCCACCACCAGCGCCAGAACCACGTTGATGGCAACAGTCATACCCATGAACCAAACCGTGTTGCCCATAATCTGCCAAAAGGCCTTATCCTTCAGCAGCGCTTGGTAGTTGGCCGGCCCTACGAAGGGCTGCTCTTTGAGCATGATCTTCCAGTCAAAGACGCTGATCTGCAAGCCGCGAAAGATCGGGTAAAGCAGGAAGACCGCGAAAAAGATAAGGTGGGGCAGAATGAAGAGATAATTGGGCAACTGCTTGCGCAGCTCCTTCCTGCTCAGCCCGCGCGGCTCTGCCGGGATAGTTGAGGTGGCCATATGTCCTCCCTAGGTACAGATGCGCAGGTCGGCGCGCTCGCGCAACGTGGCCGACCTGCGCAAACAATCGTGGAGCGATTACGGGCGATCCAGGATCGCTTGGATCACCGCATTGCCGTCTTTTAGAGCCTTCGCCACGTCGGTGTCGGCGCTGGCGACTGCGGCACTCACGGCGGTCTCATAGGCTGTCTGAATCTCGACGAATGCCTTGTGGACCATGTCCGTCCGGCCGATCGCGTTGAACTGCTCGGCCGCCTTGGCGACCGACTCGATTTTCTGCACCTCAGGTGACGCCTGCACCGACTTGAGCGCAGGAACCTGGCCCGAGGTCGCCCAGTAGGCACCGTTCTCCAGCAGGTACTTGATCATGGGGTAGAGCTTGGCCTTGTTCTCTTCGGGCACACCCACCGGGATGGAGAAGACGTGCGAGTCGAACTTCATGGCCTGCTTGCCATCCGGAGCAAGCGAGTTGATAAAGTCTGGCCTGGTCACCGCCGCTACCTCGGGCCTGTCACGCATGTAGCCGCCGGTCCAGGTGCCTTCCCACCACAGGGCAATGCCGTTGGCCTGGTACATTTCGCCGCCATACGCCAGACCAGGCAAGCCCGGAGGACAAACGTAATACTTGTACATCAGGTCATGCCAGTACTGGATGGCTGCGATCGACTGGGGGCTGCCCAATAGGGCCGTCTTGCCGTCGTCGCTGATGACGGCGCCGCCAAACTGCCACAGCGTGGCGGGCACGGTGTAGCGCAGCCACGTCCAATAGATCGCCCACACGACGACGTTGTCCTTGTCGAAACCGGCGTCGGTCGGGTGCTTGCCGTTCTTGTCCTTGGTGATCTTTTGCGCCCACGGGATGAACTCGACGCCATTCTTGGGCAGGGCGTTGGGGTCAAGCCCGGCGTCTGAGATGACCTTCTCATTGACCCAGTTCAACCAGCCGTGATTGTCGAAGGGCACGGTCATCGTCTTGCCGTCGACCGTGATCTGGTCGATGAGTACCTCGTTGAACTCATCCTTGCCGTGGCCGATGGCGGTGTAGAAGTCGTCCATGGGCTGGACCAGGCCCTGAGACGCCATCTGCTTGACCTCGGCGGCGTGGTAGATGACCATATCGGGCGGGTTGCCGGCCATGACGGCGGTGGGGAACTTTTGGAAGAAGAGATCCCACGCGATACCTTGCGATTCGAAGCACGCGTCCGGGTTGGCTTCCTTGTACTTTTGCAGCATTTCGGCAAAGACCGCGCCGTCGGTGCCCGTCAGACCGTGGTACAGGATCAAGGGCTTGGCACAGTTCCCGAAGGCATTCACAACCGGGGTCGGCTCCAACTCGACCGGGACGGGGGTCGCCGTAGGTGCAGGCACGGGGGTCGCGGTTGCCGCAACCGCAGCCGGCTTAGTAGGGGCTGGCGTGGCCACTTGACCACAAGCGCCCAAGGCGGCTGCTCCAGCAGCCAGGCTGCTGGCCTTCAGAAAATCTCGACGAGAAAAAACTCTCTTAGCGGACATGGGAAGTACCTCCTTATCTTTTGAATGTAAAGCGAATTTTTCGAAATTGGTTTCATTTACCTTGCGAACACGACTGGGTTTTAGCCTGTAGACACCTCCTTCCTGATTTTGTATATCAGGCTATTCCGATAGCCCTTCATAAAACGAACACAGCGAGCCCCCGCGACGGCAGGGTCTCAGGCAATTCCTTTCATGCCGACTCACGTTCAATAAAGCGGCAGGGCACCTCAAAAACCTGCCGCGGACTGCCGCCCCCAGCGTCGATTCGCTCAAAGAGCGCCTGGACCAGTTTTCGCCCCATTTCGCCCGGATATTGGGCGACCGTGGTTAGCTTGGGCCGAACCCATTGGGCATCTGGAATATCATCGAAGCCAATGATGGCGACGTCTTCGGGCACACGGCGGCCCATCTCTTCGGCTGCCTCGAGAGCGCCAATAGCTATCGTGTCATTGGCGGCAAACACGGCCGTCGGCGGCACAGGCAACTCCAAAAGAGAGCGGATGGCACGTTTCCCGTTTTCGACCGACCAATCGCCTTCTACCTCGTACTCCGCTGGCACCGCCAAGCCGGCCTCTTCCATAGCTCGTCTAAAAGCGCCATAACGCCGGATGATCACCGGGAAGCTGCGATTGGCGACGATCATGGCGATACGCTGATGTCCCCTCTGCTTAATCAGCCAGTTAACAAGCTCGTAACTGGCCTTTGTATCGTTAGCGTAGGCCACATCGACATTCGGGTGTTGGATATGGTTGCCCACAGCGCCGATCGCCACGCCCGTGCGCGCGATCAGGTCGTCCAGATCGCCGTCATTCAAGTGGTATGGCACCAGAATGATTCCATCCACCGGCCGGCGGATGATGGACTCGCAGAAAAGCAATTCCTTCTCGCGCGTGTGGTCCGAGTTGGCAATCATCACATCGTAGCGATGCTGGAAAGCCACATCTTGCACGACGCGCACCAGGGGATGATAGAAGGGATTGGTAATATCGGCGATCATGATGCCGATCATGCGATTTTTTTTGCCGCGCAAGCTTCGAGCGTACTGATTGGGGTGATAGCCTAACTCTTTTATGACCGCCAGGACCTTTTGTCGAGTTTCCTCGCTGATGGGCACACCGGAAGGGGAAGGGCTCAGAACGCGCGAGACAGTGCTCTGCGAAACGTTGGCTGCTTGCGCTACATCACGCATTGTAACATGTTCAGACCGGTTAGAAGCTTCGGCCATATCACCATACCTTTCGATCTTATGCAATCGTATGCGGTGTTACGTATTATAGCATACGATTGCATAGATGTCAATATCCAATTTTTGTGGAACTGCAAGACACCATTCTATGTACAGGGGTACGCAGCGGCTCCCCGTCTAGCTGCCTTTCCGGCAAGGGGCTCCTTGGGTGTCTTGGGCGGGCGTGGGGCGGTTCCTACGAACAAAGAAAACGAGGCATCTTTTGCTAGAGTCGCTGGCGTGGCTAGGCCAGCCTACGCCTGGCCTGCTTGTGCGTGATTTTCAACATTTTTGACCTGGAGCATTCAGGACATCTAAATGGCACAAATTGCTCTTGATAGCCCAGGCTGGATCGGCCCGGAATGTCTCGACCAGTCCTTGCTTTCTATCCTCCGGCAGCCAACTGGCTTGGATGCCGTTCATGATCAGCGCGCGGATGTCGTCCCGGGAAAAACCCAGCTCGTGCTCGAGCAGCCAGAATTCCTCGGCCAGCGAGTTGCCAAACATCTTGGGGTCGTCGGTGCTGACGGTCACGAGGATACCCCGCTCAAAGTAGCGCCGGATGGGATGTTCGCTGAGTGACCTGACCACGCCGGTGCGGACGTTGGAGAGGGGACACATTTCAAGCGGGGTCCGCTGCTCGGCCAGGTAGTCCAGCAAGGCCGGGTCCTCCTCGGCGCGGGTGCCGTGGCCAATGCGGTCGACGCGCAGGCGGCGCAGCGCGCCCCAGATGCTATCGGCCCCGGCCGCTTCGCCGGCGTGGGCGCTGGTGCGAAAGCCGAGCCGGCGGGCCTGTTCGTAGACCGCCTCGAACGGCTCCGGCGGGAAGTCTTGTTCCGACCCGCCGATGCCTACGCCGACCACGCCCAAGGCCTTGACTTCGGCCAGCTCGGCCAGGGTAACGGCGGCCTTTTGGGGGCCAAAATCACGCACCAGGTCGGCCACGAGCGCGACCTCGATCTCTACCACCTGGCTCAGCCCGGCGCGCACCGCCTCTGCCAGGCGCTGAGGCTTGAGGCCGTGGCGGGCGAAATCGCCCGGCGAGAAAAAGGCCTCCACGTAGCGGATGTTCTGGCTGGCCAGGTCGCGCGCGACCGCGTCGGCTATGAAGGTGAAATCCTCGTACTCGCGCAAAAAGTTGTTCTTCCACACCCAGGTATCGATAAAGTGTGGGAAATCGCGATACTCGAACCTGCGAGTGAGCGATTCGAGGGTAGGCGCGGACGGGTCACCGCCATACTTTTGCACCAACTCCCACAGCGCCGCGTGCGGGATAGCTCCCTCCAGGTGCAAGTGGATCTCGACTTTGGGTACCTGCTCAAACCAGCGGATGTCTGTCTCTTTACTCATTGCCCTTATGATAAACTGTTTTTCCCACTTGTCAACCACCCGGCTCGAGCGAGCTCACTCGAAACACAAAGAAGTCCACCGGCTCGTACACGGCTTGCGTTGGCTGACGGGCGATCCACTGCTCCAGCCGAAACAGCCCGGCTTCGAACGCCTCGTCGCTCATCGCAATCAGCGCCGACAGCCCGCGCTGGCGGATTTTGGAATAGTATTCCTCGTTAGGTGTTTGACATATTCTATATAGTCCTCTCTCAGCAGGGAAAACCACTCCATGTCGAGGTGCTTGCCTTTTTGGAACATGGCCTGGCGCGCCACGCCTTCGCTCCTAAAGCCGCATTTCTGCACCACGCGCTTGGAGGCCTCATTGCCCACCGCCACCGTCAGTTGCAAGCGATTGACCTTTTTGGTCTCGAACAAGAAGCGCACCAAAAGCCCCAACGCCTCCGTCATCAGTCCCTTGTTCCTATCCTTGGGGTCGAACAGGAGGCCAGCAATCTCCAGCGCGTCAAAGTAAGAGACTGACTTGAAGCACCACATGTGGCCCAGAATACGGTCGTCCTTGTCTACGACGAGCAAGCGCCCGTACTCCTCGCACCAAAAACCGTCCTCGAGAAAGTTTTTTCTGAACTTGGGCTCTGAGGGCAAGTCAATGGGGAAATACTCGCCCCTGTTCTCGACGTCCGACAAAAGCTCGAACAGGGTCTCTAGGTCTTTTTCTCGCACGACCCGCAAGTTGATTTGTTTACCTTTGATCATCGTCACTCACCTCACTCAAATTACAAAAGGCTATCGGAATAACCTTATTTGGCAGTACCGCAAAAGTTACTATTTTATTATCCGCGAATCTACGCGAATCTACACAAATGGCATAAAATTAGTGAAAATTAGCGAAAA
>JAFGFO010000418.1 GCA_016931085.1 Thermoflexales bacterium
GGATAAAAATACTGGTACATTCTTCTATCTACAGGTTATTTTATCCATTTTGTAAATCTTGTCAACTGATGTCCGGGGAGTACTGCGTAATCCCTTGGCATTACAACCGCCAATTCGCCACCGGCGAAGCCAGCCGGTGCCCAGCTTCGACGTCGGCCTGGGCCAGCGCCAGGTACCTCCTCACCATCTTCATTGTGGCGTGCCCCAGGATGGTCTGGAGAGTGAACACGTTGCCGCCATTGCGCAAAAAATTGATCGAGAAGGTGTGACGAAAACGGTGCGGATGCGCATCCGGCACGCCAGCCCGCTCCCCAATCCGCGTGATGAGCCGGCACAAGTCCTGGCGGTTGAGAGGCTCGCCGGTCTTGGCGACAAACAAGTAGTCGTTGACCAGGTCCTCGGGCCGGGTGGCCAGGTACTTCCAGATGGCCTGGGCAGTTTGAGGCGAAAAGGGCACGATGCGTTCCTTGCCCCCTTGCCAAAGACCAGGGCTTTTTTGTTCTTGATGTCCAACTGATGAATCTGCAACTGGCACAGCTCCGTCGCGCGGATGCCGGTGTCGAGCAGCAGCAGGATGATCCACAGGACGGCTTGCCGTGGCCCGGTTGCGCAGGCCGGTGACGACGGTGTGATTGCACTCGCCCATGCCGGGGCGGGTGTAGGTGCGGGATTGGTCCAAGACTGACAGCATGGCCTTGACGTCATTCTCGACAAAAGGCTCAACCGCGCGTTCTTCGGGTTTGGGCGGCGTGACGTCGCGGACAATGTTGCGCGAAACGTAGCCTTCGCTGACCGCCCATCTCCATAAAGCAGACAAGCCCGCGTGATAGTTGAGGGCAGTCTTTTTGGAAACGGGTTGAGTCGCCAGGAAGCGCCGGACGTGATCGGCGGCGATGTCCACGAAGGGTGGGTCACCGCCCAGAGAAGCCGCGAACCTGGCGAAGGTGTTGGCATAGTCCGCGATCGTGTGAGGGCTGAGACGGCGCGCCTGGGCGTACAGCGTATAGCCTTCGACGGCTTTTGAGAAAGTGATGCCTTGCATTTGTGTATCCTCCGGTCTAAAAGCTACAGGTAACCTAATCGCAATTCCAGGTAACCTAATTTTTTGGGAGCTTTTTTTGTACCGAAGAGCAAGTCATTTGTGAGGACATTGGTAGCCTGGGAGGCAGCCTGCTGTCCTACCGATGGCCACACGGATGGTCAAATCCAGTATCCGTGCAGTCACCGGTCATAAAAAGTGGGCGGTATAGGGCTCGCCTGTCCTGGCTTGCGCCAGCAGGCCAGGGAACCTACGACCTCCCCCCTTCGGGTGTCAACCGTGTGCCCCTAATTGCCCACCCTAGCGCACACGGCTGGCTGTTTTGACAGGCCGTGTGCACTCCGATTTCTACAAGCCGTGTGCTCTGCGGTTCCCTGGAGGAAACGCCTGGCGAGTGTGCTGTTAGCTCAGTTTTTGTGCCGAATAATTCTCCTGTGACCAAATACGATCACCATTGCACGTGTAACATCTACGCCAGCATAAAGACCAACTCGCGACCATCTGGCAAGCGCAGCCGGTTGTCGTGAATGGTCAAGTCTATCGCGGGTGAAGGCATCAAACGGATTTGTCCCTCAGCCACCTCAACTTGAATCTCCAAGAGAGGCGGTGGCTCAGCAGACTCGATAGCTGCCCAGGCAGCAAAAAACTGATCTGCCGGCATCTCTCCAAAACTTTCATCGTCGGCCATTCTCTGAATGAATCCTTCTACAATCTCTTCCCATTCTTCTACCGAGATATTATCAATTGTTCTCATGGTTATGCTCCTGTTGCTTGGCTCGCACACGTTCTTTCCATACTTGATAGTCCAAAACCACCAATTCACCAGAACGAGTTCCTACGCGCGCCGCGCGAGGAAAAACAGACATAACTTGCTTTAGCGGTACAAATACCGTATCACCATCAATTTCTTCCCAGAAGGCATCCTTCAGCATCACAACCATCGTCCGCCCGAGTAACCGTGTGATGTAAAAGTCATGCTGCAGTGTGTTGCTCCGGGCCACCATCAAGAAGTAAGTTGACGTTTTTATATCACCTCGAAAATCTAGCACTCTCAAATCATAAGGCGAGAACCGATCAGCAGGGTGAGCCAAATCGTGTGCTTCTATTAGAATACCCGAATCTTGCAAATCGCGCAAGACCCAGGCTTCGAAAGCATAACCACGTGCAAAGCTGCTCCACCAATAAAGACAATAGGCCAAAAACACCCGGCTATCTGGCACAGCCGGATCTACCAGGCCAGACCGAGTCAGGTCTCGTACAATACTTTGGGCCACAATTGCTCTCAGACGAGTGCTTTCCCTTTGCAAGTCTTTCATCTGCCAGAGTTGAGCGATAAACGGATCGGCGTGCCTGGCTTCAACCCATTCCGCGTAAAGTGCAGCAAATGTCTTTTGAACTCCCTTGGTGATTAGCTGCGCATTATGGAGCAAGTCAAAGGCATATAGAATGTCAAGCCACTCATGAGCAGCAAGGGAACGATCATCTTCCAAGAAACACAAGACTAGATCGCGATACTGTTTAGTAAAATCATTGGGCAAGATGACGGTCAATGATACAAACCTCCTCGTTTGCAGATCTATTATAGCACAAAAGTCGCCTTATGTATGAAATGGGCCTGGGAGCGTCACACGCATGGTGTTACCCGGCATCTTGTGGTATGATTCAAATATGGCTATCCCGTCGCTCAACGAAGTCATCATCCGCCAGCAGGCCACAGACCAGTCGTTTCAGCGCGGACGAGACTATTATCGCAGCGGGGCCGTCGGCTCGCTGGTGCAGCGTGGCAGCACGATCCAGGCTGAGGTCGAAGGTAGCCAGTGCGAGCCTTACCACGTCGCGCTCAGCTTTGACGCCGGCGGCATCACTGGCGCCTATTGCAACTGCCCCTACGATTGGGGCGGTTGGTGCAAGCACATTGTGGCCGTGCTGCTGGCTTGCCTGCACGAGCCGGCCAGCATCCAGGTACGGCCGCCCATGGAGGAAGCGCTGACCGGCCTGGGGCGCGACCAGTTGCAGACAGTATTGCTCAAGCTGGCAGAAGCTATGCCCGGCGCGATCGAGGCCATTGAGAACCATCTCGACTTGCTCCGACCTGCCCCGCCCGCGCAAGACACACCGCAGGCGCGCCGCACAAGCGTCGATCCCCGCCCCATCCGCCGCCAGGTGCGGTCCATCCTTGGCTCGCTGGATCACCTGGATCCCTCCGCAGCCTACTGGCACGTGGGCGATGTGGTGAACCAGGTGCGCCAAATGCTGGATCAGGTGCGTGATTTTATCGAAGGCGAGGATGGCAACAATGCCCTCTTGATCCTGGAAGTCATCACCGACGAATACATCCGCGGCTGGACTGGCCTCGACGGCTCGGACGGTTCCACCGGCGCGTTCTTTGACGAACTGGGGCCGTTGTGGACCGAGGTGATCTTGACTGCCGATCTGAGCGCTGAGGAGCGCGAGGCCTGGGTGTGGCGATTGGAAGAGTGGCGAGACGAGGTCAGCGCCTATGGTGTCGACGATGTATTCGAGGCGGCCCAGGCTGCCGTTGAGCAGGGGTGGGACTATTCACCACTGCAGCGCGTCCTGCACGGCGAGATCACCCGGCAGGGAGCCTGGGAGGGGGAGGTGCCAGACTGTGCCGATGATTTGGCCCAGGCCCGGCTCAAGGTGCTGGAGCGGCAAGAACGCTGGCAGGAGTATCTGTACCTGGCCGAGGCTGAAGGGCAAATGGACTTGTACCTGGCTATGTTGGCCCGCGTGGGTGACGTGCAGCGGGCTGTAGACGAATCACTGCGCTACCTGTCTACGCCAGGCGAGGCTCTGACGGTGGCCAAGGCGCTGCGCGAGCGCGAGGAGCTGATTTCAAGCGCGCCCAATTGGTGCTTGACCCGCCCGAGCTGCGCCCGCGTACAGGTACAGTGACATTCGGTAAGGATGGCAAACCCTTTTATGTTTCTGGCCCGCACGATAATCCAGAGGCCATCATGCGCCAACTGGCTCGCATCACGGGTGAGGGCAATTACAATTTTTTGACACGCGTTGAGGAACTACCTGAAGGCTTATTCGCGGAAGAACTGGACGAAGATGATTTCGGCGACGAGTCGGAAGAATGGGACAATAGACGTTGAAAAAGAAATCGAAAACCAGAGCGTCTGCGGCAACTGCTGCACCCTTGACACCCAAGAGCATCGCGCAAAAATTGCGCAAGCTGGCCGATACGGTGCAGGCCGTAAAAGCCGGTGAAAGATTTTTATCAATCACCCGTCTCACCAGTGTCAAGAGCCTGTGCCAGACGCACGAAGCGGCGATGCATTTTACGCTTTATCTGGCCGAGCGCACCGAAGAGAAAATGCGGACGGAGTCACCTTCCCCATATCATACGGCTGATGAACTGGCGCACTATCACAAGCTGGCAGTGAAATCTATCGCTGCTATGCGTGCTTATCTTGCTCAGCCTTCATCCGAACACCGTTTGGCATTATTGGCAATACAGGGTATGGTGCAGGGTGTGCAAAACGAGGTCAAGCAGGTGGGCTGGAACGAAGTTCGGATAATCAAAAGTTGTCATCTATTGGTTGTAGAAAATGCACTGTGTTGTTTCACCTCGCCTGAGGCTATGGGGATATGGGCTTATCAGGCAGCCAGCAATTATGTAGAACGCTACGATCCTCACTATGGAAGTGGCTTTACGCCAGGATCAATCCCAATGTTGAACGATATCGTCACATTTTGGAGCGAATACTATGCGCAAGGTGAAGCTTGAAAATTAGGAGGCGAAGACGGTCCCAACAAGTGCTGCATCGCGAACAGATCAGTATCACGGGTTCGGACTATCAAATCGAAGGTGAGCTGTTTGTTGTCTCAGAAAGAGAATCAGGATGCACCAGAACTATCATGGGCTACTCCATCCAAGAGATTCTGAAGGCGACCAGAAAGCTCATTGCCTGATAACTTGAATGGTGGTCATTCTGTCCAGTAACAAGCTCAAAAATTCCCCAACGAAAGTTGAACCGATAGGCTCTTTTTCTCTGGCAAGACAATCTCGTAGCCGATGGCTTTGTATCCGGTACGCCGCCTTGCATACATCTTTGCCAACACGGGCACCTCGAAATCCACGTAATCGTAGATGATCACTTCCTTCTTGGCTGCGTTCAACCGGTGTAGCCGCCCTGCATACTGTGCCAGAGTTCCGCGCCAAGAGATCGGCAGAGTCAGAAATAGAGTATCGAGCCGCTCATCGTCAAATCCCTCACCCAAGTAACGTCCGGTGGCGACAATCACACGCGGCTGATCTGGGGGAATACTGGCAATTTGTTCCGTTAGCCGCAGGCGTTGTTTTTTGCCCATACCCCCTGTCATCACGATAACATTCTGAATCCTCTGGGAAAGCAGGTCAGCAAGCAAATCTAGATGCTTCCGCCGCTCGGTCAGCAGGACTGGAACACGTTTGGCCTCCACAGCAGCTATCACATCTTCAACGATGAGGCGATTGCGTTCATCATCTCTGGCAAGCAATGCATACACATCCTGAATAGATTGAGATGTCACGTTTTGCAAGTGAGGTGGGAGGCAAAAAGTGGTTGGGCGAACGATGACCTTGTGATCGAAAGGCCGCTTCTCAGCCTGTTTTCGATCATCCACTCGATAACGGATGGGGCCACATTGCATAAAAATGATTGGATGGTGCCCATCTTTCCTCACCACAGTGGCCGACAAACCGGTTATGTATCTGGCCTTGCTCTGTCGGATCACTTGCTCAAAACTGACAGCAGAGATGTGATGGCATTCGTCAATGACTATATGACCATACCCGCCAACGAGATCGTCAACAACGCCTTTGTGGCTTAGGCTTTGAACCATCGCAACATCTACTTTCCCGGTCGGTTTGTGTTTGCCGCTTCCAATCTGGCCGATCTCTTTTGGCACGAGGCTGAGAAATTGGCTCAATGCCTCCACCCACTGGTCGAGCAGTTGGCGGCGATGAACCACAATTAGCGTATTGACTTGGCGCTGAGCAATCAAATAGGCGGCTACAACGGTTTTGCCAAACGCGGTCGAAGCGGACAAGACGCCTGTCTCATGTTGCAACAATGCGTCGGCGGCTTGTTGTTGTTCTGCCCGTAGACTTGCCTGAAATTGGAGTTCAAGTGGGGCACCAGCGAATCGCTGATCAGTGAGTGTCACTTTGACCTTGAGAGATTGGAATAGCTCGAGTAACTCGTCGAGGCAGCCACGCGGCAATCCCAGGTGTTGAGGAAAATCCTCACAGCAGCTAATGACGCGTGGCTTGCCGAACGTTGACAGGCGCATGGCTTGGGCTTGATAGAACTCTGGGTTTTGAAAAGCCGCCAGGCGGACTAGATGGTTGCGAAGTGAGGGTGAGATGCCTGCTTTGGGAATATAGATTTGATTGCCAAGTACCAGCTCGATCTGCTCTGGCAGTGGGCCAACAATCAGTGACTTCTTGTGTCGTCTTGAAGGCGGCGTAGTCCAGGGCTGATCGTCATGTTCATCAGTAACAGGAAGACGGATTCCCAAGAATTCGTCTTGTTGCCCTGCCTTGCCAACAACCACTTCGACCTCTCGACGGCTCATACGACGGAGTGATGACAGAAAAGCCCATTGGTCGTGATACGGGGCAAAGTCTTCATCCAGAAAAAGGCTATTACCGCTCTCACGGGGTCTCTTTTGGAGAGGCAGGGCAATCAGGTTGCCAAAACCGCCAGAGGGGAGTGTGTCCTGGCTGGGGAAAAAACGGTCATAGGAATCCAACCCAATCTCGGGCCGACGCTCCATCGTCTGGGTCAGAAGGAAGGCACCCATTTTGCGCGCCAGTACCGCCGGGACAGGTTCGGAAAAGAATATCCA
>JAFGFO010000419.1 GCA_016931085.1 Thermoflexales bacterium
AATCCAAATCACCATCATTGTCATAATCGCCTGCCGCGAGCACCCCCCCACCCGGGCTGAAGCCGGCGTCAAGTCCATTCCCATTATTGAGATAAACAGACGATTCAAACGGATATCCTCTTGTACACACGTAATCGAGTAATTGGTCTCCATTATAATCTCCCCAAGTGCAATGGGTTGTATTATATCCCGACAGTACACCAGCAAGACTCATGTGCAACTTGCCAGTGTGGTGGTACAAGCGGTTGGGTCCATTGACTGCGACCGCCAGATCCAGGCTGCTATTATCATCATAATCTCCCCAGGCAACATCTTGACTGCCACCACCCAATTGCTCCCATACCAATTCAAAAGTGTTGCTATACGCAACATATTCGTACACCGAGACTCGGTCCAAGCCAACCGCAGCGAGCGCAGGCACAGAGCTGGTCCCGGAAAACCACTCGCCCCATGCCAGTCTCTCGTACCCACTGCCAAATGTCTGGTCGAGTGCGGGCACAAGTTTTCCTGTGTTGGTGTATATAGCCACCTGCCCATCCTCAATGGTTGCCAGGTCCGGTAGGGTGTCCCACTCGTCACCGTTAAAATCAGCCCAGGCCAGATCGGTCGTGGTGCGCTTACTCGTGGCCCGCAAGTATATGTCATCATCAGTTATACGAGGGTCAGGATTTTGACCGAGAACATGGGTTGCAGGGACAAACACGTATTGCCCATTGGTGTAAACGTAGCGATAGATCAAGTCGTCCATGCCATATCGGCCAACGGACAAATCCAAATCACCATCCATATCGTAATCCACCCATGCCAGCGAACGTCCAAAATCTGCACCGGTAGTACGGAAAATCCCTGCCCCCGTATACCAACGATCAACAGATTCTATTATCCAGACCGTGTTGAAATCTGAGGTTGTGACATCAAGGAAGTTAAAAGCAATCTTTTCTTGTGTAGTGTCTCTAATCTCGCATATCCAACTATTTCCACCGTCCTGCGTGTGGAGTGCGAAGCCAGAGCTATTACTACCAAGTGATCCTACAGCCCATCCATTGTTTTCATCAACAAAATCAACAGCATCCAGAGTCCAAAAATAGTATGTATTACAGTAACCATTGATAGGGACATTGTTCCATGTTACTCCGCCATCTCGCGTGTGTACCATAAAAGGGCAGCGACTATAATAGCACTCGGCATCGTGATGCGATCCCACGGCCCAACCAACCTGGCTGTTAACAAAAGTGACATCTTCCAACACGTCACCGCTTGAACCACCAATTTGCATATTCCACGTGGCTCCACCATCACCTGTATCCAAAATCATGTACCCGGCGTCAGACTGCCCTACAGCCCAACCATTGTACAAGTCAATAAAGGTGACCGCGCGCAACCCAGAACCATTGCCAGTGTGTTGCGTCTGCCACGTCGCGCCGCCGTCTGTGGTGTTCAAAATGATATGATTGCTTCCTTGCTCCTCATACCTCCATGCGTCATCTCCTGCTATCCAGCCGGTTTGTGCATCGATAAACTCTACATCGCGCAAGGTAAGAGTCGTGGTTGTCTGTTGAGAATTCCATGTCTGGCCTCCATCCGTTGTATGTAATATAGTCCCACTGGTGCCAACAGCCCATCCGGTTTGTTCATCAACGAAATCGGCATCGTGCAAAAAACCTTCGGTTTCGCTCGTCCACTGACTCCAAGTTACGCCCCCATCGTTGGTATATTTAATCAAACTCAAAGGGGGATACCAAACTCCTCCTACTATCCAAGCGTTGTGGGGACCTATCGCTGCAATTCCCCAGTAAAAGTTGTCATAATACCCACCACTATAAGGATCATAAGGTGTACGGTAAATTGATTCAAAGTCGATTCCTTTGTCTTCTAACCGCCAGGGCGAGGTAAAGGTCAAATGGCCATTTTGGTTTTTGTATATACGTGTAGTGCTATCCTGGCTTGTTGTGGCGAGTTCTAGATAACCATCGAAATCAGGATCGCCCCAGGCTACAGCGCGGGTGTCCTCGCTCCAGGGTGTTTCCCAAGCCATGGCCAACTCCCCCTTGTCATTCCCGTATACCCGGTCTGGCAAGTCCATATTGGCGACAGCCAAATCGAGATAACCGTTGTGATCATAGTCACCCCAGGCCACATCACAGGAATTGTTAACTTCCGGTGAACTCCAGGCTGCATAGCGCGTTAGCATTCCATCATCGTTGCGATACAAGCGAAGGGGAGCATTGCGGTTAGCAAACACCAGATCCAGGTCGCCGTCGTTGTCATAATCGCCCCAAGCCAACCCGCACGAATCGTCACTTTCGATTGATGTCCAGACAGGCGTATCACTGAGCCCAGTAGCGGCTGCACTCGCATCAGCAAAAGTGCCCAAGTCGGTTCTGGCCATTGCGCGCACGTCGTCAGCTTCGTGCGAGGTCCAGTCGGGGTCGCCGGATGAACTGGAAGCATCTTGGGCAAAGGCTGCCTCTGGCGCGGCAGAAAATGCAGCAGGTTGAGCGACAAATGAGGCTGCCACTTGGGCGCTGACGCGGTCGGGCAGATAGACGGGATAGACCCTCATCCCCCGGTCCCCTTTGTCAGTGGGCGAGGGAGAGCTTGCTCGGGCTGGCGCAGAGTCAAATGAGATTGTAGAGAGCAAAATGGCTATGACGACGAACAGATTGAGCAATTTTCTTGTAAACATTAGAGCCTCCTGGCACTCACAAATTCAGTTGATAGCCTGGATGAATAAATAATGGGAGTGAGTCTCATTCCCTAAAACATCACGAGCGATGAAGGTGAGATAGTACGTGTTGTTGTCCTTGATCCAGTAGGTAGGGTCGAATAGCACATAAAATTTATCATTGCTTTGGAGGCCCAAGCCAGTACTGCCAGGACAAACATAAGACTCTCTTTCAGGAGGAGTACCGTTGGCAAAACTTGCGCCGCCATCCGTCAAAATCGCTTGATTAAAATACATGCTTTCATTCTGACCGGATGTGCCCGAGTAATAATCAAATGTATAAACGAGGTTCCCATAAGCATAGATATCCTGAACGTCTTGGAATAGAAAGTCAGATATCCACACACTGACCTGGTCAATATCTTTGTCATCTGAGCGTACCTCTGTAGAAACCCAAAACGGCTTGGATTGTTTGATGATGGCGGAAGTGTTATCCCCGGTTGCTTGCGAATACGAGGTTTGCCCGAGCAACCGCACAAAAAGCTCTGAAAACTGAGGGACGTCAGCATTGAGATATGGGAAGAATTCAAGCGGGTTGTGATACATCACCATACTATTGCTATACTCCCAACAGTGAGTATGAGGCTGTTCCTTGATAACACCCAGGTGGAGATGTGCCCCATACGACCCACAGCTACATTCTTTGGGATTGTTTTGGCAACTCGATGGGCAAGCTGAAGGCCCACTATACGCAATAATGTCCCCTGCTTGGACATTGTCATTTACGTTGAAATTAACTGGCGAGAGTTGAATATGTTGGTATTTTGTGCAAATGCCCAGTTCGGGGTGGAAGATCGTGACATAAGCCAGGGCGGGCTTGAATTTACCTTTTTCCTTTGGCCACTTGCTCATTAATTCTCCAGCCTTGATCTCTATCACGATTCCATCGGCGACCGCTACAACAGGGGTTCCTTTCTCAGTTGCCATGTCAAGGCCAGGATGATACTTTGTACCGCTAATAACATCACGCAGACCAAAGTCGCTATTGAGCCGAGTTAGCAGAAACTCGTTCCCCACATTCTGCAACACAGAAGGGTCATCAACATAAACAAGGCCTGTATCGGGGTACTCAAGCGGCCAATATTCAAACGAGGTGGTCGCTGAACCCTCCACTATGGGTAAGCTGGGCACACCAGTTACATCATAGACAGCTTGCTCCGCCGTTTCTGTGACGGTTGCCCCACCAGCCACAGGCGCGGCGGCACTGCTGGCCGTCACGAGCAGCGCGATCGCCCCCATAACCAGGATCGCCCATAAAGTAGATGTGTGTCGTTTTTTCATCGTAATACCTCCTCCCCCAAAGGGGTGCTCTTGATGAGGTAATCCTCACTAGCCACTAGGCATCCAGGGTTGCGGCAAGAACATGGCCCAATTTGCCAATGGCCGCACCCAGGTGCTTTTCATAATCCTGCTGATCTAATCCGAGCCGGTCACTCTGCCCACCAGGTCGCGCCAGGTTGAGCTCGCGCTGCCGGCGCGCTTCACCCTCCAGGCCATACGCCTGATTGAGCAGCGCAAAAGCGTCATTTCCGTCCCTGGCCTTGAGCTGCTGCCCGGCTTTCAAGATGGCGTTGATGAGCGTCATCGCTCGCTCATAGTCATCGCGCTCCCCATCCTTGATCAGGCCCAATTGATCGATCAAGGGGTTGTGCGAGAGTGCTGCCACGTCGCTCCAGAGCGATTCCAATGCCCGACGCAGTTCGGTTGTTTGAACAGTCACCATTTCCCTCCTACAATGTTGAATAGCAAGTCGTTTTACACTATTACTATACAATAGATAGAGGGTCTGAGGCTATATGCTGCGTCCAAAAAGTGTCCAAAAGTTGTTCAAGCTTTGCCAAACTGGCGCCGAAAAGCGCGCGCAAAGGCTTCCAGGGCTCGATTCCGGTAGTTATAGTAGGTGCTCGGGACAGCACAATGGAGACATTTACGAATTTCTGGCGCTTGCGGTGGGAGGCTGTACTCGAATCGCTGCCAAGCCTCGTCCACAATTCCAAA
The DNA here is from genome assembly GCA_016931085.1 of Thermoflexales bacterium. Next base: position 4,724 of record JAFGFO010000419.1, read on the forward strand.
ACTTTCGTTAAGGACGTGGAAATCATCATCTGGTCGAGCCAGATTGGGGGGCAAACGCATTGTTTCTAGCACTGTCTGCAAAGTCAGCGTCAATGCCTGTGCTCGATGCCAGGCGGTGGCGTCGAGACTGGCCAGGGCGAACTCGTCAATCAGTGGGCTTGCGGCTAACTGGTGGGGTTCGTGCAACCTTTCCAAGGATTCCTGGAGCATTCCTTTGAACAATTCCCAATCCGCAAGTTCAGGCAGTTCCACGTCCTGCCTAACCAGTTGGAATAACCACTTTAGAGGACCGCCAAACTTTTTCACGCCCAATCGCGATATAGTGTATGTGTATCCTTCGTGTTCGACGCCACGTGCCAGCACTTCAAAACCCAGCACACTCAGTAACGAGTTGACCTGATCCCATGGGGTAGCTGTGATAAGCGTGTCAAATTTTTGATGGGCCATTTTGGTAAACATTGCGCGTATCAGGGCCGATTGGATATCCAAATCGTCGCCGACAAGGCGTAACAAAAAATAGCACCGCTCGTCAACATTAAGAGTTCCTACACCCTGCTCGTACACTATCCCCAGTGTGTCTTGGCGCAAAAGCGGCAGTGTGACCGAGGTTACAGGAACGTTGAGGATAAAGCCACAGAGCCGGTCTAGACCGGAGGCATCCGTGCGGCGGATGACCTCAAAATAACGCAGCGTCTCTCTATGTAAAGCGTGGTCCAGCACCACCCAGTCACAAGTTTGCTGTACAAGCCGATCGAGCGGTTCACCTTCAAAATGCGTGGCCTTGTACCAGAAACATCCTCGCATCAAGGGTTCGGCTGCTTTGTCTAGCTCATTAAAAGACGCCAGGCCAGTGGATAATGGCGCCAAGATGCGGTCAAAGAACAAGTGATGAATCAAGGTGTTGCCGTGCAAAAAGAGAACGTCCAGGCCCCATGTTGCCATCGCTTCTGTTTGTTCCACCCCCGTACGTCTCGCCGTGTAAAAAGCAAGCGCCCGGCGGCGGTACTCGTCAAGCGTGTCTTTGAGTCCTCTCGCTTCAGCGTCCTCTAAAATAGCTTTTCGCAATGCGCCATGCAAGGTAAACGTGCGCGGCCGGCCTGGCTGCTGGTAGCCCACAACCATTGAGAGAGCTGTCACACGGTCGAACAAGTCATCAGATAAGACCCCTTGATCCAGCATAGCCGACAGCAGCGGTTGATCAAAGGTATGCACGACAGCGCTCACACGCAGTGACTCGACAACTCGTGCTCGTAGTGGATCAGACTCCAAGGATCGCAGCGCTCGTTCCAGAATCTCGCATACCAGCTTTTCCCGGTCCTGGGTAGGCAAGAGACTCTCTATTTCTTGGCCGCCGATCTCGGGCAAATCCAACCATTGTGCCAATGCCAGGGCCAAAGGGTAGCCCTGGGTCAAGTGGAAAAAAGCCTGGTGCAGCCCTGAAGGCACACCCAATTGGGTTAGGTAATCGACGGTTTCCTGAAATGTAAAATCGTGCAGCGGCATTGCCTGCAGCAAATCACGATAAATGGGGCTGAGTGGCCATAGTTCGCCAAGTGGTCTCTCGCTGCCAACAACGAGGATGAACCGCGGCCAATTGTTGGATGTGCTCTCATCAACACTGTTGACCTGCCTATCGCCAGAGTAACCATCCAGGGGAGCTTGCTGGGCCAGATTACGAACCAGGTGGCGTACTTGTGGGTCCAGGTCAAACATCTGATCATAGTTATCTAGCATGAGCACAATGACGCTTGCGTCCAGCGAACGCAACGCATCAATAAAATTAGGGAGCAATTGATCAAAACCACAGTTGCTCTCATCCCACTCGACCTGCAGGCCCATCCGCCGGGCAAACCCAGTCAATATACTGACGGGGTCATTGCTCACCTCACGGGGATTGAGAAAAGCAAAGGGTACGCGGGCTGTTTCGCACATCTGGCGAAACCTCTCCAGCAGCCAAGACTTGCCTATGCCGCTTGGCCCGTGCACGTTGAGGATGGTCAGCGGTTCTCCACCCTGCAATAATTGCGCAAAGCGCGCCAGTTCGGACTGGCGTCCGGCAAAGTGAGGATTTTGAGATCTGTTCATTCTACTTTTGCACCCCAAGAGCACACAGCCTGGAGACACGTTGCGTGTCCCTGATGGTTATACTATACCACATTGGGCGACTGGCCTATTATCAAGTCGTTATCAGCTTTGCCCAAGGCGCGTTCGTGCTCTTGCAATTGTACCGTCAACATTCGGATGGCCGCTTTGCGCTTGCGATAATAGTCCGCCTGCGACAAATCCAGGTCACCGTGCAGCGTTGTCCATTTTGCATCGGGTACAAAGCCGTGCTTCAGGATCAGGTACTGCTTCCACTTGTCAAAGAGAGATGGGGGTAGTTTGGAGAACGCTTTGACGACTTGCTGCTTATCAGTGTCGGACTGGGGTAACGCGTGCTTGAGCGACTCGATGATTTGCCGCTCTTCGCCCGTGAGGGATTGGGGCAATTGGAGCTCGATCGAGTCAATGACTTGCCGCAGGTGAGCTTGTAGCGCCAGCCCTTTCTGATGAAGCGTGGGCTGCTCCAGTCCCTGCGCCTTTAACCTGGCGCGAATGGTGGGCAGGTCGGCCAGCTTCGACTCGCCCAGATCGCTCTTGTCACCGCGTGGGGCGTCGCGCAGCACGCACAAAGCCTTGTCAACCTCAGCATAGGTGATCATTTCTGGCCCGGCCAGGAATGCTTGGGCCAGTTGGCGCTGCAAGTCCCGTTCCTGCTGCTGAATCTGCGTGGCCATCTGAAAAGAGACCCTGACCGCGTCCGAGAACTGCTCCAATTGCTGGATGTGGTGTAGGCTGGAAGCAAGCAGCTCAGCCACCGTCTCGTGCAAGAAGGTTTGCTCCTGTGCCGTATACACAGAACCATCCAGCCTGGGCCCCAGTGCGACTATACCCAGCAGTGTCTTGGTCGTCTGCGTTGCGATCCCGAGCGGCACCTTGAGCGCGATGCCTTCTTCTGGGTCCAACACCGTTTGCTGGTCTAGAAGGTGATTGGGCAGCGCCATGTTGTGGACAGATCGGAATTGAAAAGCATCGCCCTGGCGCAAAGCGATATAGCCATTGTGAACGTCCAACTGATCGCACAGGTGAACCAATATAGAAGAAAGGCGAGATTCCAGACCGTATAGTTGCCGGCTAGACCAGAGGCTGACCGAGGTGTACAACCAGAAAGTGGCAAATGCGGCCAGCGAGGTGGCCAGGGTTGCCCTCAAGTCGATGTGTTGGTACGTCAGCCTGGTGAGTGCGGCCAGGGCCTGGTCAAACCACACTATGTTGATCGAGATTCCCAGGAATGCGAGATAGACAAACACGCCGCCGAAAGCTGGCGCGATATAGCGCAATAGGCGCAGCAGAAAGAGACGCACGCTAAACAGCCGGTAACGCAGGATAGCATACACCATGCTCAACGGCAGGGCCGACCCCAAAAAGGTCACCAGGTTCCAGGAAGGAGTAGAAGCGTGGGGCCAGATCAACTTGACCAGGAGGGGGATCAATTGCAATGCGTTGATGGCCCAGCCAACAAGCATTGCCCTGGCCTGGCGGCGCGCGATAAACGAGTTGTCTCGAACCAATACCCAGGTAAATAGCATCGCACAGACCAGAAGACCCACAAACAATGATCCCAGGTTCAACGTATACGCTGTGGCTTCCCACTGTCTCATTCCAAGCAAGCTGGTCAAGACATAGCCGGCAATCAACAACACAGCAGCGATGTAAGAGGTGTATCGGATACCTGACCTTGAGAAACGCCATGGCAGCGGCAGGGTTCTAGAAGGGAAGATGGTGGCAAAGTGGATGCCGGTTGCGGCCGCGAGTGCAAAGGCTGGCTTCCAGGTGAAAAACGAAATCGCTTGTGGATAGTGGGGAGCATTGACCGAGACCGAAAAAGCGTGAAAGAAAAAGGGCAGTGCGTCAAACAGCGTAAAAAAGCTAAAGGTGTAGCTCGCTTCGCTTTCGGGTGTTGCGCTGTGAACAAAGACGCTCAACAGCCAAAAGATCAAGCCGACGGCAAACATGATTGCCTGGCTGTACACAAACATACCCCAGCTAAAGCGGACGATGGGGATGTCGGGGATATCTATCTCGCGCCCATCCCGCCGCACGCGGTATGTGATGCTGTCGCCAGGCGGCCGGGCGTGATAAATCTGCCCGAACTCGGCCGCTGGCCGGCCGTCAATAGAGAGGATGCGATCGCCCGGACGAAGCCCGGCCTGGATGCCCGGCCAATCCAGGCCAGTATCCAGGTTGACGATCCAGCCGCCGCTGACGGCTTCGTCGTAATACCACAAAAAACCGCCCATCGGCTGGTTGACAGTCCAGGCCACCCGGCCAATGCCCCACAGGCCAAACAGCAGCGTGAGTAAGGCCAAGGCACGATAGACCGGTCGCCAGCTTGTCAACTGCGCGGCGTGGTTCCGCGCAGCCTGCAGGCGGTTCGAAAAGAAACCTTGCAGAGTGTGCATAGGGGGGCCTCCGCAATACAGTCTGCTTGCACCGCAACAGGTGCCGGACTTTTGGCATGCACCCGCCGATGTGCAGGATCAATCTAGATTTCTAGGGTGATTCAGTGTGCCACACTTTTCAGAGGCACAACCCCGGGCAGCGCTTGAACGCTCGATTCCGTCTATCTTCCCCTCCACCCCGCAGCCAATCGAGTACAGTGGCCAACCAACGGGCAAACCACAAAAGTAGGCGCCGTCCATCGGGTGACAGGCGGCTGATCAACGCTTCTAGCATATCAACCAGCCACTGCCTGTTCTTTTTCATCCTTTACCTCCCCCGTTGCCCTTTTTCTTGGTTGACCCACTCGGGCGAGTTGCGAGGTGCTACAATCGATAACGCGCTCTCACGTCCTCCCAGATAGCTTCTTGGCCGCCCGCTTTGACGCCCCCTTCTGCGCCTCCTCCTTCAGCAATGCCTGTGCCATGCGAAGTAGCATGCCCAGGTCCTTGTCGTCGAGGAATTTGATAATGTCCATCAACTCGCGGGTGGTGGGATCCTCGCCCGAGCGGGGCGCGGTGGGCAAGTGCCCGGCCCGATATAAAACTTCGCTGGTGGAGATGCCAAAGGCTTGGGCGATGCCTATACAAACTTTTGGACCTGGCTGCTGCCCATTGGCAACCAGGGAAATGCTACCATGAGATAAACCCCCACGCCGAGCCAGCTCTCGGTACGACCAGCCGCGTGTTTCGATTTCGCCGTTTAGCCAATTCACAAAGCTTTGAGTGTCCATTTTTTGACCTATTTCAACCAAAATTTTACCATCAAGTAGTGGTCTTTTGCTGTCCAAAATGGATAAATACTTGACAAACGGCGCGCGACGGTGTATACTTGTCTAATAAATAGACATTACGGCTACGTAATATACAATCGGGCATACTCGCAGCTCGAAACACGCAATTGTATTCTAACACAAAAGCACTAGCGGCGAACGACGAAATAGACACGATAACAAGCAATAATAACGATTGGCAAAACAGTGAGTGGCAAAACTCGGCAACGTGACGATAAACGCGCCAGGCGGCTGCCGCCTGACACGCTCCACAAGCTGCTCAGCCTGCCGGACGGCAGTCTGAAAGGCATGCGCGACCGGGCCATGATGGCTTTGATGGCCAACGGCCTGCGCGTGGGCGAGATTCAGCGCCTCAACGTGGACGACGTCGACCTGGACGCCGGCGTCATCCGGGTGCTTGGCCGCAGCGGCCCTTCAGTCCTTGGCTTGACAGAGCAAGCCTGCACGGCGCTGCGCGCATGGATGGGGGCGCGCCGGCTGATGGGCATGGAAGATAGGGCCGTATTTGTCGCGCTGCGCCAGACGTACGGCCGCAAGCGTCCCGGCCGGCGCCCCAACGAACGCACGATCCGCCAGATTGTGGACTCGTACCTGGCCAGGCTGGGCAACAAGTGCGCCCAGCTCAGTTGTGATGCACTTCGACTTTCCAGCCGCCCCGCAACCTGACCGCTATCTCTTCTCTATATGCGGGGGGAGTAGGCAAGCGTGAGGTGAGCTATCAGGCGATGAATGCAATGACACTATTCAATGATTTCGATGCCGAGCTGACCCGCCAGGGCAAGAGCGCCATCACCCGGCGCGGCTACCTGGCCGATCTCAACGACTATGCCTCCTGGATCGAGCAAACTTACGGCGAGCCGCTCGACCCCACCCAGATCACGGCCGACGACGTGCGCGCTTACCTGGCTTACCTGGCCACCGTGCGGCGCGCCAGGCCCTCCACCACCAATCGCAGGCGAGCAGCCCTGCGCGCCTTTTGCCGCTGGGCCGTGGAACGCGGGCTCCTCAAGACCGACCCCACGGCCGAAACCAGGGGCATCAGGCAAACCAAGTCACCGCCCAAGGCACTCGAACGCGCCGAGCTCAACCGCATACTGCGCCGGGCCCAGCAGTGGGGCAACCCGCTGCATATCGCCATCGTGACGACGCTGGCCAATACAGGTCTGCGCGTCAGCGAGCTGTGCGACGTGGCCGTTGGCGACGTCGAGATCAAGCCGCGTTCGGGCAAGCTGCTGGTGCGCTTGGGCAAGGGTGAAAAATCGCGCGAGATCCCGCTCAACGGCGACGTACGGCGCGCCTTGGGCGATTACCTGGCCGTGCGCCGCCAGCCGGCCGATGGCGACCATCTTTTTGTCAGCCAGCGCGGCGCAGCCATTACGCCCGCCGGCGTGTGGCGCATCGTCAACAAGTACGGGCGGCACGCCGGCATCAAGGGCGTATCGCCCCATGTGCTCAGACATACCTTCGCCACGCTGCTCTTGCGCGAAGGCGACGTCGACCTGGTGACGGTGAGCGATTTGCTGGGGCACGAAAATATCAATACGACCGCGCGCTATACCCGCTCGACCGAGGCGGACAGGCAGGCCGCCGTCGAAAAGCTGGCCCTGCCCTAAACACCGATGTACCTGGATGGGTGCGAAAGCGAGGTGAAGCAGTGAAAGCAAGGCTCAGACACCGCGTGATGACGCTGGCCGCAGCAGCCGGCGGTATCTTGTTCTTTGTCGTCCTGGTCACCGCCCTGGCCGCGTGCCAGGTCGAGCTTGACGGGAGCGGCCTCGTCGTGCGCGATCCGGTGCGCGAGGCGGAAGCGACCCGTGTGGCCACAGCCGCCAGGGATGAGGCCGCCCGGCGCGCCATCGAGCGCCAGGCCCTCCAGGCCCAGGCCGACCAGGCGCGTGCCGAGGCCGAGGCCACCTGGAACGCTGTGCCGGCTGCCACGCTGCGCAATGTGCTGATCTTTACCGGCACGGGCACGGGCGTGCTGGTCTTGTTCGTCGGCAGCGCCTTTGCGCTGGTCGCCTGGCTGAACAAGCGAGCCACTGCCATTTACCCCAACCGCACCGGGCAGTACCCGGTGATCGTCCGGCACGGGCTGGGGTGGGTCGCCTTTCACGACCCGAATCGCGGGCTGGGACCTGGCTCGATCTACCGCACGCCGACCGTCTTTGAGCAGGCAGCCAACGCCGCTGCCGCTCTGGCTAGCGCGATTGTTGCCATTCGCCGGGGCGAAATGCCCGCCTTGTCGCCGACCGGGATCACGGCTCACTATCCGCTGCCCGGTTCCGAAAGCACCATGGCCCAACTGGCCACCCAGGCCCAGGCCGTGTCGTTGATGGCCGCTGCCACGAGGGGAGATGAAAACCCGCGCGTCAAGCAGCAGGTGGGGCTGGTGGCCAGGTCGCTGATCAGCCCGGCCTCGCAGTTGCGCCCGGCCTTGCCGCCGGTGACGGTGCTTCAGGCCGAAGACGCCGAGGGCTTTATTCGCGAGCTTTTGCTTTCGGCGCCCGAGGAAATCGCCGCAGGAGGGATAGTGTGAAGCGCTGGATGGCCGCTGTGCTGGGTGCGCTTGCAACTGCTGTTCTAGTGCTTGCCCTGTCGATCCCGCCCCTGCCCGCCGGGGCGCAAGGCGCTGCGACCGTGGGAAGTGAGGGCGGTCAGACTTCGCCAGGTGTAGTGGATGCCCTGCGAACCAGGTCCGCGCTCGACGCCGCGGCCACGACCAGTGCCCTCGGCGCGGCTCAGCGGGCCGCTTCTGACCAGGCTGCCGCCCGCGCGGCAGCGGCCCGCGCGGCTCAGTCGGCCGCCATCGCCACTCAAACGGCCATCGCTTCGAACGCGATGCTCGACATGGCCCGGCAGACAGTCGAAGCGGCCAGCCTGGCGGCGACCGTCCAGCTCCAGGAAACGCAGACGGCGCTGGAGGTGCAGGCCGCCCAGACTCGCGCGGCAGTCGAGCACCAACAGACACGCGAGGCGATGAAGGAGCTTGCCCGCGGACGGACGGCTACCGCCAGGGCGGACGAGAGAAACGCAGCCGGAACCGTCGCAGCCGTCCAGGCCACGACCACCCGGCAGGCAGTGGCAGCCGCCTACCAACAGAGATCGGAGGATACGGTCTACGGTGCGGCCGTCCTGATTTTGCTTGTCATCGTCGTAGGGACAGGTTACGTCGGGTCGAGGGTGGCTGCCGCCTTGGGAGCTTGGGCCAATCACTTGCATCCCCCGCCTGCCAATCCACCGGCCGGGTCGCCGGTGGAGGTGAGGGGGGATAGTGTTGGTGGGGCGGCGTGCGGTGCGTCCCTGGCGGGAGATGGTGTCGTGATCGACGTCTCGCCCCATTCGCAGGCGCGCTCGCTGGCGCACAGGCTATCGCCCAGGCTGCCGCCTGTCATCGTTTTCAATGGTCCACAGGCCGTGCAGGCGATCGAGCACGTGCTCAAGGACCTGCCGCTGGATCATTCGTCTGAGGACGTGAACCCCTTTGCCGATCCCGCCTCGCCGGCGGGCGTGGACGGCGCGTGAGCGAGGTAAAGATGGACGCTATGCACAACACAGCCCTGGGATACCCGGCCGCGAGGCAAGTATCGTCGCCGCTCGTGCCCACCGCCGAGTTCATCGGCGGCAAGATGGTGCGGACGCTCAAGTATTACGTCCACGTCATCAACAAGACAGATGGGCGTCTGTTCGAGATCCCGCTCCGCGCGATTTACCTGGCCGGCGACGCCTATGCCGCCTACGAGGTCGACGTGGAACGCCTGGGGCACGTGCGGGTGGCGACGCTGATTGAAAAGGACCTCCTGGTGCAGCTCAAGGCCATCATCGGACTGCCGGTGTGGGTGACGGAAAAGAACGGCGTGACCTACGTGGTGCAGCTCAAGCCGCGCCCACGCGTGCGGCTGCCGGCAAAGGTCGCACTCGATCTGGCTCAGCGCCCGGCCGGCGAGTACGTCATTGGCTTTGGGCAGTCACACCGGGGGCCGGTCTGGAAAGATCTGCGCCACCTCACGCACATCATCGTGGCCGGGTCGAGCGACAGCGGCAAGTCTGCCTTTCTGCGCAGCCTGGTTTACCAACTCGCGCGCCAGCCTTTGCCGGTCGAGCTATACCTGGCCGATATGGAGGGATTGACCTTTGCCTGGGCCGAGAGCTGGCCAATTCTTCAAGCCCCCATCGCCCAGGACGTGGAAAGCGCCACGCGGCTTGCCGGCAAGCTCCTGGCCGAGATCGACCGCCGCTCTGTGCTGTACGCGGCCACTGGGCGCTTTCCCGAATCTCTGGCCGAGTATCACGAAGCTTGCTCCCCTCCCCGCGCCGGGGAGGGGTCGGGGGAGGGGCCCAGGCTTCCCTGGATCGTGGCCATCTTTGACGAATTCAGCGCCTTGATCGAGGCGGCCGGCAGGAACAGCGAGCTGGCGCGCTACATCAGCCAGTTGGCCATGCGTAGCCGCAAGTACGGTGTCACGCTGGTGCTGGCCGGGCAGGATTTCAAGGCCAACCTGCTCGACACGCGCATCACCAACCAACTAAAAACACGCGTCCAGTTCCGCTGCGCCCGGCGCGAGCAGAGCGAGGTGGTGTTGGGGCAAGGCGGCGCGGAGCACATCACCATCCCCGGCCGTGCCCTGGTGCGGCTGGATGGAGAGAGTCTTGAGGTGCAGACCTTCTGGGTCGACAAAAAGACCGTCGTCGAGGCCTCGCGCCAGGTCGCTGCCGCCGTGCAGTCCAAGCCGCTGCTCAGTCCCGACGAACAGGCGGTGGCCAATCTGCTGCTCAAATCGGTTGAGGCTGGCGGCGAAGGAGGGATATTCCGGATCGACTACCTGGCGGCCAAGCTGGCCAGGCGTGTGTCGCGCAACAAGATCAAGGCTATCGGCCAAAAGTGGGAGGCGTGCGGCTGGCTGCTCAAGCCGGACAAGGTCACTGAGGGGCGTGCTATCTCGGACGAATTTCGCCGCCTGGCTAAGGCAGGTGGGTAGGCCCCCTGTGTGTATAGGCGGTCAAACGGTCAAATGAGTCAAACGCGGTCAAATGGTCAAACAATCGACGTTCAAACGTTCAACGTTCAACTTGTAACCCATAACTCGAAACTCGTAACTCAATAGAGGTGAAAATGAATACACAACCAATTCTTATCGGTGTGGATCAAGGGATGGGGGCCATCAAGCTGTTTGGCGCCCAGGGCGGCCTGCAGGTCGAGTCGCAGGTGTCCGTCGACGGCAGCCAGCGCGTGGCGCGCATGATGGGGCTGCGCAGTCGCAAGCCGCCGCTGCAGGTAAGTACCTCGGCCGGCTCGTTCTACGTTGGCCCTGGCGCTCACGATTGGGGCCGGCCGGTGGAAAACCTGGATTATGAGCGGCTGACGGGCGCGCCGGAAATGATCGCCATGTTCTACGGCTGCCTGGCCCGCTATGCCCAGTGTTATGGCCCGCTCGATGCCCCGCTGGCGATCACCGTCGGCTTGCCGCTCGAACCGATGAGCGGCGACCCGGCCGGCGTGTCCGCCAACGTCGAGGCGGTGCGGCGCTGGATGAAGGGCAGCCACCACTGGCAGGCCGACGGCATAAGCTGCCAGGTGGAGGTGGCCGACGTCAAGGTCACCTCGCAGCCGGTCGGCGCGCTGTTCGACTATTTGCTCGACGACGGCGGCGCGCTCGTCCCGGCCCGCAAGGCCAATCTCAAAAAGGAAATCGGCATCATCTCGGTCGGTTTCAACACGGTCGAGCTGCTGTGCGTGCGCGACAAGTCGCCGGTGCAGAAATTCACCGCCGGCGCCACGTCCGGCGTGCGCCGGCTGCTCGATATCGTCAATGCCCAGCGGCTCTACTCGCTGGGTGAGCTTGACGCCCAACTGCGCGCGGGGCAGTTGGATGTGTCCGAGGCGCTGCCGGTCTGGGCGCGCGAGGTGACGGGCTTTGTCGAGCGGCAGTGGGGCAATGCCTGGCGGCGCTTTGCGGTCGTGTTGGTCGTCGGCGGGGGAGCGATCCTGCTCAAGGATGTGCTGCCGCAGCGCTTCAACGGCCGGGCCGTCGTGCCGGACGATCCCGTGCTGTCCATCGCGCGCGGCCTGTACAAGCTGAGCTTGTCGCAGAGCCGCCCCAGGCGCAAGACCGGCCATGCCGCCAGCGAGGGCAGCGAGGCGTAAGGATGCGAAACGCGCGTCGCGGCGGGCGAGGCCGCCCCAGGCTGGCGCAGGCCAGTCTCAGGATCAGCATCGACTTGCGGCTCCGGCCCGGCGAGGATGACGACTTGATTGCCTATTTCCAGTCCGTCCCGCCGCGCCAGCGCGCGCCAGTCGTCAAGAGCGCCCTGCGCTCGGGCGGCATGCAAATCGTGAACGCCGGCTTGCCGGGCGAAGACGACGACCTGGACGAGATCGCCGGCAATCTCTTGTTTTGATTGATTTCTGGCTGGCATAAAATAGGCGCATTTTTTTGCCCGCCACAAATTGTGCTGTGCCCAGGCGCGCGGGCCGTCACGTGGTGTGATGGTTATGTTTAGAGGTGATTTGATGGAGAAGGTTCGGCCTTCAGATCCAATAGACGAATTCATCCTGGTCACTACAGGCATGCCCCTGGTCGACTTTGGGGAGGTCACGCTCCACCGCGCGTTCATCCGTTTTTACCGCTACCTGGCCGTCAGCTATGTTTACCAGGGGGAAACAGTGGTCGAGACGCTGACCGACGCCGAGGCGTGGATGCTGGCCCAGGTGCTGATGCTGAGGCAAGATCACCAGTACGTCTTGCGCCTGAGCAACCTGCCCATGAGCGCCTCCGGCGTGACGCGGGATCGCTACATGGCCAAGCTGCGCCGCATGGGGCTGGTATTCACTCGCCGGCTGTATTACACCCGTGCGCAGATGGCCAGGGTCTTTGGACCAGATAACATCCCCAGTACGCCGCGCCAGTACGCCCAGCAGTGGGATGTGTCGTCCCTGTTTCACAATTTGAACACGGTCGCCCGCCACTACCTGGCGCTCCAGGACAAGGTGGACAGGCAGTGGGCGGCCAGCGGCCGGCGCGGTGAGCGGCCGGTGGTGACACTGCCCTCGGATTATTTGCACGAGGTCCACCTGCCGCTCCTGGTGGCGCAGCGGCTGGTTGGCAAAAAGTACGATCCAATGCCGTCGCCTGACCAGAAAGGCCCCGCTTGGGTCGAGATAGCCCGCGCGATGGTGGAAGAAAACCAGCCTGGCGCACCACATCAAATTGATGCGGTGCGCGATACGGCCTCCGCACCACCTCAAATTGATGTGGTGCGTGGGGGCGATTTCGAGCCGCACCACGTCAAATTGATGTGGTCATTAACTATACCTTTGGCTTTAACGCCTGCTGCCGCAGGCGGGCCGCTGCGCGGCCCTGCCGGCGGCCCCTCCGATTCTATTTCTGCTCCGGAAACCGAAGGCGGGGCCAGTCAGCTCACGCTCGGCTTTTTCGGCAGCGAGCCAGGTGACAGTAGCGCCGGAGCTCGAGCGGAAATAGCGCCAGGGCGCAGTAGTGCGCTGGGGCAGTTGAATCTGACGGTGTCGTCCGACAGCGAGCAAGCAATCAAGGCTTTTTCGAGCTTGATCGAGACCGTTCGGGACCGGACCGGCACGCTGCCGCCCGGGCTGCGTGCGGCCGCCCTGTCGCTGATGACGGCCACCGAGCGCCGCCGGCGGGTGCTGGACGATCTGCGCCGGATGCAGGCCCGCGAGGATCTCAAGCCCTCCGTTCGCCGGCAAAAGATTGGCGCCATCCTGGCGCAAAACATCGGCGTGCTGATCGGGTTAGGGCTGGAGCCGGGCGGGCGCGTGCGCATGGTGCCCCAGGAATCCGACTATGCGGCCGTCCTGGCGCTGGCTAAGGAGCACGGTGTAGAAACGGTGTGGATCACGGCCTGCGAGGTGGCCGGAGCCGCCATCGAGGGCGATCCGCTGGACTATTTGCGGTCGGCGCTGCACAACCTGTCTTGCCGGACTGGGCAGGGTAAGCGTGGCCGGGGGCGCGACTCAAAGGATGCCTCCCCTCGCGCCGATCTCTTCGAGCAGGTGGATTATGAGCGATTTGAGAACTAGGCCGTTTCGGTTCACTCCTAAACGGCCGTACAGGAGGAAGCTATGCGACCACCCAGGGTAGCCATATGTCCTGCGCCGGACGATTGCCCCGGCTATTACCTGCCGGCCAATTTACCGCCAGGACATCCCTGTTACGACCGGCTGGTGCCGTGCGCCTGCACGCTTTCCAGGCAGGCCAAGCTGCTCAAGGCGGAGCTGCCGGCGCGTTACCACGCCATGACTTTCGAGACCTTTCGTGTCGAGGAAGGCAACCGCCAGGCGCTCGAACTGGCCACCCGCTTTGCCCGCGATCCGTGGGGGAACGGTTGGTATTGGCTGGTCCTGATCGGCGCTAACGGGCGCGGCAAGACGCACCTGGCGGCGGCCATCGTCAACGCCGTGTTGGATCGCGGCGAGCTGGCCTATTTCGAAAGCGTGCCGGCTCTGCTGGACTATTTGCGCGCCGGCTATGGATCGCAAAACGAGGGCTTTGACCGGCGGCTGGATCGTGTCAAGGATGCGCCAGTGCTTATCCTGGACGACCTGGGCGCAGAAGTGCATACCCAGACGGACACGCCTTACGATTCCACCTGGGCGCAAGACAAGCTCTACCAGGTGCTCGACCATCGCTTGGTGTGCGAGCTGCCCAGCGTAATCACCACCAATGTCCCGCTGGACATGCTCGCGCCGCGCCTGTCGTCGCGCTTGCAGGACAAGCAGGCCGCGCGCGTGCGGGCGCTCAAGACCGATGACAAGCGCAAAGCGGCTGATGGCCAGCGGCTGTGACGGGCTGGCCGCCAAGAATGAGGTGAGGTTAAACGTGACAAGTGCAGCACCAACCACGGGCGGTTTGCAAATCCGGAAGGCGGCCAGGAAGGCCAAGAGACGAAGCATAGCGTTAGCCATCGATGGCCTGAACATCTTGAATGCAGCCGAGGAGGTTGGCAAGCAGGTAGACTTTGCCGAACTGCTGGACAAGTTGTCTGGAAACGGCCGCTATCCGGTCGCGTACAAGAACTTTTACATCGGCCCGCCGGGCGATGGCAAGCTGCCGGCCAACGGCTCCTACGAGAAGCTCAGGAAAGGCTTGATCGAGCTTGGCTACAACTGGGTCTGCTGCGGGTCGCCGGGATCGCGCGCCGGCGCGGTCAAGTCGAACGTGGATGTCCGCATCGCGGCGGACCTTACCGCGTGGGCCTCTCGCAAAAGGGCCAGGGTGATTTACCTGGCCAGCGGCGACGGCGACCTCGCTCACGTCGTGTACCAGCTCAGGCGAGAGTGCAAGGTGTGCGTGCTGGGCATCCTGGCCGGCAAACACGTGTCCAGGGCTTTTTTGAAAAGCGCGCGGCCGGGCGAGTTCCTCGACCTGGAGGAGATGGGCGTGCTGCGTCCCTGGCTGCCAGGCCAGATAGGAGGAAGCAATGGGCAAGGCAAGACAGAACGCGCAGGCGGTTGACCAGGAACACATTACGGCTGTGCTGAGCGCGCTGTTTGCGCCCGGCGAGGTAGTCGAGATCCGCATCCCCAACGTGCCGCGCGCCGGCACGGTCAGCGGCTATTTTGACGATTTCCTGCTGGCCGCCCGCGCTGCTGCTCGCTACGGTGGGCGCGCCAGCGGCATCTATTTCACGCTCAACCCGGTCAATCGCGCCCTGCTGGCGCGCTCGGCCAATCGCCTGTCCGAGTGGGTCAAAAACGTGACGCGCGACGTAGACATCGTCGTGCGCCGCTTCCTGCTGTTGGATTTTGACCCCGTCCGCCCGGCCGGCATTTCGTCTTCGGAGGCAGAGCTGGCAGCCGCCCTGGACCGCCGCGACGCGGTCAGAGCCTGGCTGGAAAAAACAAGTACGCCCCAAGATAGGAGTGGTGGCGGCTTCCCGCCTGGCCTGGCTGGTATGTCGGGCAATGGTGGTCACCTGCTCTACCGGCTGCCTGATCTGCCCAACACGCAGGAAGCGACCGACCTGGTGCAGGCTTGCATCGTGGCAGTCAAATCTCTCTTTAGTGATGACCTGGTGAGCGTGGACGACACGGTTTACAACGCTTCGCGCCTGACCAAGCTGTACGGCACGTGGGCGTGCAAAGGCGACAACCTGCCCGACCGTCCCCACCGCCTTTCTCACCTGGACTTGCCCGCCGGCCCGATCGAGCCGGTCGCGTTGGACAAGCTGTATTGGCTGGCCGACCAGGTTTGTCCTGTGGCCGGCGGTGATTCGATGGCCAAAGCGAGAAGCGCTGGCCGTGCGTCGTATACTCTTCACCAGGCCAACGGCAAGCCGGTGTTTCTCACTACAGACCGCCGCCTGGATGTACAGGCTTACCTGGCTGCTGCCGGGCAAGAGCATCGCACCAGGCAAAAGGGTAGTGTGACCTGGTACAACTTGCGAGATTGCCCGGTACACGATGACCCGGACGGCGACCGCTACGAATGTGGCATCTGCCAGTTTGAAAATGGCGCCCTCGGCGCAAAATGCCAGCACGACCCGGGCG
Source organism: Thermoflexales bacterium (assembly GCA_016931085.1). Next base: position 20,578 of record JAFGFO010000419.1, read on the forward strand.
CGACCTGGGCCGATTTCAAGGCTGCCCTGGGAGACCCCACGCCATACTACATTAGTGGCAATGCTTGGGGCAAGCAGTGGGGGGCGAGTCCTTCCCCGGCCTCCGGTACAGGGAAGGGGGATGGGCTTGACCTTTCTTCTGCCGTGCTCGGTGGAGCGGCAGGCCCGCTGGATGGACGCCGTGCTGAGGGTCGAGAGGATGAGGGGGAGCCGGTTCGCTTGTTCCCGGAGGAGCCGCCAGGGGGAGAGGGCGCGGTCAAAGAATACACGCTGGAGCATGTCGCGGCTTACGCGCGGTGTCCGATGGAGTATTTTCTGCGCTTCCGGGCCAACGTCCAAGCGCCGCCCACCGGTGAGGATGTGGTCGGGCGGATCGTGCGTGAGGCGTTGAGAGATTTGCACGCCGGCGCCAAGCCCACCCCCTTCGCGGCCGTGCGGGCCGGGTGGCGCGTGCTGCTGGGCGAGTGGGGAGTGAGCAAGTTGGACGAGGCCTGCGCGGCGCTCGACCGCTATGCCCACTTGCGCACCGAGCTGCTGCTGCCATTCTTGCGCGGTGAGATTCTCAAGTCCGATGGCACTCCCTACGACGAGCCGCGCAAGAGCCAGGCTTATCTGAACGCTGCCCAGGTGCGCGGCCTGCTGCGGCTGCAGGTCGCGGTAGACGAACGCATTCCCGATCCTCCCATTTCCTTGCGGGACGGCGAGTGCCTGGGGGATGTGTTTTCCGACACGGTCGAGATTGCCCTGCGCTACCAGGGACCGGGGACGGATGATCTGGTTGGCGTCGAGTTTCCCTACAGTGTCAGCCTGCCGTCTGGCCTCGCAGGCGGGAGCGGGTATCGCCTTTCAGGCTGGGCGGACCTGGTGATCCGTGCGCAGGAACGCGGCCGGGCGGGCGTGGTGGCCGTTGTCTACGATTTCTCCAAGCAGCCTGCCTCGTGGCAAGCGCTGCTGCACGATCTGCGTGTCTTGGCGCTGTTGAACGCGGGTGACGAGTGGTGGCGCGATCCCGCGCCGGCGGGGCAAGAGCAAGTGCCGGCGGGGCAGAACCTTGCATCGAGCGAGCCAAACCCCGAGTTAGCGGAACAGTCCCCAGCAGTGATGGAGCAAGACGAGAGCTGGCGTGCCGTCCAGGTGCATTATCTTCGCACGGGCGAAGCCGTGAGCGTGTATGGCAGCTCCAATCCGGCATGGGGGCGGGCACTGCTCGCTGCGGCTGTGCATGCGGTGAATACCCCCGGTGTCCCGCGCATGGCCATTGCCTCCCATCAGTGTGCGGGCTGCCGCTATTGGGCAACCTGCGCCTCGACCGACGGATGGAATACCCTGATGAGAGCTGCCGATGCCTCAAGCCTCTGAGCGTATCGTTCTTCCCGCCGGCGTAGGCTTCCCCCGCACCTTGTACGAGGTCACTACCGAGTTCGACCGGCGACTGAAAGAGGGCAAGCTGGCCAACTACCGGCCAATCCCCACCGGCTTTTCGCCGCTCGACGACTACCTGGGTGGCGGCTTACAGGCTGAGGATTTGGTGCTGCTGGGCGGGCCACAAGGCGTGGGCAAGACCGTGGCCGTGCTGCAGATGGCGCGCAACGTCGCACGTTCTGGCCGGGCGGCCATCGTCGTGTGCTTTGAGCATTCCGAGGTTTATCTCTACCACCGGCTGATGGGCCTGGAGTCGGTCGACCCCACCGCCAATGACCCTCAAGGCATGACGCGCCAGGCGCTGCGCGACGCGGTTCTGCGGGCATTGGAGGCTGAGCGTGCGGGCGCAGGCCTCGAACCTGAAACTTTAAACCTGCAACCTTCAACCCTCTTTGGCTTGGACTGGGTATTGGCCCAGGTGCCGGGGGCGCAGAGGGCGTGGGCGAACCTGCTGCCGTACTGGGATCGTCTTTGCCTGGTTCGCGGCAGCTCGCGCCGGACGACCGTGGATGTGTTGGAAAAGTACGTCCAGTGGGCGCGTGGTCAGGGGCACGACGACATCGTCCTCTTTGTGGACTACCTGCAGAAAGTGCCTCACATCCCGCCCATTGGTGTGCCTGAGCCGGACACCCTGGCTCGCGTGGGGCATGTGGTGGCCGGGCTGAAGGATGTGGCGCTGGCCACCGGCGCGCCGGTCGTGGCTGTAGCGGCTGCTGACGAAGAGGGCTTGCGCGGCGGTCGTATTCGCCTGGCGAACTTGCTTGGCCCATCGTTGGTGCAGTACGAGTGTGACGTAGCCATCATCCTGAACCCCGCTCCTGGCAGCCAGCAGCAGCGGGTAGAGTGGTCCATCGAGAAAAACCGCTCAGGTCCGGCCGGCATCGGGCTTCTTTTCGCCCTCCATGGTCAGTATTTTTGCTTCAACCCGGTGACGGTGAGCGCCGAGATGTCTCATAGCTGATTGACGGATGGGGCGGTAGTGGCTTGTGCTGTCCACACCTCACAAAATTGATCTTGACAGGTGCAATCTCGTTAGTGCACCTGTATCCCACTGCAGCCTTTTTCGCTTGGCGTTTACAGCGTGCCTCGAAATACTCAAATTGTACAATTCTCTCGATCGCTTGCCAAAAGCGCCTAGGGATTCGCCTCGAATCCCCGCTGGCTGCTTGGTCAAAAGCAGGAACGGGTAGTATAATAAGCATAGATCGGGAGCTGCACAAGCAAGTCTGAGGGGTAAATGGCTCAACGGAAGAAAACTGACAAGAAGAAAGCCAACGGCGCAAACCTGGGCTTTGAAGAAAAGTTATGGGCTGTCGCCGACAAGTTGCGTGGCCACATGGACGCCGCCGAATACAAGCACATCGTCCTGGGGCTGATTTTCCTCAAGTACATCTCCGACGCCTTTGAGGAACGCCACCAATGGCTGCTGAAGGAGGCTGCCACCCCCCGCAGTGAGTACTATGTGCGCGACGAGCGGACGCGTTACGAGGTAGCCGAAGATCGCGATGAGTACACCGCCGAAAACGTTTTCTGGGTGCCGAAAGAAGCGCGCTGGCCGTACCTGCAAGCCAACGCCAAGCAGCCTACTATCGGCAAACTGATTGATGAAGCCATGGTTGCCATCGAAAAAGAGAACCCGCGTCTCAAGGGCGTGTTGTCCAAGGACTATGCTCGCCCTACACTGGATAAACAGCGCCTGGGCGAGTTAATTGATCTGATCGGCACAATTGGCCTGGGCGATGCGCAGAGCCGCTCTCAAGACATTCTGGGCCGCGTGTATGAATACTTCTTGGGCCGCTTTGCCAGCGCCGAGGGCAAGGGCGGCGGCGAGTTCTATACGCCTCGATCGGTGGTGCGGCTGCTGGTGGAAATGATTGAGCCATACCGGGGCCGCGTGTACGACCCGTGCTGCGGATCGGGCGGGATGTTTGTGCAATCGGACAAGTTTGTCCAGGCGCACGGCGGGCGAGTGAACGACATTGCCATCTATGGGCAGGAATCTAACCCGACGACCTGGCGTTTGTGTAAGATGAACCTGGCCATCCGGGGCATTGAGGGCAAGGTTGGGGCTGAACCGGCCGATACCTTCCACAACGATATGCACAAAGACCTGCGGGCCGACTTCATCCTGGCCAATCCTCCCTTCAACGTGAGCGATTGGGGCGGCGAGCGCGTGCGCGACGACGTGCGCTGGAAGTATGGCGCACCGCCGGTGGGCAATGCCAACTTTGCCTGGGTGCAGCACATGATCCACCACCTGGCGCCAACTGGCATCGCCGGTTTCGTGCTGGCGAACGGCTCGATGAGCTCCAATTCAAGCGGTGAAGGTGACATCCGCCGGGCCATCGTCGAAGCCGACTTGGTAGATTGCATGATCGCGCTGCCGGGGCAACTGTTTTACACCACGCCTATCCCGGCCTGCCTGTGGTTCCTCGCGCGCAACAAAAAGAACAGCCGCTTCCATGATCGGCGCGGACAAACGCTGTTTATTGATGCGCGCAAGATGGGTTACTTGATAGATCGGACGCACCGCGAGCTGTCAGATGAAGAAATCGCCCGCGTTGCCGGCGCCTATCACGCCTGGCGTGGCGAAAGCCTCGCCGGGGGTGAAGATTACCAGGATGTGCCGGGCTTTTGCA